>JAFUBA010000203.1 GCA_017460395.1 Clostridia bacterium | reverse complement strand
TGCATTGTCGCAACGACATTTTTAGTTAAATTTTCATGCTCTACGCCCTTCAAGAATGGGCCATTCAGCATATATCTATGCTGTTTCAGGCCTTCTGTTTTTCTTTTCTGCGACTGTCTCTTGCTGCTTTTTCTTTATCGATATCCGGATAAACGCGATGTAATTTTATACGAGCTTGTTCTATCGTGAACTGCCAATCTATGGGCTTCGAATTTTGATTATAGTGGCTTTCCCAAGCGTCCAGTTCTTTACGTAGTATCTCGATAGATGGAATTCTTCTGTTCAGGCACTGCTTGGTCAAGATATGAATGCCTATTTCAGCAATATCCAACCAGCTTCCATGTTTAGGCGTATAATGGATATCCAACTTTCTTGCTATTCTTCTGGCATCTGCCGGCGGAAATGTTTTGTACAAAGAAGCATCACTATGGGTATTGAGATTATCCATAACCAACGTAATCTTTTTCGCGTCAGGAGCAATTACATCCACTAAATACTTGATCTTTTCTGCCCAATCTACAGCAGTTCTGGTTTCCTCTACTTTTTGGACAATTCGTCCCGTATGTGGTTGGATAAAGCAGAAAACTGCTACTGTTCCGTCCCTGACATATTCTGAATCAATCTTCTCGATATTACCTATGCGCATGGGCAATGGCTTCCGCGCATCATCCAATAGTTGATAAGGTTTTTCATCCATGCACCAGACAGGATATTCAGGATCATATTGGCGTTTGTATACATCCAGTACATCCTCCATTCGTGCTACAAATTCTGCATCATTCTCAGGGGGTATGCACCAATATTTATTCAAATGTGGTCGCAATTGATTGCGGAGTAAGGCGCGACCGATCGTAGATCTGTCCAGATGATCAAAGTCATAAGATTTATCTTGCTCCAACAAAACCGCAACGTATTCTTCAAGCAAGGACAAAGTCCATTGAGCATAACCTTCGGGTTTGGTTCCACATGCCATAGCAATGATTTTGGCTTCCAAGTCACCATCCACTTTTAGGTTTGCGACATTTGAACGATTGCTTCGTTTGATTTTATCAAGTGCCTCTACGCCTTCCTTAGTGAACAACTTCAATGTGTTGATAACCGTCGGCTCTGAGACACCTACCTTTGCAGCAATCTCTTTGTATGTCATTTTTGTCTTTTGGCGATTTTCATCACTGACAAGCAAGATTTTATAGCGGTTTGCTCTCGTCGTGCTCTTTAGCGAAGCTTTGTAATAGTGTTTGATTAGTTTGCGTTCGTCTTGAGATAATGCGACATGATACTGCTGAGATTTAGCCATGCTATCACCGCTTTCTTCTAAAATCGCATAAAGGAGGAAACTTTGATCATGATCAGTCTTTTGATAGCTTACCCATCTCCTGTGCGATTTCGCCAAGAAGTGTTTGAATTTCGGTGATATTTGCAGCAGTTATTTTCATAAAGTGTCGATAATTTTGCTGGTTCAGCATGCTAATTTCTCTGTCATCTTGAGAATTGTCTGCGGTGATATTGGTGTTTTTAGCGCGCGGCCGCCCCCTTTTACCAGTCGGCATAATCTTGTCCGTCTTCGGATCAATCTTACCGATGCAGCGTCTTTTCTGAACTTTTTTTTGCTTTTCCTCGCTCCAGACATACGTTGTCTCGTATGCATAGTACGTGTCGGTTTTTCGATTGTATGATCTTGTAATTGCCATAATATCCTCCTTCTAAAAAGTTGTATGATGCCCGGGAGGATATTAGCATATTTCTGTCTAATTAGCAATTAATTGGTTGATACACCGACTGTTTCACGTGAAACAAATTCGCCAATTCAGTCGATTAAAAGCCATCTCAAAGCAGCGAAAATAACTAAAAATATCATTGCGACAATGCACTAGTGTATGTGAGGATCAGTGCAACTAGAATGACACAACGCTTTATTTGGTTCATAATACTCCTCCTTTTTTTTGATCCTTCACTATATATAACCGAAAAGGGAACGGATTTGTTACATGCGATCCGAAAAACCAACAAAAAATAATCAAGGAATCGGTTTTACGCTGTCTGCAATCCGAATGGTTACATCTTCGCCCAGATTCCAAGTGCGTAGAATGTAGTAGTTTATCCCATCTGTCCAGAAAATGGCAAATCTATTATCCTTCACAGCGATATGTCCATCATAACCATGAACTGTGATGGGTTGTACTGATGCATTCTCAGTATCAAGTGCAACACCAGTATTGCTATCATGTTCAGAGAATATGATCTTGAGAGACTTGTCATCTATTCCTCGATACATGATGTGATTCACGTCACTCAGTAGCTGAACAATTTGCATGTTGTCCGGAATATATGAAGGAAAACAGGTGCCTTGCCAGTCGGATGGCACATCGAAAGAAGTCGTTTCGTCTTCCACCAGTTGGATCTCAGTGTACTCTTTTTCCACGTGAAGGAGCATCTTCATAAGTTGAACGCGAATGGTTTGATTCGTAGCAATGGCAACACCGCCTGCCAAAAACAGGACAATGATGATGACGGCCGCAATCTGCAGGCTCCGGAAAAAAAGCTGCTTTACTTGTGTTTTCTGTTTTCTGCGGCAGAAGCGCTCAATCTTCTTCAGATTCTCGGCATCATACATCCTGAAGAAGGATGTCATCAGTTCCGTGTCTGCACCGGAATCTTCTGCTTCTTTCATGTATTGCCGGGTGTCGCGCTCCAGGAGCATCTCACCAAGAAAGGTGTATGCTGCATCCTGCAGGCTATGATAGGAATCGTTACTTTCACGTGATGTCATGATGAACCGCCTCCTTCCGCTTATGTTTTTTGCATGCTTCCGTCATCTTTTTTGTCCTGCAATATGAGGGTTTCCAGACGCTGCTTAGCACGAGACAGTGCGGTTCGAACGGTTCCTTCATTCAGATGCAATATCTGTGCCATTTCGGCATAGCTCATCTGATGGACATACCGCATTCGGATCAGCCACTGGTCTCTCTCGCTCAACTGATCAAAATACTGGTACAATTCTTCTACGGTGCAGTGACTCAGGACGGTTTCGACGACATCCTCATGGGCAGGCAGCGATTCCGCGCATTCCTGATCCATGGAAAACGCCGTGTGATCCATTTCTTTCCGGATGTCGGCCAGACGCGTCAGGCAGACATTATCCACCGTTTTCACAAGATAGGCGCGCAGCCTGTTCTGAGGAATTGTGCGTACATGGTCGCAATATTTACATAGGCGCTCAAGTGTATCTGAGAAGGCTTCTTCGATCTCGGCCGGATTATTTTTAAAATAGCGGGCAGCAGCTCGGTACATCACTGATCTGTACTGAAAATACAGGTCAGAAAGAAATGCGCGGTCGTCATCCAACTCAATCATGAGGATGGAAAACGGAACAACGCAGGTGCTCATCTCAAGCATCTGGGGAAGGTTCGGAATTTGCATGGGTGAGTCTTTCTAGGTCCTGCTGATGTGTATCGTTTATTCAGGCAGGCACCAGGAATCCCAGGGTATTCATCGTCAATGGTGAGAGGCAGTATACCTCACATAGTGGCGGGTTTCAATGACTCTGTAAAGCGCAGCGAGAAACCTGAAAGGCGGGGAGAGTCATCAGAAAAACTGCGCGGCGTCTGATATGACAGACGCCGCGCGGTATGAAAGCTGATATTTTCAGAAAGTCAGAGTGTGGCGAGCATGGTGCGGTCGAGCTTCCGATACAGCAGGAGACAGATCACACAGGAGACGACTTCCGAGATGGGAAAGCACCACCAGATCTGTGCCACATCCGGGGAAAGACGGGAAATGAGGAAAGCCACGGGCAGCAGCACCAGCAACTGGCGGCACACGCTCATGATCAGGCTGTACAGTCCCTTGCCCACTGCCTGATATACGCTGCTGAGAATAATCCCGACAGCTGCAGCGAGAAAGGACAGGGAGATGATGTTCAGGGCGTGCACGCCGATGCGGCTCATCGCAGCGGTCACAACTGCATCCGCATCCGATTCAAACAGACTCATGAGCGGGCCCGGGATCGTCCAGAATATGAGGGTACCTATCAGCATAATGACAAGGGCGTACAGAAGTGCCACCTTGATGGCATCATAGACCCGCTGTCTGTCCCGGGCACCAAAATTGTATCCTACAATGGCGATCAGGCCGGTGGACAGTCCAAAGACCGGCATGAAGATGAAGGACTGAAGCTTGAAGTACACATTCAGAACGTTCACGGCTGCATTGCCTTCTGCATAGCCGGAGAGAATGGCATTCATCCCGATGTTCATGACAGAGGAAATGGCCTGCATGATGGTGCTTGGAAAGCCAACGGCCAGGATCAGACGGATGAGCTGGAGGTTCAGATGAAATTCCCGCACGTGCAGGATCAGCTCAGGGTTTTTCTTCTGATTCAGCACCAAACCCAGGATGGCGGAGACAAACTGGCCGATCACGGTCGCAATGGCAGCGCCGGCCACACCGAGTGAGGGACATCCCAGCAGACCGAAGATCATGATGGGGTCCAGGATGATGTTCGTCACGGCACCGGCCATCTGCGTCGCCATGGCAAGGATGGTATTGCCCGTGGACTGGAGCATGCGCTCAAACTGAATGGCCATGAACAGCCCCAGGGAAAAGGTGCACACAATGGACAGGTAGGTGGTGCCCAGCTGCCGGATCTCCTCTGCCCCGGCAAGGTTGTCGGAAACCGTCAGGCGCATGCATGCCGGGGCAAAGAACAGACCAAGCACAGTGAACAACAGACTCCCGCAGACCAGGATGGCCAGGCCGTTCCACGCGGCCAGACGTGCCTGATCGGAGGATTTCTCGCCAAGGCGGCGGGAGATCAGGGAGGAAATACCTACGCCCATGCCGGTGGACAGGGCGATCATCAGCATCTGAATGGGATAGGCCAGGGAGACTGCCGTGAGACCGGTGGGGCTGAAGCGTGCCACGAAGATGGAGTCGACGACATTGTAGAGTGCCTGCACCAGCATGGACATCATGACGGGGACAGAGATTTTGGGCACCAGCGCCCTCATGGGCATCGTGCCCAGCATTTTGGAGCGTTCCTGATTTTGCATACTGCATGATCCTTTCCGGATGTTCCCGGGAGATGATACACAGAAGCGGGCAACATCCTTCACATAAAGAAGGCCGCCTCAGGCGGCGGGGGCTATGCTAGCATGTCATGTATATGACGTCAACCAGCATGCACAGGCAGTTTGACAAGGCTATACCCCTTTGCTATGCTGCAACAGGATGAGCGCGAAACAGCATTCAGGCAGAAAAACATGTAAAATGAAATGAGTTGAAACATATGCACAGCATTCGCAAGGCTTCACATAAGGATATTCCCCGGGTCATGGAGCTGCTCCACCAGGTCAACATGGTCCACCACCTCGGGCGGCCGGACCTGTTCAAGGCGGGCACCAAGTATACTGCAGATACGCTTGAGGAGCTCTTTCAGAATCCTCAGCGGCCGGTCTTTGTGGCGACAGACGGGGAGGATAAGGTGCTGGGCTACGCCTTCTGCATCTTCCAGGGGTATGAGAACGATCAGCTGATGTGTGATATCAGGACACTGTACATTGACGATCTGTGCGTGGATGAGCAGATGCGGGGCCAGCATATCGGACGGGAGCTGTACGAGTATGTGAAGCAGTTCGCAAAGGATGCGGGCTGCTACAATGTGACGCTCAACGTCTGGAGCCTGAATACCGCCGCACAGAAATTCTATGAATCCTGCGGTCTGAAGCCGCAGAAGGTGGGCATGGAATGCATTCTGTGAAGGATGAAGCGCAGGAAAAGCGCCTGCAGCGGCTTCGTGCCTGCCGCGAAAAGCTGCAGGATCTGACGCCTCTGAAGCGGGACTGCGGGCGAGTATGTGGCGCCGCCTGCTGCAGGTCGCTGCCGGGCGAGGAGACAGGTATGCTGCTCTTTCCGGGAGAAGAAGCATTCTACGCGGATGATCCCGCCTTTCGGATCGTGGAAGGGGCCGCGGGGAAGATCCTGGTGTGTGAGGGCAGGTGCGAGCGCGAGAAGCGCCCCCTTGCCTGCAGGCTGTTTCCGCTTCTGCCGCTGGAGGATGAGGATGGGCAGATGGCTGCCCGGATGGATCTTCGTGCCCGTGCGGTCTGTCCCCTGAGCCGGGATGGTGTGGACGGCCTGAGAGGAGACTTCCGGATGGTGGTGGAGGAAGTCGGACGGCAGCTCATGGAAGATGATGAGACGGCGGATTTTCTCCGTCTCCTGAAGAAAGAGCAGGAGGACCTCCGGGAGATCCGCGAAAAGCTGACAGGGAAAGCCATTTGAAATTGTGGGTGAGCAGTATGAAACAGGACAGCAGGCCCCTCGTCGGGCTGGTTCCTCTTTGGGATGATGAAAAACAGAGCATCTGGATGCTGCCGGGATACCAGGAGGGCATCGTAGCGGCCGGCGGCACGCCGGTGATCCTGCCCCTGACGGACAGTCACGAGGTGCTTTCCTTGCTCCTGGACCATCTGGACGGTGTGCTGGTGACAGGCGGGCAGGATGTGGATCCTGCACGATACGGGGAGGAAAAGCGGGATACATGCGGCGAACTCTGCCCTGCGCGGGACGCCATGGAAGCGTTCATTCTAGGGGAGGCGCTGCGGCGCGACATGCCGGTATTCGGCATCTGCAGAGGTCTTCAGATGCTCAATGTATTTCTTGGCGGCACGCTGTATCAGGATATTCCGACGGAGCTGCATTCTACTGTGCAGCACCACGGCCAAAAGCCGTACGATGCCCCGGACCATGAGGTGACGCTGGTGGAGGGCGAGTGGCTGGAAAAGCTGCTGGGGAAACACAGACTTCCGGTCAACAGCTATCACCACCAGGGCATCCGGGAGATGG
Source organism: Clostridia bacterium (assembly GCA_017460395.1). GTDB lineage: Bacteria > Bacillota > Clostridia > Christensenellales > Aristaeellaceae > UBA2943. The sequence continues at coordinate 102,920 of JAFUBA010000203.1, read as the reverse complement.
CCGGGGATTTGTGCGCGACGGCGGTGGCACCGGACGGGCTGGTGGAGGGCGTGCGCAGCCGACATCACCGGTGGGTCCAGGCGGTTCAGTGGCATCCGGAGTTCATGCCCGTGAAGGATCCGGACAGCAGCAGAATCTTTCAGGACTTTGTGTGTGCGTGCAGGGGCGATGAGGGATCCCGGGCACAGAGAGCGGGGAGTTAATCATATGAAGGCAGTGATTCTTGCTGGCGGCTATGGTACCAGGTTTTCCGAGGAGTCCCAGTTTAAGCCAAAGCCCATGATTGAGATCGGCAACATGCCGATCCTCTGGCACATCATGAAGGGCTATTCCTCCTTCGGGATCCACGAATTCATCATCTGTGCCGGTTACAAGCAGCACATGATCAAACAGTGGTTCTCGGATTACTTCCTTTACACATCGGACATCACCTTTGACTTTACCCAGGAACGTCCGGAGCGCCGCATGATCGTCCATGACCGGCATACCGAGCCATGGAAGGTTACGGTGGTGGACACTGGTCTGAACACAATGACCGGCGGCAGAATCCGAAGGGTCCGTCCTTACATCGGGAATGAGACATTCCTGATGACCTATGGTGACGGTGTGTGCGATGTGGACATCGGCAAGCTGATCGAATTCCATGAGCAGCACGGAAAAAAGGCCACGCTGACCTCGGTGACACTTCAGCAGCAAAAGGGCGTTCTGGACATCGGCGGGGACAACGCGGTGCATTCCTTCCGGGAAAAGAGTGCCGGGGACGGCGCACCGATCAATGCAGGCTTCATGGTGCTCACCCCTGCAGTCCTTGACTATATTGAAGGGGATGACACGGTCTTTGAGCGGGAACCGCTGGAGCGCCTGGCAGCGGAGGGCGAATTGATGAGCTACGCACACAAGGGCTTCTGGCAGTGCATGGACACCAAGCGGGAGCATGACATGCTCCAGAAGATGTGGCAGCAGGGGAATGCACCGTGGAAACTCTGGAAAGACTGAGGGAAGCCGGGTGCCACGGGAGAGAAGGTGCCTTCTGAGGATACGTGAAGCCTCGCTCGAAAGTGCGAAACGGTCAGCAAAGGTAAAAGGCCTGCATGGGTCACCGTGAATACAGCCGTCAGGGACACGTGCGGCATGGAGGAAATCTTCCATGTGCGCGTATGGCTGAATGAGGGGTGTCTGCAGTGCCTCGCAGGCCGGATCAGGCGAGAGCGTGTGAAGGAAGAGAAGATTCCATGAAACAGGGCCTCCACAGTCAACTGTGGAGGCCCTGTGATTCGGCATCGAGCTCTGACAGGAGCATCACCAGGAAGGCCTGGGCCTCAGGTGCCATGCCTGCCCGGTCGAACCGGGGCGCGCCGCAGGCATCGTGGAGGATGCCGTAGCGGTCGACGTGCGGGGCAACGGCATCTGCGAGGGCGTGGGCCGTCTTGAGATACGAAGTGTCCAGGAACCGATGTTTCGTGGCGCAAAGGATGGACCAGGCAACCATCTGGGTCAGGTTGGTCTCCTGAAAGGAATGCTCGTCATCGAGGATGTTGTGAAAGAGTCTGTTTTCAGGGAGATGTGAGAGAAGCACCTGCAGGAGCTGCAGAAGCTCGAGGCGAAGGGGAGAGGCAAGATCTTCCCGGTCCTCAGGCAGCTGCTGCAGAAGCCGCACCGTCCCTGCCAGCACCCAGCCGTTGCCCACGCCCCAGAGTGCCGGGTCCGTAGCCTGTGCCTGATCTTCATTCCAGATGTGGCGGATCAGTCCCTGCTCGTTCTGAAGACGATGGACAATGCCCCAGTACTGCCGACAGGCCTCGTCAGCATATCCCATGGCGGCAAGGAAGGGCGGCAGCATATAGGCGGAGTCCGCCCAGATTTCGTGGCTGTGGTCCAGATGAAAGACGGTCCCGTCCCCGGCCCTCGGCGCATCCTCAAGGATATAGCGCAGGAGCCTGTGCAGCGCCCAGAAAAGAAAGGGCTCACTGGTCTCACGCGCTGCGACCATAAGTGGAAGACCGCAGGAGGCGGGATCCGTGCACGCGTGCTCGTCTCCCATGCTGGCGATGCGGCCGTCCGGGCGAATGCGGTTGGCGCATTCGTAGGCCATGGGGATCAGCAGATCCATTCTTCTGAGGTCCATCACGGCCTGCATGGCGACTCCCTGTTCCCAGGAGTGCCGCTGCGAGGACAGAAGGGCGAGAAGTGCCCTGTCTGCCAGCTGCTTCATGGGCATCATGTTTCTTCATCTTCTTTCTTGGCGATGGATGCACGCTGCCTTTGCTCGTACAGATCCCAGGAGATGATCTCCTGCTCCAGTTTTCTGCCATGTTCCAGCATCCAGGTGAGGGGCTCTATGTACTTTCCCTCTTCAAGGAGGGTCCGGAGCTTTTTTCTGTCCTGTTCCTCCAGCTCCTTTTCGTAAGGCTGGTACCTGACAAGGTCCTCTGCGTCCATGTGCCATGGAAGAAAGTCCACGCCGGTTTTTCTTTTCAGGTGCTCCAGGATCATGAAGCCGTCCGGGTCCAGATCCCCGAAGTGGAAAAACCGAAGACGGGGATGGTCCTGCGCGATGCGGCGGAGAAAGGCACTCTTGGCGGAATTGTGATAGCCGCCGAGATACACAAACGTGGTATCCGTCAGCTGCATCCGGTGATAGCTGGTGAGGTTTTCCACGGTCATGAGGGTACTGTCCAGAATCTCGATGCCCTTCAGGCGGGACAGGGCCTGGGATGAGAAGGCGAAGGGGGTGTCACCTGTGAGGGTGACGGCCTCCTCCCCCTCAAAGACCAGTCTGCAGTGGCCCTTCAGGTAGACATAGGAGGGATTGGAATAGATCAGATGCTCTGAGAGGAGCAGGTCCTGCTCATCCTTCGGGGACATGTCCTCCGGGAGATCGTCATCCCCAAATGTCCGAAGGATTCTGCATGCCCTGCTTTTCCAGCTTTCAAAGGTCTTGCTGTTTCCAAACAGGTGCATGGACAGTTCCCGCTCCATCATTTCTGTCCTGTTCTCGAGAATGAAGAGAAGGAGCGGGACGAGCACCTCGTTTTCCTCTTTGGTGTACTGCGGATTCCTGAAATCGGAGAGAAGATCGATCTGCTGGAGGAGAAAGCGGTCCGTGATTGGAGACTTTCCAAGGAGTGCCTTCCGGCAGTCGATCTCCCTCTGGGTTCTGGCGGCCAGATTCTCGCGCCCGAGGGCCTGGTAGACGCGATCCAGCGCAGACGGATTCAGGTCGATGGACCTGAGCACGCTGTGATACGCGCTGCCCTTCTCCCACAGAAGCGTCACATAGCCGGCCTCCCGGAGGTCTTCCAGATGCTGATGAAACAGTTTCACATCGTCGGGATCCAGACCGTCATCGTGATAGTTTTTCATCACGTCCTGCGGGAGGAGCCGGATCACACGGGCGGGAGGCAGGGAAGATCTGCACTCCTTTGTGCGCTCCCACTTGTCAAGAAGCCGGGTCAGCACTTCCTCCTGCTGATGGTTGAGCGCCATGCAATGTCCTTTCTGTCGTCCGTTCTGTCAGGTGGTCATTCAGGTTGGGTCCTGCGGCTTTTCCTCCTCCTCCACATCAATCAGTCCTTCCACGGCCTGGGTGTAGCGGCCCGTCTGAATCAGGGACACGACGGTGGAGATCCATGGCCCGATGGGGTAGATCATCTTGGGCGGTGCCGCATAGATGACCTGGAAGTGATGGTCCTCAAAGTAGCGCACCAGCTGCTCGGCACGGTCCTGGCTGAGGGCATGGAAGGCCTCATCGAGGAAGGCCATGCGGGCACAGACGGCTTTCTGGGGGTAGCACTGGAGGAGGGAGGCAGCGAGGATGATCAGGTAAGGCGTGTTCTTTTCGCCGGCACTGGCGCTGCCCTGCTTTTTGGAGAGGGAGGCGGTGACGGTGGTCTCACCCTGGCGGGAGGTGATTTCCATGTCGTAGAAGAAATACCGCCGATAGTCCGTGTATTCTTCCTCGTCCTCCTCGGCGAGCACGATATGGATGAAGTCCTGGATCTCCTGCCCGATATCGTCCATCCCGGCCAGCTCATCCTCGGGGGTGAGGAGGTTGGAGCTCATCTGCCGGCAGATGTCAAAGAATGCCTTGCGCTCCGGCTTTTCACGCAGAATAAAGCGATAGCTGTCCTGCCCGAAGGGGAGCTGGCGCAGGGTATCATTGAGCTCGCGGATGTCGCGCCGGGCCTGTTCAATCTGCTCGGAGAGGGTGGAGACAAAGTCGTGCAGGAAGTCGCTTTCCAGGCGATGGAAGGCGTCTTTGACCTTGCGGTCCGTCTCCTCTATCTCGATGTTGGTGATCTCCCGCAGCTGCCCGAGGAAGAAGGGAATCTGGGACGGACCGCGCATGTTCAGGTTCATGCCCATCAGCTGCAGGTAGGCCAGCTGCGCATTTTCCAGGTCGTCACGCACGGCGTCCAGATCGCTTTCGAGCCGCTGTACCTGGCGCTCATGGATGACGATGGTCGTATTTTTGTTTTTCCGCCGCTCATCGTACTGCGCCTGCATCAGCTCCACCATGGAAGCCTCCCGCCTTCGCTCCTCCTCCCAGGCATCCGTCCGCTCCTTCAGGGAGCGTTCAAGGTCCTGCAGCTGTCCCGCGAGGCGCTGGCAGGAAACCTCCGCATCCCGCTTTTCGTCCCCGGCCTTCTGGGCAAGGAGCCTTGCGGATTTCAGGTCTTTCTCCGCTGTCTCCAGCATGGCGATGGCGCTGGCAATGGACGGGTCCCGCCGTACCTGCTCCAGCTGGTCCTGGAGCTTTTTCAGGGCGGCTTCGGTCTGGAGCAGCAGCTGGGGTGCGTCAAAGCGGTAGTACTCTGCCTTCCACTGCGCTGTCCTCAGGCTCCGGAGCTTTTCTGTCACGTCACGGTATTTCTCCTGAAGCGCTGCCAGCTCCTCCTCTGTCTCCTCCGACAGGCGGGTGAGGTAGTGGATCTGCAGCGGGATGGCGCTCTCTCCCAGGACATAGTCGATATCAGAGGGGTCCATATACCTGGCGGCTGCATGCTCCACCACGAAGCCGTCCCGTGTCAGGGCGCCCTGCGGGTAGCGGAGCGCTTCCTCTGTGGTGGCACACAGGCGGATGTGAGAGAGAAGGTGCCTTGCTGCACGCTTTGCATCCGCCTGGCGGATGAGCAGAAGACTGTCGGCGTATTCGCCGCCTGCCTCCTGGGAAAACAGTGGCTCCTCTTTTGAGCCGACCAGGACGGAAAGGCCTGTGTCCGGGAAATGCTTCAGTACTTCCACGGCCGCCTTTGCGTCCTCCGGGTTCAGGATCAGGTCAAAGCGGTGGACGCCGAGAAAATGCTCCAGCGCGTCCCGCCAGCTCTCGTCCTGGATATCGTCCACGAGGTCTGCAAAGATGCGCACGGGCGACGTGTCCGGCAGCGCGTCCCGGACGGCATCCCAGGCCCGCTGTATATCCTGGGGAAGGACACGCTGTCCCCGTTTCAGTGCCTCCAGACGGGACTGGAGATCCGCCAGGCGCTGCTCGCTTTTTTTGATCTGATCTTCCAGGTGCACCCGGGTGCTCTGCAGCTGGCCTGTGATGTCGTCCACCCGGCCGCAGAGCTTTTCAAAGGCTGCACGGTAGGTGTTGCTGTCCGTGTGAAGGCCGGCAACCTGGAAGAGAAGCTCGCTGTCTCGCCCCTGCTCAAGGCACAGCCAGCGAAGCGGGCCGCACAGAGCATTCTGCAGATCATCCAGACGCTTTACGGCCTCTTCATATTTCGTCCGGTCATCCTCCATGGCAGCAATCTGGTCCTCCAGCGCCTTCTGGGAGGCGTGGAAATTCTGAATCACCTCATTGCTGGAGACCACGGCATAGTGCTCCTGGGCGCGGTCGCGCCGCACCTCGGCCTCCTCAAAGGCCACGACCGCGGCCTTTTTCCGGCTTTCGCTGTCGCGAAGCTCCTGACTGAGCCGCGCCTGCTCTTCTGTCACATACACGTATTCCTGGTAGACCAGCATCAGGCGAAAGAGCCGCACCCGGTCCTCGTGGGCGTGGTACTTTTCGCTCTGGCGGCTTACCTCGCGCAGAAGCTTCTGCTTTTCGAGCAGCTGCTGATACATGGAGCGCATCTCCTGGAAGCGGTCCATGGAACTGCGCAGGGACTGCAGGGACTGAATGCCCTTGGGCTCCAGGACGTTGTCCTGAATGAAGCGGCTGAGATTGCTGTCCGTCCTGCAGGCCATCATGCGAAGAAGCTTGTGGCGCAGCTGCTGCGGGCTGCAGCGAAGGCCCAGGGTGCGAAGGACGGTCTCCCGCCCCTTTTCCTTGGCGAGAAAGTCCCCCATCTTCATCTTTTCACCGCGGAAGGTCAGGCGGGAGACGGGCGTGGTGATCATCTTCCCGTTTTCCTTTGAGGTGAAGGAAAAATCCTCCAGGCAGGCGTTCTGTTTCACCAGCCAGCGGGTGGTGCTGGCGTTCTCCTGGGGGCTTTCGATGCAGGCGCAGATGACAAGATTGTCATGGATGGTGGGGTCCCAGAACTCCAGGGCGATATAGCCCACCACGGCGCCCTGGCGGAGGTACTGCTGGGGGCCGTCGGAGTGGGTGTTGCCGCGGACATAGCCGGTCACGTCCCGGTCCCTGTCATCGGCGGCCTGATTGAACTTGGTGTTGGCGCACAGTACATACATGATGGCGTCCAGCACCGTGGACTTTCCGGACGTGTTGACGCCGGTAATCAGGGTGGAGCCGCCCAGGCGGATGGTCACATCCTGGAACCTTGCCCAGTTGATGAGGCGCAGCCGGGTGGCCGTCTTGCGGGTGTTATCCTTGCGGGCCAGATCATACACGAGCTCCGGGGAAATCGGGGCATGCTCACTCATTCTCTTCCACCTCCTGCAGCGTCAGGTTCTTGTCCTCATCTGAAAGGCCATCTGCCAGATCTTCTTCCTCATCTTCATCATCATCGCCGGCATCCGCTTCTGTGTTCTCCCAGGTGTCGCCCTCCTCCTTCATGCGCTCGGCCGTGGTGTCGACAAAGGCGCGGAAGGCCTCACTGTCCAGGGCAAAGAGCATGGAGGGGTACAGGTGGATGGTGAAGTCCTCCTCACCGATCTTGCCTGTGGTATCCAGGAGAGAAAAACGGGCAAAGAGGGCGAGAATGGAGGCCATGGCGGTCTTGTCCACCAGGTCCCTGGCACCGTATTTTTCCAGTTCAAAACGCAGATCGCCCATGGTCACCGGCACGGTCTTTCGCAGGGTCCCGCTCTTCATACGGTCTGCATACAGAACCCACAGACAGCACAGCACAATGCTCTCCTGCTTTCTCAGATACAGATGTCCGGTTCTCGGCTTGCCAAGGGAGGGATCCTCGAGGGACCGGAGCATGGCAAACCCCATGTCGCGATCCACGTAGGCCTCAAAGCCAAGGGGCAGCAGGTAATCGCTCACTTCTTCCTGGTGCCGGGAGAGGAAGAAATACAGGCGCTTGGAATCAGGGTCCCGGTCGCGCACCACAAACGTGGTCTTGAGCAGGCGCCGGCAGGCGCGCTGAAAGTCCTCCCGGTCAGAAAGGCTTGCATCCCGGTAAAAGCGCTGAAAAGGCGGATCGTCATCCGCGCTGTCCCGTGATGCCGGGACAGGCGGCACCTGGTTCAAAGTCTTCTCCGCATCTTCGCTGCCTGCAGGGATCTTTTCTTCTGTGGCGTTCTCAACTTGGATCATCGGGTGATTTCCTTCCTTTCAGGCCCCCGGTGGGCAATGTCATGTGGAGCGCTTTGTGGCGCGTCTGACTTCAAAGCGCCTCAGCAGGATCCTGTCTGCCTCCACGTACCCCTCCTCCGGGACGATGGCATAGCCGTTCTCCTGGGCATAGGCGACCGAGGAGAGGGAGGTGAGGAGATCCTGCTGGGAGGAAAGCGGCAGATCCTCGGTGTGCAGGACATCTTTTCCCTGCATCTGGAGATCGAGGAACAGCTTCATTTTCTGTTTGGAGAAGGGATTGTGTGCCTCTCTCTGCTGCATCTGCCGCTCGCGCACAAGATCCTCCTCGGTCATCTCCTGTACGTCCACTGCCTCCGTCTCCCGGATCATCTGGAAGCGGCGGGGGAAACGGATGGAGCGGGTATCGATGTACTCGTACATGTGAAGGTTGAACAGATGCTGCATGTCCTCGGGGATTTCCTCGCGGATGCTGCTCTCGTCCACGGAGGACACCAGCTGGCGAAGCGCCTGCTGCACCTGGCTTCTTGCGCTGGATTCCCTCTGCTGGAGGAACCTGGCGCGCCCGAGGGCCAGCTGCATATAGAGGTAGATCTTGTGACGGATATCCGCCATGATCCGGTCATAATCGTCAAAAAGGAAGCGCTGGGCGGAATCCATCATCTCCTGGATCCGCAGGTGTGCATGCTCCAGAGAGAGATGATCGATCTCGGCACAGGACCTGGCCATTCTTTCCTCAAGCTCCAGATCGTCTCTGATCTCCTCCAGCTTTCTTCGGATGTCGCCGCGGTACAGATGGATGTTCTGTCCCCGGGTGAGGCGTGAGTACTCGCGGATGAAGGAACCGTCGCAGTACTCCACGATATTGTCCGTCAGGCTCTTGAGGGACTCCTCCGAGGCCATGCGCTCAATGATTTTCCGAATGAAGGTGGACAGCTTTTTGAGGGACTTGGAGAGGGCCTTGGCATTTCTGTAGATGCCCCTCAGGCCGTCCTCATAGGGGGCGGTCTCCCAGATCGTCTGGCTTGTAACAATATGATAGATCCCGAGAATGTAGCTGGCATACTCATCCTTCTCGGGCTGGCGGAGCTGAAGAAGGAACTCGGCGAGCATGATCCCCTGCTCCGTCATGACGATCTGTTTTTCGAAGGTGTTCTCGTCACTGTCCTCCTCCAGCCACCGGACATCGGGGCTGCACAGATTTCGGATGATGCTCCCTGCGATGGTCATGTAGTTTTTCGGATCATCCACCTCCGGGTCCTGCCAGTCCACCTGGTTTTCGAGAAGATAGCGGGCCAGGGTGTTCTGAATGCGGGAGCGGGGAAGACGGTAGCTGACCTCCCGGTCATATTCCTCATAGATGATCATGAGACAGTCGGACCAGATCCGGTTTCGGGCCTGAGATGACAGATTATTGAAAAATCCTCTCGGGATCACATCAAACAGATTGAGCATCACTGGTCTCCTTCCGAGGGCGTTGTGCCAAGGGGAATGGACGGATCGCTGCCCTCAGGATAGGGCACCACCGCAGAGGGGACCACACCCGAGGCGGGAAGCGCATGCAGGGCCTGATCGTCAAAGAAAATCTGTGCTCCAAAGGCGGAGAGTACCTCGGTCTTGGGGGCACCGCCCAGGAAGAACGCCTCGTCGACGCGCACCTTCCAGGAACGCAGTGTCCGGATGGCGCGCTCGTGGGCAGGCGCATTGCGGGATGTGACCAGGGCAATACGGATGGGACTCATGCTCTGGTCCGGGAACAGGCTCTGTATGTGGGAGAGGGTCATGAGGAAGTTGGCAAAGGGCCCCATGGAGAGCGGGATATTGGCATGGCTCTGCTCATAGCTCATAAAGGCATCAATGCCTTCCTGCTTATAGATCCTCTCGGATTCAGAGCCGAAGAGGACTGCATCGCCGTCAAAGGCAATGCGGATCTGGGAAGGCTCCTGGGCAGACAGGCATGACGGCGTGCCCAGCAGCAGTCTTGCGGCCGCCGTACCGTGATTGACCGCCTCCTGGACATCCTGGGAGGAGGCGGAGAGAAACAGGTCCGTGTGGAAGGGCCTGAGGTATGGGACAACCGGCGCACCGCCTGTCAGCGCTGCCCGTGTGATATCCAGGTGATGGTGCTTGATGGAGTGGAAGATGCGAAGGGACGTGTCCGCGCTGTTGCGCGACATAATGATGACCTCCACGACATGCCGCCGCTTGCCGGTCTGTGCCAGGTCGTTAAGCTGAAGCAGTGCCCTGACAAGGGGAAAGCCGGCACCGGGCGAGAGCACATCCTGCTCATGGGCCAGCTGATAGGCAGAGTAGGCCTCCAGCCCTTTCTGCTCGAAGATGGAGTTTTCCTTCTCAAGATTAAACAGTGCTCTGGAAGAAATGCCGATCACCAGAGGCTGTGTGAGATCAAAGGCCATAGATTCCACTCCCTGTCCCATGAGGCCATGTGTATCCCCCATGTGTATCCCCGAATAATGGAAACAACAAAAAGGAGCCGAAGCTCCTTTTTGTTGTCACTCAACAGGGGTGAACGCGTCCTTGCCCAGACCGCAGGTAGGGCAGGTCCAGTCGTCCGGGACTTCTTCCCAGGGCGTGCCGGGAGCAATGCCGCTGTCGGGATCGCCCACTTCAGGATCATATACATATCCGCAGGGGCATTCGTACTTGGTCATAGAGACACTCCTTTCATGTACTGATGCAACGTATGCACAATGAAATCAGATACACCGGACATCCTCAGCTGATTCCGTGGGCGGCCAGTGCTTCCTTCGCTCCTTCTTCGCGCGCCTGCGCAAGCATCTGGACAATCATATCAAAAAATGCATAGCTCTTCGCCTGAAACTGTTCCACAAACTCAGGATACGTATGCTCAGACGCTTGTGCGGTAAACAGTGCGGCGGGATTGATATGGTAGACGGCAACCATCCTGGTGATGATGACCCATGGAATTGGCCGCTTTGCGCTTTCATACAGACACAGCATGGTGTTGGAGCAGCCCAGCAGGGAGGCAGCATGGGTCTGTGACATCTGCAGCTCTTCTCTTTTCGATTTTACGAGAGATGCAAGAACCAGATCGGCCTGATGAACCGTGCTTTTTGTGCGTCCCTTTGGCGAGTGCGGAGATGACTTCTGTCTGGCCATGTGTATCCTCCTGTCTGAATGATTCGAATTTTCATGGAAGGTCCAATCAGTTACGGCCGCGTGAAATTCTGCTTACGTTCCATTTCGTGGAAGGTGCTGCCTGCACGCCAGGTCCCACAGGACAGATGACTTGACTTGCCTGCATGAATCGGGGAAAATGAATTTCCTGTGGTCCCCCTCCGGAAGACCGAAGGAAAAGACGTGATTCCTTTGCAGCAGGCGTTTCTCCAAAAGCAGCGCAGATATCTTGTCATAAGTTTATACGATTTTCATTCGGAAATCAACAAGAACAGATAAGGGATTTGAAAAAAACACCTTATGGACATATGCGATGCCGGCTGCATGCACTGCATCAGCAGTGATAAAGATAAAAAAAGGCACAAAAAGGTATAGAAGAGGACAAAACATGGACGCCAGAACCTCAGAGCAGGAGATGCGCTCAGATCAGAAACTGACCGGGCTCTACCTGGAGGAAATGATTCTCAGCGACTATCAGAAGGGTCGGACTGTGGACCGGCTGGAACTTGGATACCGGCCGGACCTGAAGAGAATTCACGAGATCATTGAAAGACTGTTTTCCATCCTGTTTCTTGGCTATTATCCGGACCGGCATCATGAGGTGGATGATCCCGTCCAGGCACTGAGCATGACTGTGGAGGATGTGCGGCTGATGCTCAGGCGCGAGATCGCCAACGTCCTGCCGTTTGATGAAACATGGAAAATGCGGGACCGAAAGGCGATCAGCCTGGAGGCAAGGGAGCTGTCCAGCCGTTTTCTCAGCAGAATCCCCCATGTGCGCAGCATGCTCAACACAGACATTGACGCGCTCGTGGACGGGGATCCGGCGGCCGAGAACCGGGACATCATCATCTTTGCGTATCCGGGGTTCTATGCCATTGCGGTCTACCGTCTTGCACATGAGATGGTGGAACTGGGGATCCCCATGATTCCCCGGATCATGTCGGAGCATGCCCATTCGAAAACCGGCATTGATATCAACCCCGGGGCCACCATCGGGGAATACTTCTTTATTGACCATGGGACGGGCATTGTGATCGGCGAAACCACAGTCATCGGGGAACATGTCAAGCTCTATCAGGGTGTGACACTCGGTGCACTGTCCACCCGGGGCGGGCAGAAGCTGAAGGGAAAGAAGCGTCATCCCACCATCGAGGACAATGTGACGCTGTACGCCTGTGCATCGGTGCTGGGCGACACAAGAATCGGGCATGATTCGGTCATCGGGAGCAACGTGTTCATCACAGAGGATGTGGCGCCGGACTCCCTGGTGACACTGAACAAGCCGGAGCTGACCATCCGGCAGAGAAAAAACAGATGATCGGGTGAAATAGGCAGATGGCATCGAATATAAGAAAAGTCGGGCTGTGGCTTGGCGTCCTCATCCTGAGTCTTCTTCTGCTGCCCCAGGCTGTGGCGGAAAATGTGGCCACAGAGCTCACAGGAGAAATCACCTTTCGTGGCACGGACACAAATCAGCTCAGGCGTCTGACCGACGGCTCGGTGAAAAAGTACTATGAGGGCAAAAGAAACAAGGAAAACTGGATCGAGATGGATGCGCCAAAGGGGCAGAAGATCCATACACTCTATCTGATCTGGAAAAGTGAGACGTCCCCCGTGAGCCTGGAGGTCTGGGAGAAGGGAGACTGGTCACAGGTCCGGCTGGTCAACGACGGCGGATACCTGCACGAGGTGGTGCGCCTTGCAGGTGGTGCAGAGCGCGTGAGGCTGCGCTCCACCAGCAAGGTGGGTGCGATCCCGGTGCTGGAGCTGCGCGCGTTTTCAGAAGGCGAGCTTCCTGGAGACGTGCAGGAATGGCAGGAGAGCTGTACGGAGGCAGATATTCTGGTCCTTGTGGCTCACCCGGACGATGAGTATCTGTTCCTCGGCGGCACGATCCCCTGGTATGCCATGGAGGAGCACCGCCATGTGGCTGTGGCTTACATGACCGTCAAGGAAGACCTGAGGTACCATGAGCTGCTCAACGGCCTGTGGACGGCGGGCGTCAGGGAATACCCGTACATGCTGGGCTTTTATGACAAGCTCAGCTATGAGCTGAAGTACATCTACAAGTACTGGGGCGAAGATCAGGCGCTGGACAAGGTGGCACGCCTCATTGAAACCACCCGCCCGCAGGTGGTCATCACCCAGGGTCTTTTGGGTGAATATGGTCACGCGGGCCATCAGGCTGTGGCGGATCTGTGCGTTCGGCTGATCCGGGACGGGGAGAGGAACATGTCCTGGCAGCCGAAGAAACTGTATCTGCACATGAACAAGGAAAATCCAATCAGCATGGACTGGAGCAGGACCGTGACGGAGGACCCGGAGCATCGCACAGCCCTTGAGATTGCAAGGGATGCCTTCCACTGCCACGCAAGCCAGGTGGGCTTTTCCCAGAAGATCCACTGGGGACCGAACAAGGGGAAAATGTTCAAGTTTGAGGTTGTGGAGGGCGGATACATGGACAACGCCGCCTTCGGGCTCGTCTACAGCGCGGTGGGTCCGGACGATGCACTGGATGATTTTCTGGAGCATATCCCGCAGAGAGAAGAATGAGGGATGATTCGATGAAGAGCATAATAAAACGTAAAAATCTATGGCTGCGTGCGATCATCTGCCTGGCGGTCTGTATTGTACTGCTGCCGCTTTCATCGACCGCGGAGGTCCTGGTGGTTTCAGTGGGGAGCGAGGGAACAGATGCAGAAGCTTCCGATTCTGTGGAAATGTGGGTTCGCTCCGGCGGAAGCTTCGCCCTTGCCCGGGACCGGGACGGTGTCATCTGGGGCTGGGGCGACAATGTCCGTGGCCAGCTGGGTGACGGGACCAACAAGCGGGTGCCCTATCCTGCACCGGTGGCTGTGGGCATCGACGGGCGCCACGTGGCGGATATTCAGTGTGGAAATGAAAATGTGCTCCTGCTCATGGATGACGGAACGGTCTACACCTGCGGCAACAACAATTACGGTCAGCAGGGCGATGGAAAAACGGCCGTGCAGGTGAGAGTGCCCCAGAAGGTGGAAGGGCTGGAGGACATCGTGCAGGTGGCCTGTGGCTACGGGCACTGCCTTGCAAGAACCAGCGATGGGCGTGTATACGGCTGGGGCAGGAACAGTAACGGCCAGATCGGGACCGGGGACAGAAAGGCCTACAACCGTCCGGTCCTGCTGGAAATGGAGAGAATGCAGGATATCTGCTGCGGCGGGAAGTTCTCCCTGGGTCTTGACGAGCAGGGGAGAGTGTGGGGCTGGGGTGCCAACGAGTACGGCCAGCTGCCCGGGTGCAAGGTAGGAAAAAACTATCCGGCACCGACGCTTCTTCAGATTGAACCGTCGCTGGTCACCATCACGGCGGGCGGGTCCTCCGGCTATGGTCTGGACGCAGAGGGAAACGTGTATGCCTGGGGCAGAAACGATTTTTACCAGACGGGCACGGAGAGCCGGCAGAAAAATGTGCTGGAACCCGTGATGCCCCTGACGGAGCCTGCGGTCTTTCTGGCGGCATACAACAGCCACTGCCTGGCAATCCATTCAGACGGCCGGGTGACCTTCTGGGGCAGCAGTGAGACGGGACAGATGGGCAACGGTGTCCGCAAACCCAAAACATTGCCCATCGAGGCCGTGACCAGCGGCCGACCAGCCCTGCAGGCGGCTGTCAGCAGTCTTGCATGCTACCTCGTCCTGGATGACGGCAGTGTCTGGGCCACGGGATACAACAAGTACATGCAGATCGGCCTCGGCTCCAGGCGGGGCGAGGTGGTCGCCGACTGGACGGACATCGGGCTGAACCTGAAAGACTGCACCTATCAGCAGAAATGAAAAGAAATGAAAACAATCGGAAGAACAGAATGAACATGCTCAAGCGAAAGACCATTTTCCGGCTCAGGGCTGGCATGCTCCTCTTCGCCCTGATGCTCTGCCTGCTGCCACGCCCCGGGCGCACGGATGTTGCCCTGGTGGTAGATCAGGTACCCAGTGCGGCGAAGGAAGCGGCAGAGGAGGAAACCTCAGACGAGGCGGACGAAGAACTGCCAGAAGATGAACCGCCGGCGGACAATCCGACGGTCTCGGTCCTGGATATTCTGACCGGCGAGAAGGCCTCGCCCTCCCAGGATTTTGATCCCCAGCAGATCCGGATGCTCTATGCACCGTCTGCCCGGCATGACCTGTACGCATCGGAGGAAAACGATGTGGAGGACATTGCCCTGCCCATGCACGAGACGGAAAAGCATGACCTGGCAGAGACGCTGAGGCAGCTGCCGCTGATCAGCCAGACGGATCAGCGTTTCCAGACAAAGGAGTACATTTATCTGGACAGCTATTTTGGAAACAAGGGCTGCGGACCGAGCTCGATTGCCAATGCGCTGATCTGCGCGGTGGGACTGGAGGAACAGAGCGCGGTGGACCAGCTGCTCTGGGAAGTGTCCAAGCTGTTTTCTTATACGAACAACCCCCGGAAGTCCCCGGTCAAAGTCCAGTACCTATCCCGGATGCTGACTGCCTCCGAAAAGGAGTACCCGGTCCTTCGGCGGATCTGCGATGCCTGGGGAGAGCGGCTGTACTTTTTTTCGGAGCGCCTGACAGCGGACCTGGTGGAGGAGACACTCAGCGATGCCATGATCTCCAGGGAACGGGCGATCCTCTTCGGGTTCGTAAAGCCTCTGGACGACTGGGCGGAAATCATGAGCATCGCGCAGCGCCTCTATGACCGGGGTGAGGGGAACGCCATCATGACGTTTGGCTATCTCTCGGCCGGGACGGCCGGCACGGCAGGTCCTTTCAAGACAGAGGTGGGGCATTACCTGTCTGCTGCGGCCCTGGTATCGGACTTTGTGGAGAAGGGTGAAATCCTGCTCCTGGACTCCTTTCCCCGCGGGCTTCCGGGGGAGAAAAAAATCTACCGCAACAGCTACAGTCTGTGGATCGGCGGAAACCGCCGCCTGACGGATGTGTATGATCTGGAGAGAATCACCCGCTCGGTGATCCGCATGACGCCCAACGGCAAATCGGTCCAGGAACTCTTTTCACTTGGCACCTGGGAGGAGCGGCAGGCCTACTGCGTCTCGCTGCTGCGGCTTCTGCGCTTCTACGACACGGGCACCATGATCATCACCCTGCCGGGCAATGACTGAAAAAAGTCATGTACTTCGGGAACTGTGGAAGGCCATGTGCGTCCAAATCAGTGCCCGGATAAAACGGGGGAAAGGATTGGAAAACAAGATGAAAAAAACAAATATCCGGATCAGACGAATGGCCCTTCTGCTCTCCGCCATGCTGCTGTTTCTTCCATGTTTGAGCGTGGCCGAGTCTCCGACCGTGACCGTGAACGGCACCGCCACCATTCAGGTGGCGGCGGATGAGGCGGTGGTCAGCCTCGGCGTGGTGTCATCCGCAAAGACGGCAGCGGAGGCATCGGAAAAGAATGCCGAACTGGTGAGCGCAGTCCTCGGTGCACTCAGGGACATGGGGGTGGAGGAGAAGGATATTCAGACCCGTTACTTCTATGTATCCACCAGGTATGACTACACCCAGATGGAGCCTGTAGTGACGGGATATGAGGTATCCAATCAGCTGTCTGTGACCGTCCACGATATCTCAAAGGCGGGCGATGTCATCGACACGGCGCTCCACAGCGGTGCCAATTCTGTGGATGGGATCTCGTATCTGTCCACCCAGTCCGGAGAGGCCAACGATCAGGCACTACAGCTGGCCATCGCGGAGGGCAGGAGAAAGGCAGAGCTGGCGGCTGCAGCATCTGGTATGAAGCTCGGAGAGCTCGTGTCTGTGACAGAGTCCTACGGGAGCTATTCTGGGGCCGTATTCTCCAGGGTGGAGGCGGCCAAGGATGCAGGCTTCGCCACACAGGTGTTCAGCGGGGACCTTGATATCTCGGCGACGGTCGTGATGGTCTATGCACTGGAAAGCCTGACGGAATAAGGCATGGAAAAAAGGACCTTCAAGTGAAGGTCCTTTTTCGTGCACTTCATACCTGCTTTTCGAAGACGGGGATGACATCCAGGGGCGCCGGAACCTCCCGGCGGCTGGGACCCGGGTACACGATGCCACTGTCCACATCCTTCCAGGCGCCGAGTGGAAAGTAGACACTCCGCTTCCGGGCGCCAGGCTCCAGGACGGGTGCCACCAGGTAGCGGTCACCGAACATATACTGATCTGAGATCAGCGGGCAGACCGGATCGGATGGGTAGGCATAGGCCATGGCGCGCATGAGAGGCGTGCCTTGCGTGTGTGCCTGAAGCATGAGGCCGCGCACGTACCCGCGAAGTTCTTCCCTCCGCTTCATGTACTTGACCAGGATCGGATAAGCCTCCTCACCGTAGCTCCAGATCTCATTGTCACCTCCGGAGGGGAGCACCTCGGTGCCGTCTGAGCGGTATACCTGCTCGCCCGGCCTTCTGTCGCCGTGCAGGCGCATCACCGGGCAGTAGCAGCCCCACTGGAACCAGCGGATCAGCAGCTCCCGGAATTCCGGGGATTCAATATTTCCTCCGTGAAAGCCGCCGATATCCGTGGTCCACCAGGGAATGCCGGCCATGCCCATGCTGAGCCCCGCACAGATCTGCCTGCGGAAATCCTCCCAGCGGCTCATGATATCCCCGCTCCATACCAGTGCGCCGTATCGCTGGGAGCCGGCCCAGGCACAGCGGATCAGGTTGACCGGGTTTTCCATCCCGCGCTCCCGCATGCCATCATAAAAGCCGCGGGCATACATCTGCGGATAGATGTTGCCGACCTGCAGATTGCTGCCGAGGTGATAGCGGTAGTTTTTGAACTCATAGGTACCATACTCCGGCTCTGCCTCGTCCAGCCAGAAGATGCGGATCCCATGGTCAAAATAGTTTTTCTGGACCTTCTCCCAGACATACTTTCTGGCCCGCGGATTGGTGGCATCGTAGAACATGGAATCCTCCACGAAGCGCATGCCCACCTGCTCGCCGTATTCGGCCCGGACCAGCAGCCCCTGCTGGAGCATTTCGTCATAGTTTTCACTGGTGAGGGCTACCTGCGGCCAGATGGAGACCATGAGCTTGATGCCCATGTCCTCCAGTTCCCGGACCATGGCGGCGGGATCGGGGAAGAACTCGGGATCGAAGCGGTAATCACCCATCTTCGGCCAGTGGAAGAAGTCACAGACAATCACGTCGACCTTGAGATTGCGACGGTGGTACTCCCGGGCCACATTCAGCAGCTGTTCCTGGTTCCAGTAGCGCAGCTTGCACTGCCAGAAGCCTAGACTGTATTCAGGCATCATCGGGGCAAAACCGGTGGCGCGAGCGTAGTGGCAGGAGATTTCCTCGGGCGTGTCGCCGCAGGTGATCCACCAGTCCAGCTGCTTTGTGCTCTCTGCGTGCCAGGTGGTCCTGTTTTTTCCGAAGGACACGGACCCGATGGCAGGATTGTGCCAGAGGAAACCATAGCCGCGGCTGGAGATCAGAAAGGGGACGGAGGCCTGAGAATTCCGGTGTGCCAGCTCCAGTGTACAGCCCTTCCAGTCAAGGTTTTCCTCCTGATACTGGCCCATGCCGTAAATATGCTCATTCTCCTGCCCGTCAAAGGTGGCGGTCAGGGCATAGTCGCCTCCAAGATGCGGCTCGAACTTTCTGGACCTGAGCGCCAGGGCATTGGCTGGCGCGGTCTCCTGCAGAAGCAGCGTCCCGCGCTGGTTGTATACGGCAATACGGGCATAGTGGTGCCAGTCATCCATGGTGATTTCCGCGCGGATCCGTCCGTTTCGGATGGAAGCCTTCTCGGCATCGATCTGGATGTCTGTATCCTTCTGGGGCTCCGGGTCCAGAAGGGCCCAGCGGACATCCTCCACATCCTGCATCAGGGTGGAACGCACGCGGAGGGAATCTGCGCCCCAGGGGGAGATGACAAGGGTTTCACCGCGGTTGCGCCAGACAAGGTCCTGGCCGGAAACGGAAAAATACTGCATCTTTTGACTTCCTTTACAGACTTTCTACTGTATCTATACGAAATGTATGGTTGCAACGCCTAATTAGACTGCACATAGGATATTGAACCATTAGCCACGCATTGATAGCACAGGTGGGGGCAAGCGGGGTTGCTCTATGCGGCCGGGGGAAGAACGTGATAAGATAAGCTTGAAGATCACATCAGATCTTTTCCTGCAAGATGTTCCGATGATGCCTCAGCATCCTAGCAGGTTCTGAGGGAATCCGCAATCAGTCAGCAGGCACACGCCCAAGGAGGAAGAAGTAAGTGAATCAGGAAAACTATCTGAAAACCAAATGGAACCAGCCCCTGATCCCGCAGCGGGCAGACCCATACATACAGCTGATCCGCGGCCGGTGGTACTTCACAGCATCGGTTCCTGCATATGACCGGATTGTTCTGAGATGTTCAGACACCCTTCGCGGGCTGAAAGATGCACAGGAAGTGACTGTATGGATGCGCCATGAGCATGGCCCCATGAGCCAGCATATCTGGGCGCCGGAACTTCACTATGTGAAGGACGGGTGGTATCTGTATTTTGCAGCGGGGGAGCGGGAGGATATATGGAAGATCCGCCCCTGGGTCCTGAAGTGCACGGGAGAGGATCCGATGAAGGACCCATGGGAAGAGATGGGCATGCTGACAAGGGCCGGGGATGACACCTTCTCCTTTGAGGATTTCTCCCTGGATATGACAGTCTTCGAGCACAGGGGCGAGTGGTATGCCGTGTGGGCGGAAAAAGTGAGTGTAGGAAAGAAAATATCCAATCTCTATATTGCAAGGATGAAGGATGCATGCACGCTGGACACACCCCAGATGCTGCTCACATCCCCCACCTACCCCTGGGAGAGGCACGGCTTCTGGGTGAATGAAGGGCCTACGGTGCTTGAGACAGAAAAGCGTCTGATCCTGACCTACTCCGCCAGTGACACGAGTCCCGCCTACTGCATGGGCATGATGTGGATGGATGCCGAGGCAGACCCCATGGACATTTCAGCCTGGCACAAGGTAAATCACCCGGTCCTTCAGACGGATGAGGAAAAAGGTATGTACGGTCCCGGGCACAACACCTTTTTTCGGGACGCGCAGGGAAATGTATACACCAGCTATCATGCAAGAAACTACGATGAGATTGTCGGCGACCCGCTCTATGACCCGAACCGCCATACGTATGTCATGAAGGTGGATTTCGAAAACGGACTCCCGGTCTTCAGCTATGACAGGAATCTCAATCTCTGAAAGCACACCCCGGTCTGAAACACACATTTCGGGCCGGGCCTTTTTCATCCTTCGTGAGGAGACCCTGATATGCTCTTGGGGCATTGCGGGAGCGGGCACAGCATATCTTGTGATGGATCTGAAAAAATACAGAAGGACACACAGACGTGCGTGGACAATATAACATGCCAAGAACCCTTATAACACAAGGGTTTTCAAAGACTTCAGGAAGAAAAAAAAGAAAAAATGTGGTTGCAAACAGTTTGGAGTTTGATATAATAGCGGACGCTGTCTGTTTAGGGATGAAGTGGTAAGTTGCCGTCAGGCCAGACGGGTAATTACCACGGACCAGCCCGAAAATCGGGCGACGGACTCGAAGCGCGGGCAGACCTGCACCTGCAGTGGGGAAAACCCGGCGTGACCGAGAACGATCAAGGAGGTTATTCAATGGCCAACCAGAAGATCCGCATCAAGCTCAAGAGCTATGAGCACACCCTCGTCGACCAGTCCGCTTCCAGGATTGTGGAAACCGCAAAGAGGACCGGCGCAAGGGTATCAGGCCCCATTCCGCTCCCGACGGAAAAAGAGGTCATCACCATCCTGCGTGCTACCCACAAGTACAAGGATAGCCGCGAGCAGTTCGAGCGCCGTACCCATAAGCGGCTGATCGATATTGTGAACCCGAATCCGAAAACGGTGGACGCCATGATGAAGCTTGAACTTCCTGCTGGTGTCGAAATCGAAATGAAGCTGTGAGGCAGGAGGAACAAGGACAATGAAGAAAGCGATCGTAGGTAAAAAGATCGGCATGACGCAGGTCTTCACCGGAGACGGCCGTCTTGTTCCGGTCACCGTCATTGAGGCGGGCCCCTGCACAGTGGTGCAGCTGAAGAATACAGAGACCGACGGATACGAAGCTGTTCAGGTCGGTTTCGGCGAACTGACCGAAAAGCGCGCTGAGAAGCTGCTCAACAAGCCTGAGCTTGGCCACTTCAAGAAGGCCGGCGTGGCAAGCAAGCGGTATCTGCGCGAGTTCCGTTTTGATGACTGCACCGGCTACAAGGTCGGCGACGAGATCAAAGTGGATCAGTTTGCTGAGGGCGACAAGATCGACATCACTGGCACCAGCAAGGGCCATGGCTACACTGGCCCCATCCAGAGATGGAATCAGCACACTGGCCCCATGGCGCACGGCTCCAAGTATCATCGCGGCGTCGGCTCCATGAGTGCAAACTCCGATCCTTCCCGCGTGTTCAAGAACAAGCACATGGCAGGACACTACGGTGTTGACAAGGTGACCATCCAGAATCTGGAAGTGGTCAGCGTGGATGCCGAGCGGAACCTGCTGCTTGTCAAGGGTGCTGTTCCTGGCCCCAACGGCAGCGTGCTGCTTGTGCGCGACAGCGTGAAAGCTTGAGCAACAAGGAGGAGAATGAAAGATGCCTAAGACCCAGCTATTCAATATGGAAGGCACGGCCATTGGTGAGGTTGAGCTGAGCGAAAACATTTTTGCCAGCGTGGTCAACGTTCCCGCCATGCATCTGGTCGTCCGTTCCTATCTGGCTGCTCAGCGTCAGGGCACGCAGAGCGCCAAGACCCGCGGCGAAGTCCGCGGAGGCGGCCGCAAGATTTATCGCCAGAAGGGCACTGGCAATGCACGTCATCATGGCAACCGTGCGCCTCAGTTCCGTCACGGCGGCGTGGTGTTCGCACCCAAGCCCCGCGATTATGTGATCAACGTTCCCAAGAAGGTTCGCCGTCTGGCTTTCAAGTCTGCCATGACTTCCAAGCTCCAGGATGGTGACATCATCGTGGTGGACAGCCTGAACCTCACTGAGGGCAAGACCAAGCTGATGGCCGGCGTGCTCAAGGCACTGAAGGCTGATCGCAAGGCTCTTGTGGTGCTGCCCGAGCGCAATGAGAATGTGGTCCGTGCAACTGCGAACCTCGCAGAAGCCAAGACTACATACGTCAATACGCTCAACGTTTACGATATCCTGAATGCCGGCAAACTGGTTCTGACCAAGGCCGCGCTGGAGTCTGTCGAGGAGGTCTACGCGTAAATGAAAGACGTACATGACGTGATTGTCCGCCCCGTCCTGACTGAAAAGGCTCTGGAGGGCGTTGATGCCAAGCGCTATGTCTTCGAAGTGCCCGTGACCGCGAACAAGTTCGAGATCAAGAGCGCCATCGAGGAAGTGTTCAAAGAAGACGGTGTGAAGGTAGCAAAGGTCAACACGACCCGGACCCTCGGCAAGCTGAGGCGCCGCGGCCGCACCCAGGGCAGAACGCCTGAGGTCAAGAAGGCCTATGTAACCCTGAAGGAAGACTCCAAGCCCATCAAGTTCTTTGATGGCATGGGTCTGTAAGACGGGAGGACTGAAAGATGGCTATTCGGAATTATAAGCCGACCTCGCCCGCCCGGCGTTTCATGTCGGTTCTGACCTATGATGAGATCACCAAGAAGACTCCGGAAAAGAGCCTGACGGAATATCTCAAGAAGCATTCCGGCAGGAACAACCAGGGCAAGATCACCGTTCGCCATCAGGGCGGCGGCAACAAGATCAAGTATCGTATCATTGACTTCAAGCGCAACAAGAAGGACATTCCTGCCAAGGTTGCAGCCATTGAATACGATCCTAACCGCAGCGCCTTTATCGCCCTGCTCAACTATGTGGACGGCGAGAAGCGCTACATCCTGGCTCCTCTGGACCTGAAGGTGGGCGATACGGTGATCTCCAGCACCACCGCCGATATTATGCCTGGCAATGCAATGCCTCTGGCAAATATCCCTGTTGGTACGCTGATTCACAATGTCGAGATCAAGCCTGGCCGCGGCGGTCAGCTGGTCCGTTCCGCTGGTCTGAGCGCTCAGCTCATGGCCAAGGAAAATGGTTATGCGACAGTTCGTCTCCCCTCCGGCGAGATGCGCAAGCTGCCCCTTGGCGCCATGGCCACCATCGGCACCGTGGGCAATTCGGATCATGAAAATGTCCGTCTTGGCAAAGCCGGCCGTGTCCGCCACATGGGTATTCGTCCCACCGTCCGCGGTGTTGTGATGAACCCGAATGATCATCCACATGGAGGCGGTGAAGGCAAGAGCCCTGTGGGTATGCCTGCACCTGTGACTCCCTGGGGCAAGCCGGCTCTCGGCCTGAAGACCAGGAAGCACAAGAAGTATTCCAACAAGATGATCATCAAGCGTGCTGGCAAGAAGTAAGCGCGCAGCTCTGAGGAAGGAGGCAGCTGACGAATGAGTCGTTCGATTAAGAAAGGCCCTTACATTGAGAAGGCGCTGATGAAGCGTGTTCAGGAGATGAACCAGTCCGGTAAGAAGGCGGTCGTCAAGACCTGGTCCCGCGCTTCGACCATTTTCCCCGAATTTGTGGGACACACCATCGCAGTGCATGACGGACGCAAGCATGTGCCGGTTTATGTGACTGAGGATATGGTGGGTCACAAGCTGGGCGAGTTTGCACCCACACGGACCTTCCGCGGCCATGCCGGGGACAAGGGTTCCAACAAGAAGTAAGCGAGAGGAGTGAAAAGATATGGCAACCAGACAAAGGGACAAGGCTGCAGCCCGCAAGGCAGGCCGCGACCGTCGGCCTCAGGCTCATGCAAGGTATATCCGTATCTCCCCTCGCAAGGTGAAGATCGTCATTGATCTGATCCGGGGGAAGAGTGTGAAGGAAGCCAAGGCTATCCTGCTGTACACCCCCAAGGCAGCGTCTCCCGTCGTGCTGAAGGTGCTCGAGAGCGCCATCGCCAATGGTGTGAACCGTGAGAATGCTCCCTACACTGAAGACAGCCTGTATGTTGCTGAAGTGTATGCGAACCCCGGCCCCACCCTGAAGCGCTACGTAGCCCGCAGCCGTGGCAGCGCATCTCCCATGCTCAAGCGGACCAGCCACATTTCTGTGATTCTGGATTCGCGTGAGGTCAGCAAGGCGAAGGAGGCTTAACCATGGGTCAGAAAGTCAATCCTCATGGCGCTCGTGTGGGTGTTATCTACGACTGGAGCACCCGTTGGTACGCCGATAAGAAGGATTTCGCGAACAATCTTGTGGAAGACTACAAGCTCCGCGAGATGCTCAAGAAGAAGTATTACACCACCGGTATCAGCAAGATTGATATCGAGAGGACCACTCAGACTGTGACGGTGAACATTTTCACCTCCAAGCCTGGCATGATCATCGGCCCCAAGGGCGCCAATATTGAGCAGCTGAAGAAGGAAGTCACCGATTTCCTCGGACGTGCAGCTCATATCAACGTCTACGAGGTCAAGCAGCCCGACGGAGATGCCCAGCTCGTGGCTGAGAACATTGCCCAGCAGCTGGAGAAGAGAATCAGCTTCCGTCGCGCGATGAAGCAGTCCATCCAGCGTGCCATGAAGGTCAACGGCGTCAAGGGCATCAAGTGCTCTGTCGGTGGCCGAATCGGCGGTGCGGACATCGCCCGCAGCGAGCACTACCACGAAGGTTCCATCCCGCTGCAGACGCTGCGTGCCAACATCGACTACGGCTTTGCCGAGGCAAAGACCACATACGGCCGTCTGGGCGTCAAGGTTTGGATCTACAAGGGCCAGATTCTTCCCACTGCCAAGAAGGGCCCTTCTGCGAAGGAGGTCAAGTAACCTATGCTGATGCCGAAGAGAGTCAAGCGCCGCAAGGTGATGCGCGGACGCATGAAGGGCGAAGCCCATCGCGGCAATTTCCTGGCCTACGGTGAGTATGGCCTTCAGGCTACCGAGCCCTGCTGGGTAACTTCGCAGCAGATTGAAGCTGCTCGTATCGCACTGACCCGTTACACCAAGCGTGGCGGTCAGGTGTGGATCAAGATTTTCCCGGACAAGCCCGTCACCGAGAAGCCCGCTGAGACCCGAATGGGTTCCGGCAAAGGCTCTCCTGAGTACTGGGTGGCTGTTGTGAAGCCGGGACGTGTTCTCTTTGAAATCAAGGGTGTGCCTGAGGAAGTCGCCAGGGAAGCACTTCGTCTTGCTTCCCACAAGCTGCCTCTGAAGACCAAGATTATCAAGCGCGCCGACATGGCGACAACTGAAACGGGTGGTGAACAGTAATGAAGGCGAAAGAACTTGAAGGTAAGTCTGTAGAAGAGCTGCAGGCCCAGGTTTCAGCGTTGAAGACCGAACTGTTCAATCTCCGTTTTCAGCTGGCCACTGGTCAGGTGAAGAACGTGAAGAAGCTTTCTGAGATCCGGCACGATATTGCCAGGACCCTGACGGTTCTTCATGCGAAGGAACAGGCGTAAGACTTGAAAGGAGGCAGCCGCTTCAATGAGTGAAGAAAGAGGACTTCGGAAAACCAGGGTTGGCGTGGTCGTCAGCGACAAGATGGACAAGACCTGTGTGATCCAGATCAAGACCCGTGTCCGCCATCCCCTGTACGGCAAGATCATGAACCGTACCAGCAAGCTGAAGGTTCATGACGAGAAGAACGAGTGCGGTGTGGGCGACACCATCCGTGTGATGGAAACCCGCCCGCTGAGCCACGACAAGCGCTGGCGCCTGGTAGAGATCATCGAAAAGGCGAAGTAAGCTGCTGTCATGAAGGAGGAAATACCCAATGATTCAGCCGCAAACGCGACTCAAGGTCGCCGATAACTCCGGCGCGAAGGAAATCATGTGCATCCGTGTGCTGGGCGGTTCTTTTCGGCGTGATGGCTCCATTGGTGATGTCATCGTGGCCAGCGTAAAAACTGCTACGCCCGGCGGCGCAGTGAAGAAGGGCGATGTGGTGAAGGCTGTGGTTGTCAGGACCCGCAAGAACCGTCGCCGCAAGGACGGCAGCTACATTCGTTTCGACGATAACGCAGCTGTCATCATCAACGATCAGAATCTCCCCCGTGGGACCCGTATCTTTGGACCGGTTGCACGCGAACTGCGTGAGAAGGATTTCATGAAGATCGTATCCCTGGCTCCCGAAGTACTTTGAGGAGGTAAAGCGTCATGCATGTAAAATTGAACGATGAGGTCATCGTTATCTCCGGCAAGGATCTCGGGAAGACGGGCCGCGTCATCAAGTGCCTCCCCAAGGAGCACAGGGTGACGGTGGAGAACATCAACATCGCCAAGCGTCATATGAAGGCTCGGCGTGCGGATACCCAGAGCCAGATCGTCGACAAGGTGATGCCCATTGACGTCAGCAACGTCATGCTCATCTGCCCCAAGTGCAAGAAGCCGGCCCGTACTGCTCACAAGGTGGAGCGGGTCCAGAATGACGAAGGCAAGCTGGTCCGCCAGATGATCCGTGTCTGCAAGAAGTGCGGCGCGGATATCGACTGATAAAGGAGGAAAAGTCTTATGGCTACTAGGATCAAGGAAAAGTACCTGGCCGAGGCTGTTCCTGCTTTGAAGCAGAAGTTCGGCTATTCCAATCCGATGCAGGTTCCGAAGCTGGACAAGATCGTGATCAACATGGGTCTTGGTGACTGCAAGGATAACTCCAAGGCTCTGGAGCTGGCTCTGAGCGAGCTGGCCACCATTTCCGGCCAGAAGCCCATGGTCACCAAGGCCAAGAAGTCCATTGCTAACTTCAAGGTTCGCGAAGGCCAGAATGTCGGTGCCAAGGTTACCCTGCGCGGTGTCCGGATGGAAGAGTTCATGGATAAGCTCGTCTCTGTGGCGCTTCCCCGCGTGAGAGACTTCCACGGTGTTTCTGCCAAGGCATTTGATGGCCGTGGCAATTATGCCCTGGGCATCCAGGAACAGCTCCTGTTCCCCGAAATCGACTATGACAAGGTGGAGAAGATCCGCGGCATGGAAATGATCTTCGTCACCACTGCTCATACCGATGAGGAATGCAAGGAACTGC
Source organism: Clostridia bacterium (assembly GCA_017460395.1). GTDB lineage: Bacteria > Bacillota > Clostridia > Christensenellales > Aristaeellaceae > UBA2943. The sequence continues at coordinate 76,071 of JAFUBA010000203.1, read as the reverse complement.
TCTCTCTCTTGGGCATGCCCTTTGAGAAGGCGTAATTGAAGGAGGAAACATAAAGTGGCAAAGCTGAGCATGAAACTCAAGCAGGCAAGAGCGCCTAAGTACTCCACTCGCGCCTATACCCGTTGCCGTCTGTGCGGTCGTCCGCACTCCGTGCTGCGCAAGTATGGCGTGTGCCGCATCTGCTTCAGAGAGCTGGCCTATAAGGGCCAGATCCCCGGCGTCCGCAAGGCCAGTTGGTAAGCGGGGAGAAGAACGGAAGGAGGTTCTATCATGGTTGTGAATGATCCCATTGCCGATATGCTCACCCGCATCCGCAACGCACAGGTAGCAAAGCATGATACGGTGGAGATGCCCGCCAGCAATACCAAGAAGGCGATCGCCAAGATTTTGCTGGAAGAAGGCTACATCACGAAGTATGATGTAATCGACGACGGTCTGCAGGGTATCATCAAGATCACCCTGAAGTATATCAACGGCAAGCAGAAGCCTGTGATCGCAGGTCTGAAGCGCATCAGCAAGCCCGGTCTTCGCGTCTATACCAGCTGCGAGGAAATGCCCAAAGTACTGGGCGGTCTGGGCATCGCAATTATCAGCACCAGCAAGGGCCTGATGACCGACAAGAATGCCCGCAAAGGCAATCTCGGCGGAGAAGTCCTCGCTTATGTCTGGTAAGTGACACGTCATGGAGGTGTGAGAATATGTCTCGTATCGGAAGACTTCCGATTCAGGTTCCCGCGGGCGTGACGGTCACGATCGACGCAGACAATCTGGTGACAGTGAAGGGCCCCAAGGCCACGCTGAGCCAGAAGGTCAATCCTGTCATCACCGTCAAGCAGGAAGGCAATGTGCTGACCCTGACCCGCCCGGATGACAACAAGCAGACCAAGGCTTATCACGGTCTGTATCGTGCCCTGCTGCACAACATGGTCGTTGGCGTGACCGACGGTTTCGCCAAGACGCTGGAAATGGTTGGCACCGGCTACAAAGCCAAGGCCAACAACAACGGCAAGCAGCTGGACATCAATATCGGTTTCTCTCATCCTGTGATCCTGCAGGCTCCCGAAGGAATCACCTTCGAGACACCCAACGATACGACCATCGTGGTGAAGGGCGCTGACAGGCAGCAGGTCGGCAACCTGGCAGCAGATATCCGTGCCATCCGTAAGCCTGAACCCTATCTGGGCAAGGGCATCAAGTATCAGGGTGAACATATCCGCCGCAAGGAAGGCAAGACCGGTAAGAAGTAAGAGAGGGAGTGACTGCATATGTTCAAAAAGCGCGACCGTAATGAAGTGCGTGAGATTCGTCATGCACGTGTCCGCAAGAAGATCAGCGGCACCCCCGATATGCCGCGTCTTTCCGTGTATCGTTCCAACAGGCATATCCAGGCCCAGATCATTGATGATGTGAAGGGTGTAACGCTTGTCAGTGCTTCCACCATGGATCCTTCCCTGAAGGGCCAGCTGGAGGAAGTGGACAAGAAGGGTGCTGCCAAGTTGGTTGGCAAGCTCGTAGGTGAGCGTGCTGTCCAGGCAGGCATCAAGGCAGTTGTCTTCGACCGTGGCGGGTATGTGTATACCGGCCGTGTGGCGGAAGTCGCTGCGGGTGCCCGTGAAGCCGGACTTGATTTCTAAGTAGAGGAGGACACACGCAATGCAACGCTACGAACAGAACAGCGAATTCAAGGACCGCCTGGTTGCTGTCAACCGCGTGTCCAAGACCGTCAAGGGCGGCCGCAACGCGAGGTTCTCCGCGCTGGTTGTCGTCGGTGACGAGCAGGGTCGTGTAGGCGCAGGCATGGGCAAGGCTGTCGAAATCCCCGAGGCCATCCGTAAGGCCAACGAGGATGCCAAGAAGGCCCTTGTCAATGTTCCCCTGGCCGGAACGACCATCCCCCACGAGGTGACAGGATATTACAGCACTGCCAAGGTGGTGCTCATTCCTGCTCCTGAAGGCACCGGCGTGATCGCGGGCGGCGCTGCCCGTGCCGTGCTGGAAATGGCTGGCGTGAAGAACATTCGCACCAAGTCCTTCGGCACGAACAACCCGATCAACACCGTGAAAGCCACACTGGAAGCGCTCAAGCTTCTGCGCAGCCCGGAAGAGGTTGCCAAGATGCGCGGCAAGACCGTGGAAGAGCTGCTGGGATAAGGAGGAAGAAAGATGAAGCTCAAGATTACCTTGATCAAGTCTCCCATCGCTTCCCTGCCCAAGCACAAGGCCACGGTGGCCGCACTGGGTCTTCGGAAGGTTGGCCAGACTGTGTGTCAGCCGGATAATGCCTGCGTGCGCGGGCAGATCTTCGCCGTGAAGCACATGGTGAAGGTCGAAGAAGTGAACGAGTAAGGAGGGAACCCACAATGAAACTGAACGATCTGCGTCCAGCAGAAGGCTCGACCACCGCGAAGAAGCGCCTGGGTCGTGGCGTCGGTTCCGGACTGGGCAAAACCTCCGGTAAGGGCCACAAGGGTGCAAAAGCACGTTCTGGCGGCGGCAAGCGCCCTGGTTTTGAAGGCGGCCAGATGCCCCTGTACCGTCGTGTTCCGAAGAAGGGTTTCACCAACATCTTCGGTACCGAGTACACGGCAATCAATGTGGAACGGCTCAACAAGTTTGAGGACGGCGCCACGGTGGACGCTCAGGCACTCCTTGATGCAGGCATCATCCGTAAGGTTCTTGATGGCGTCAAGATCATGGGTGATGGCGAACTGACTGCCAAGAACCTCACGGTGAAGGTCGCCAAGTATACCGCCTCTGCAAAAGAAAAGATCGAGGCTCTCGGCGGGAAAGCCGAGGTGATCTGAGATGCTGGAGTCACTTCGTAAAGTCTGGAACAATCCGGAACTTCGCAAGAAGCTGATCTTCACATTTGTGATGCTGCTGGTCTATCGCGTGGTGTCCGTTATCCCGGCACCCGGCATCGATAAGACAAGGCTTGGATCCTCCATGGATCTGCCTCTTCTGCAGCTGGTCAACATGATGACCGGTAATGCCTTCTCAAATATGACCATCATGGCCATGGGTATTACCCCGTACATCAATGCAAGCATTATCATGCAGCTCCTGTGCATCGCGATCCCTGCTCTGGAAAGACTGAGCCAGGATGAAAGCGGCCAGGGCCGTGAGAAAATCAACCGGATCACCCGCTATGTGACCGTTGGTCTTGCAGCTCTGCAGGCCATCGGCCTGGTGGCTGGTCTCAACTACATGAAGAGCGGCTGGCTTAACTATCTGCTGGTCGGTCTGTCCATGGCTGGCGGCACCGCCTTCGCTATGTGGCTGGGTGAGCAGATCACCGAAAAGGGTGTTGGCAATGGTATCTCTCTGCTGATCTTTGTAGGTATCATCTCCAACCTCTTCAATGGTGTGGTTTCCGGTTTCACCAATGCAAGTGCAAATGGCACCATGTCCGGCTGGATCAACGTGCTCGTGATCATTCTCGTAGCCCTGGTCATGACCGTGCTGGTGACCTTTGTGGAACTCGGCGAGCGCAGGATTCCCCTGCAGATTGCCAAGCAGACCAAGGGACGCAGAGTATATGGCGGCCAGAACACCCGCATGACCCTGAAAGTGGTCTCCGTGGGCGTGATGCCTCTGATCTTTGCTTACTCCTTTATGGCATTCCCCTCCACCATCATTCAGCTGGTTGATCCGCAGGCAACTCGCGGCTTCACCCAGTGGTGGTCCATCAATATGGGTTATGGCACTGTGCTGTACATGCTGATCTCAGCATTGCTCATCATTGCCTTCACCTATTTCTATTCCTCGATTTCCTTCGATCCCAAGAAGCAGGCTGAGCAGCTGATCATGCAGGGTGCCACCATCCCTGGCCAGCGCGGCAAGAACATGAGACAGTATCTGCAGACCACCGTCAACAGGCTGAACCTGTTTGCGGCTCTGTATCTGGCAGTGCTTTCCTCTGTACCTACCATTCTGACCCGTGGCCTCAATGCCAGCGTGCCGTATGCTGCTTCCTCCATCCTGATCGCTGTGAGCGTGGCTCTGGAGACCATCCGGACCATTCAGGGTGAGATGAGTATCCGCGGTATCGAGATGGACGTGGAAAAGGGCGGATTCATGTAAGTTAAACCGTGCGCTGCATGATTCTGCGGCGCACGGCTTATATTCTTTATAAAGGTCTGGGGGAGGTGACTCCCCCGGTACCTTAGGAGAAATCGTGTTCCACCTGTCGTTTTTCAGAAAGGAGAGGCCATATGAATATTATATTTCTGGGACCTCCCGGTGCAGGGAAAGGAACCCAGGCTCAGAGGATTTGTGACGCGCTGTCCATCCCTCAGATTTCCACCGGCGACATGCTGAGGAAGGCTGTCAAGGAAGGCACGCCCACGGGTCTCAAAGCCAAGGAATACATGGATGCCGGAAAACTGGTGCCTGATGAGGTGCTCATTGAGCTGATTCGCGACCGTCTGAGCGAAGAGGACTGCCAGAAGGGATATATCCTGGATGGCTTCCCTCGGACTGTGCCGCAGGCCGAAGCACTGGAGGGTATTGCCAGAATCGATGCTGTTGTAGAACTGAACGTACCCGATGATCATCTGGTGAATCGTCTCTCTGGCCGCCGGGTATGCCTGAACTGCGGTGCCACATATCACGTGTCCCTGCTTCAGGGCAGGGAAAACTGCGAGAAGTGCGGCGAAAAGCTGATTCAGCGCAAGGATGATGCTCCGGAAACGGTGCTCAACCGCCTGAAGGTATACCATGACCAGACCGCGCCTCTGATCGACTTCTATCAGGGCAAGGGTCTGCTTCAGACCTTCGATGGAACGAAGGGCATGGAGGAAGTGTACCAGTCGATTATGGAGGCTCTGAATAAGCTTTCATGATCACCATTAAAAATTCTGAACAAATTGAACTGATGCGTCAGGCGGGCAGGCTACTCTATGAAGTCCTGCAGATGGCCGCGCATATGGTGAAACCCGGTGTGTCCACCAAGGCACTCAATGATGCCGTGGATCAGATGATCCGGGATCATCATGCAGAACCGTCCTTTTTCCATTACGAAGGATTTCCGGCATCGCTGTGTACCTCTGTGAACGACTGTGTGGTTCATGGGATTCCATCGAAAAAGGAGATCCTGCGGGAAGGGGATATCATCTCTCTGGACTGCGGTGTAAAGCTCAATGGCTGGCAGTCGGACAGTGCACTGACCGTTGGTGTGGGAGAAATCTCCAAAGAGGCCCAGGCGCTGATCCGCAGAACTGAGGAATGTTTCTTTGAGGGTGCCAGACGGGCAGTCGCAGGGAACCGACTCGGTGATATCGGCCATGCGGTACAGCAGCATGCAGAGAAGGCCGGTTACGGTGTTGTCCGCGATCTTTCTGGACACGGGATTGGCCGGGAGATGCATGAAGATCCGGCTGTCTACAATTATGGGATTGAACACTATGGTGCGCCTGTCAAAGCGGGCATGACCATCGCGATTGAGCCCATGATTACCTTGGGTGACTGGCATGTGGAGTCTGATGAGGACGGATGGTTTTTCCGGACGCTGGATGGCAGTATTAGCTCTCACTATGAACACACGATTGCCGTGATGGAAAACGGTTTGCCGGAGATTTTAACTCTTCCAGGGTTTCATTGGGAGGGGGAGAATTAATGGACCGTCTTCCGATTGAACGGGGGCGCGTTGTGCTTTCCATCCAGGGGCGGGACGCAGGTCGTTATTTTGTCGTCCTTAGCAAGGAAGACAAAGACTTCGTGCTCATCTCTGACGGGGCAAGCAGGAAACTGTGTCACCCGAAGAGAAAGAAAATAAAACATCTTCGGGCAAAGCCGGCCTGTATGGATGTGGATGGATCCTTTCCAAGCGGACATATGCTGGACAGTGATCTGAGAAGCTTTCTGAACGATCAGGGCTATGGGCTTTCCAATGCCCCTGTGAAGGAGGACTGAAATCTTGTCAAAGGATGACGTCATCGAGATGGATGGAAAGGTCGTTGAGGCCCTTCCCAATGCCATGTTCCGGGTGGAACTGCCGAACGGACATCAGATTATGGCGCACATTTCCGGGAAAATGCGCCAGAATTTCATCCGGATTTATCCCGGGGATAAAGTGACCGTGGAACTGTCTCCCTATGATCTGACCAGAGGCCGGATCACATGGCGGAGCAAGAGCTAATCATTATCGCAGGAAAAAAGGAGGAATTCCCATGAAAGTCAGGCCTTCTGTAAAGCCGATCTGCGAAAAGTGCAAGATCATCAAGCGCAAGGGTAGGGTCATGGTGATCTGTGAGAACCCGAAGCATAAGCAGCGCCAGGGATAAGGCGCTTCAGGCCGTCCATTCAGGACGGTCTTTTCTTTTTCCTGGATTCCAAAAGCTTATGGGATTGTGGTATAATGTGAAACTGCCTGGAATCGTCTGAGGCCATGATTCGTTCATATATTGTATCCCGGGATCTCATACCCCGGAGACAAAGAAAATCCGGACGGCTCCAAGGAATCCAAAGGAGATAACACATGGAACAGGACAATACGAATCTGAACATCGCACCTGATGCAGGTGAAAGCGGAACTGTCAGACGCAGAAGAAGCGATAAATACAAAAATCCACCGGCTCCTGTACAGACTGAGGCTGATGTGTCTGAGGGGACGGCCGTCTTTACCAGGCAGGCGCCTGCACAGAACGTTCCTGAGGGAAGCACGGCAGCCTGGCAGAGGCCGCAGGTGAGACCCCAGCAGCAGACCACACCTCCTGCTCAGGCCAGGCCCAAGGTTCTGGAGCGGGTGACAACGACCGGCGGGGATGCACGCTATGATGGATATGCCAGGCGCGCGGCCTTTGGCAGCACGAACAGGCCTGCAGGGAACACGCAGCGCCCCGTGCAGAACAGGCCATCTGGCACCTATCAGCAGGGCATGCGGCCGCCGGTGACCACCCCAGAGACCAGGCCTCATCAGGAGGAAGAGCCGATAAAGCGTGGGCCCGGGCGCACGATTTTGACCGTGCTTGTCGTGATTCTGGTGGTCATTGGGATCTTTGCGGCGGCCCTGATGATGACTCCATCCGACTCGGACACGGCGCTTGGAAAGATTCGCAAGAGTGTGGAGAGCATGCTGCAGTCCGTGATGGGGGCACAGGTGGATACGACAGCAGAGCCTGAAAACTATCCGCTCAGCGCAAGTCCCACGTCCGATTATGTCCCTGCAGAAGTGGTGTTCTCGGCCGTGACACCGCGGGACATCAGTGAGATCCGCCTGGTGGATGCCATGGGCAGTGTGCTTGATGCCGTGATCGACAGGACCGACACGGAGGACGGGCAGATCCAATGGACGGGCTATGTGGTCTTTGAATCCTCCTTCTACGGTGCCGTGACCATGGAGGTGCCGGATGGCGAAGGCTGGAAGAGTGTGGGCGTGAGCCCGGTCGTCTCCATTGCGGAAGAACAGACCGTGCGGGAAGAGTCCACTCCTTCACCAGTTCCTACGGAAGTGAGTGAGGTGCTGGATTTCTCGGCGTCTCCGTCCAGCGGGACTGCGCCCGTGAATATTGCCTTCTCCATGACCACATCCATCTCCACCGATGGTGTCCGTCTGGTGGACAAGAACGGGAATCCGCTGGATGCGGAGCCCACACTTCTGGTCACAAACCAGAACAATCGCATCTGGGCACTGAACATGACCTTTGAGGAAGCCTACAGCGGTGTGGTCAGACCCCAGGTGCTCACGGGCGACACATGGATGGATGCGACCCGCACCGTGACACTGCAGATCTCTGCTGCGCCTTCTGTGCAGGCGGCGCAGGAAACCCCGGTTGTGACGCCTGTGCCAGAGACAGAGGCGCCTGTGGTCGCCACCGAGACGCCAGCTCCAGTTGTCACACAGATTCCGCTGGAATCCGTGGATCCCGATGAGGATGCAGATGATGAGGGGTTTGATGCGGACGACCTTGCAGCCATGGATGCACTGGCTGACGAATGGGTAGACGACTGGGCAGACGATGCTGATGAAGATGCAGACGCGTTTGAGGATGTGGCCGTCATCGATGAGGATGACCCGTATCGGCTGTCCGACTCGGAGAAGACCATCACCGTGGGAGATGAGGCGCTGCAGGCAGCACCTCTCCAGGCCGCACAGGTGGATACTTCAGAGCCTGTACAGGCAGCAGATGCCGGCGAGGAGGTAATAGAAGCGGAGGCCACGCCTCAGCCGAAGCTGACCGCGGAAGCTGCCGAAAGTGCGGATCCGAGCCTGATCAAAAACAGCGTGATCTACTCCGGCACCAAGACCGTAAAGACCTATGACCGGCCGATGGCAGATGCCGTCAACATGCCGGATGCGGACAACTACAATCACCAGCCGTTCGGTGTCATGACATTCCGCGGCTCCTCCTTCCGGCAGAATGCTGCTGAAGGAACGGTCCAGGATCTGTCCAAGATGGAGATTCTCTGGACGGCGGATGCCGGCAGTGTCAAGGCTGCCAGCAGCACCTATTACGGCATCGGCTGGACCGGACAGCCGCTGATCATCAAATGGGCAAAGATCATCCGTGAAAATTCCAACATCTATGAAAACAAGATCAACACCACTGCCCTGCGTGAGGTCATCATTGCGGGCGAGGATGGAAAGATCTATTTCCTGGATCTGACAGACGGTCAGCCCACGCGGGATCCCATCGATGTGGGTTATCCCATGCGGGGCACGCCGAGCGTGCATACCAAGGGCTACCCGGTGCTTGCGGTGGGTCAGTATGCCAGGAAGATGGCAAAGAAAACGGGCGATATCGGCCTGAGGATCTATAACCTGTTCAGTTCCAAACAGGCCCTGCTCATTGATGGCCTCGATGGAAAGGCCAAGCGTCCGTATAACACGGTGGGCTCCTTTGAGACATCCTCCCTGTTTGACTACAATTCGGATACCATGATTTCCATCGGTACCAACGGCATGCTGTATCTGACAAAGATGAACGCTGCGGTGGATAAGAACGATGTAAAACTGACCATGGATCCCACGCACGTCAGTCTGAAGACAAAGGCCAGCGGCGAGAGCGACAAGTATACAGCGGTCGAATCATCCATCGCGGCCTATCAGAATTATGTATTCTATGCTGATATGGGCGGTATCCTCCGGTGTGTGGATGTGAACACGCTCACGACTGTATGGGCCGTGGATACCGGTGACAGCGTGGAAGCCGCCGTGGCACTGGAGCTGGACGGCGAAGGGCTGCTTCTGTATACCGCCAACACACTGGCGACCCGCAGCAAGGGCGACTGCCAGATCCGCTGCTACAATGCTCTGACGGGTGAGGAAATCTGGGAGCATGATGTGGCGGTGAAAAAGGCATCCAAGAAGGATACTGTCACTCCGGGCGCCAAGGCGAGCCCTGTGGTGGGCAGGAATGACCTGGAAGATTTTGTGTATTTTACCCTGTCCTCTGCCACCATCGGCAGTTCCTCCGCGCCTTCCGTGCTGCTTGCCCTGAACAAGGTGACGGGCGAGGTAGAATGGACCCATCTGTTTGAAGCCTATACCTACTCATCCCCTGTGGCTGTATATGCAGAGGACGGACGCGGCTGGATCATCCAGGCCACCAGCGATGGCAATATGTACCTTCTCGACGGCCTGAGCGGCACGGTGATCGATCAGCTGAAGCTGGAGGGTACCATCAACGCATCACCTGCGGTCTACAAGAATATTCTGGTGATCGGCACGCAGGGCAAAAACACATCGCATATCTATGGCATCGCGCTCAGGTAAAGATGCCCATACGAAAACCACCTGCCAGTGAAACTGGCAGGTGGTTTTTCAGTCCTTTGGATCAGACGACGGATCCATGGGGATCTCGCTGAACTCTGTATGATCGTTCTGCTTTGGCATCTTCAGCTGTTGCCATGTGCTGAGCGTGTAGCTGATGAAAGCGATGATGGTGAGCAGGACCGAGAGCCAAAGGAGAATCTGATCGAGCTGAAACCCGGAGGTCACAAATGTCTCATGGAAGAATCCTGCAATCATGGCAGCGATGAACAGACAGGTGGCCGATTTGCCCCAATAGTTGGCATAGACGACAATGTTCCGGTTGAGCAGCATGAGTGCGCCGATCACCATCATGATCTCCTTGATGGCCACAATCAAAATCGGTGCCCAGGGAAAGACGCCCGTGATCGAATGACACACAAGTGCTGTGAGTACCATCAGCTTGTCTGCCAGCGGATCCAGCAGTTTTCCCAGTGGGGTGATGAGATTTCTTGTCCTGGCAATGTATCCGTCCAGCATATCCGTCAGACTGGCTATACAATAGATCGCCAGGGCTGCAATGGGATGACCGCTCATATAGACGGAGGCGAACACCGGCACCAGAATGAGACGCAGCAGCGTCAGCATATTGGGCACATTGAAGGCTCCGACGAAGAGTGCCCTGATTTTATCTTTCACAGTGCTTCCCCTTTGATGTGAAAATACCTATCAGACAAATGATCACAGAAAATCCATCAAGGAACGAACGGACTTTCCGGACCACATCAGACGCAAAGCCAAGGCCTGCGTCTTACCTGTTTTCCGTGTGGCATGATAGCACAGACAGGGGAGTTTGTGAAGGATATGCCCATTTCAGGAGAGCCATAAAAAGCGCCAGAGATACAGGACTCTCACGCACAGGGCTGATCCTGGATGGCTTTTCCGCTGCTGTCTTTCACCTGTCGTGGTTCCATGGCTTGTGTCAGATCCTGCGACAGAAAGACACGATCTCATTCATTTTGGATGCCACCATATGTCTGAACTCTATGGAGGGAAGGCCAAGATGATCTGCACATTCAATCTCCAGATGCCCGTAAAAATGCTCGATGGTTTCGATGATTCGATTGCATTCCCGCAGACTGGGACCAGTTCTCAGGGCAATGACGTAGCCCTTTTTTCCTCCAGGGATCGTGGCATGAGGTTCATGCGTGTTGCACCAGGGCGTGCACCTGTCGATGAATGCCTTGAACTGGCCGGGTACATCTGCCCAATATGAGGGGGACACAGCAACAAGAATATCTGCCCTCTCAAGTTCCCTCATGATGACAGGTATGTCGTCATTCAGGACACACTGGGCCGTCGTATGGCAGGACCGGCAGCCCTTGCAGAATGCAAAGCTGTAATCATCAATGCAGATCGATTTTGTTTCATAGCGGTCGGAAAGCTGCTGAGCAACAATGCGGACAATTTCGGCTGTTGCACCATTGCGCACTGGACTGCAATTGATCAAAAGTGCTCTCATGGGTGTGTCCTTTCTTCTGGTGTTCCTGTGAAGCGGCACGGATGGAAACTGAGAAAAGAAATGTTCTTCAGATCAAGGATGTGCACAAAGGGCAGACGGTTCAGAAAAAGCGGCAAGGGAGGAAATCCTGCACACAGAAGTCAGAGATATAATTTTCATAAAAGCTCCAGAAGGATCACTGATTGGAGATATGCTGCGAGAACGGAGGGGTATATCACCATTGTCCAGGATCGTGCTGACCAGGTGAATGGTCCAATATGGATATCAAGATGGAGCGGTATGCAGTGCCTGTGCTTTCAGGCATCATCTGCCTGACTTCTCCGGGCATTCAGGACCGCAGAGAGATGGGCAATCAGGAAAGCGGAAAGTCCAAACACAGCGTCAATGATCATCAGTCGGCCGGCGGACCTGGCCGGGATCTCCAGGATGTCTGCGCGGGCAAAGAGGACCTGAAGGCCGCTGAGAAAGTACAGAAAGACTGCCAAAAGATTGAGCCGCCGCGGCCAGGAATGCCTGCGGGCCTCTCTTCCTCTTGCAAGATGGCGATAGCCCATGGTCCAGAAGAGCACGCCAAATACGGTGGAGGACAGGTTAAACAGGGCCTGGTCTTTGAAGAGAATGACGGCATTCATGGCCAGAAGAATCAGACAGAGATTAACCCGCACCTGTTCGCCTCGCAGGTCCCAGTGACCCTTGGAGAGGATTCTGAGCGTGTATATGACCTGGGATATACCGGTTGCAAACAGAGTGATGGCCAAGACAATGCTCATGGTGTGGTTGGGCAGAAGAAGCAGCAGGATCCCGATGACCAGCATCAGAAGTGATGGCAGTACGTTCTCATTTTTCATGGACCGGGCAAGCGAAGATGCGCGGATCTTCCCAAAGCGGCGGCCAAAGAGAATGGAGAGCGGCGCGCGCAGCATGGCCATTTTGGAGATGGGAGAGAGGCCCTGGATCGTGGACAGCATCCGTTTCTCAAGATAGGGAAGCCCTTTTCTGGACAGGTCTTCCAGAGTCATGGAGCCATCGGATGAGAGTCCATCAAAGAGCTGGTTGGTCAGATCACGTCTTACAGAGGCATCACAGTCGCTCAGCCAGTCCTCCACTGCCTCATGGAGATATTCGGAGGAGGGATCATGCTTCTTGAGGGAGATGAGCTCCCCATGTTCCATGCCCCAGTAGACGGGATCGTGCTGCATGATACCGTCCTTCGTGGATGGAACGATGGTGACGTCAGGAATATGTGGATCAAACAGCCGTCCGATGACGGAGAAGGAAGGCGTCACAGAGGTTGTCATATTCCGAATCTGCTGAAGCAGGGAAACGTCCATGACATCGCTGCAGAAGCCCGGGGCATCATGAATGTAGATATGATCGATGCAGCGAAGATCTTCATCGGACAGATGGGAGGCAGCATACATGGCGAGGTTCCCGCCTTTGGAATGTCCGCCGACCGTCAGGCGATGGAATCGGTCCAGGTTCTTCCTGAGATAGGCGAGAGCAAGGCGCTGCCCCTCTGTCTCCATGAAGGACAGCATAAAATCCTCACGCCATCCGTCGATGGTCTGGTCTGTCCCGCGAAAAGAGATATAGACCTGACCCGACGCATACTCCAGGGTCAGTGCGGCAAACTGCGTATGTTCTGTGACATCCAGGACATTCTGGAAGTCCAGCACACGAAGGTCACCGAAGCGGGAAGAATCGGAGATCGCACGGATCAGGCGCTTGTACTCTGCCTGCGCAGGATCATTCTCCGGCATCTTGGCCAGATGGTAGCGGAGAAGAGAACGAAGGTTATCCGCGCACAGCCCCTTCAAAACCGGTGTGTAATCCTCGTAGGCAAGGTAGGAGAAGACGAGGGTGTCCTCTGTGCGAAGAGGAAGTGCCAGAAAGGACACGTCAGCGTACCAGGAGACATAGTCATAAAGTGTATCCAAGGGATGCCTCCGATGAGAAGTGGTATGGCGAGATTATAGTGCAATCATGCGTCATCTCCAAGAATCCAGGGGCAAGGAAGCCGCGATACGAAAAGGCACCTGCGCCAAAGCGGCGCAGGTGCCCAAGATACAAGAATGTATCTTCAAGACCAGGGGAAATTATTCACCCACAACCTCGGTGTAGTAGGCATCGCGGGCATCCAGAATCTGGTTGAGGCCAGCGTTCACGAGGTTAGCGTAGAGTTCGCTCTGCAGAGAATCGAACTGATCGGTGGGCGCGGACACAAGGCGGTACACATACTTGATCATGTCAGCCTTCACAGTGTCGCCCTTCTCGGATTCCACTTCGGGTGCCATGGGCATAGTGGGATAACGGAAGAAGCCAACCTGCAGGGTGTCATAGAGGTTTGCGAACCAGTCATAGGTCTCGAAGATGTTGCTTCCCTGATAACCGGCGATGACGCCTTCGCGCGCTTCGGTGAACAGGAAGTGCTTGTTGAGGATGTTGAAGTCGTCCAGAGTGGTCTTGTAGCCCATTTCGGACAGCTGGTCACCGGTGAAGGGAACCGGCACGCCGGTGGTCTCGTCCACAGTGTGTTCGGGAGCATAGGCCACGTTCTCGGCATTCACGGGATCAGCCAGCCAGTTCAGATAGGTGATGGCAGCATCCACTTTGCTCTCGGAGGTAATCGGGACCATGATGTACATGCCATAAGCATACTCGAAGGGGTTGCGGATCTCGCCGTCAGCCTTGGTGAAAGCGGACACGGGCACGAAGGTGGTGCGGACCTGCTGACCGTTCTCGCAGTTGAGCGCTTCCATGTAGTCGAAGATACGGGTGTTGTCATCCAGCACGAAACCGACGTTGCCGGAGGAGACAGCTGCCTTGAAGAGGTCTTCGGTGGTGTCGGTGGCGAAGTCCTGGCCGATGATGCCGTCGTTGTAGAGCCGGTTGAGCTCACGGATGCCGTCCAGAGCGCCATCGTGCATCACGATGTAGCCTTCAGAATACTTGTACTCGTCCTTGAGGTCTGCAAAGTCCACATAGGAGCCGACGAAGTTGAGATAGGTCTTCTCGGTGTCGGTACGGCCGTTCATTGCCCACGGGATGCAATCCGGCTTGGCTTCCTTGAACTTGTACAGGGTGTCGATCAGTTCCTGCTTGGTGGTGGGCATGGGCAGACCCAGCTCATCCAGCCAGTCTTGACGGATGTAAGCGGTATGACGGGGATTTGCAGCGCCGCGCTTGGACAGAAGAGCATACTGCGCGCCATTGATGTTACCCATGTTCATGACATCGCCCACATAGGTCTCGATGTTGTTGCCTTCGCCCAGCTTCGCGATGGCGGGGCCCAGATCAGTCAGACCGCCCTGGAGCGCGAAGGACAGGAAGGTGCCCTGGCCATAGGTGAAGATGATGTCGGGGGCAGAGCCGCCGGCCATCCAGGTCACCAGCTTGTCATCGGAGCCGGAGCGGGGGGTGGAGACGAATTCTACCTGGATGCCCAGGTCCTTGATCTGGTCGTTGATGTAGGTGGTCATCTTGCTGTTTTCCACGGTGCCGCCGGCAGGAGCATCGCCGCGGTCCCACAGCATCACCTTGAGGGTGACGGTGTCGTCGGCCATAGCCGGCACGGACAGCATGGTAGCCATCATGGCAACCAGCAGGATGAGGGAGACAAACTTTTTCATTACGGGTTCCTCCTCTTGGTCAAATGAGTTGAAAGTGGAAAATGAAAAAGAAACTATATGAATCAGCCGCCGAAGAGGCTTAATTCCAAAGGAAAGAAGGGAAAACCGGGATCAGATATCAGCCCTTCACAGCACCCAGCATGATGCCCTGGGTGAAGAAACGCTGCACGAAGGGATAGACGATCAGCATGGGCAGCATGGACAGGGTGATGCTGGCTGCCTTGACGTTGTCGGGCGTCATCTGAGTTGTGGAGCCCTCCTCCGCGGAGATGGCGATGGACTCAATCATCTGCTTGAGGGTCATCTGCACGGTGTAGAGGCTGGAGGTGTTGATGTAGTACAGCTGGTCTTCGATACCGTTCCAGCGGGACACGGCATAGAACAGGGCCAGGGTCGCGATGGTCGGTACGGTCAGCGGCACAGCAATCTGCCACATGATGCGGAACTCCGAGCAGCCCTCAATGCCTGCAGCCTCATAGAGGCTCTCATCGATGGCTCTGAAGGCTGTGCGCATGATGATCATGTTGTACACGCTCATGGCGCCGGGGATCAGCAGGGCCCAGACAGTGTTGATCAGCTTGAAATCACGGACGTTGAAATAGTTGGGGATGGTGCCCGGATTCAGGTACATGGTCAGCACGCAGAAGGTCATGATGGCGCCGGACAGTTTGAGAGAGCGCCGGGCAAGCGGGTATGCCAGGAGGATGGTCATGACCATGTTGATGGCGCTGGCCTCCAGCATCAGCCGGACGGAATACCACAGCGTGCCGAGGAAGTTACCGGTTTTGAGTGCCTTGGTGTAGGCATCGGTGTTGAAGCCGATGGGCCATACAAAGACCTCGCCCTTGAGGATGGCATCCTTGGAGGAGAAGGAGATCGAAACGACGCGCAGGATGGGGATGATCGCGATGATGGACACAACGATAAAGAAGATGGACCAGAGAATCTGGTAGCGTCTTTCCTGCTTTGTATTCAGTTCATTCATCAGATGATGCCCTCCTGTCCCATTTTCTTGGAGCCCTGATTGGCAATCAGGATCAGGACAATGCCGACCACGGACTGGAACAGACCGATGGCAGCAGCGTAGTCAAATCGATGTCCGGTGAAGGCACGATCGTAAACGAAGGTGGAAATGACCTGGGATGCATCGGTCACCAGGGCGTTGCTCATCATGTAGGGACGGTCGAAGGAGATGGACACCACTTTGCCGACCTGCATGATCAGGAGGGTGGAGATCGTGGGCATGATCTGAGGTACGGTGACATGCCAGATTCTCTGCATTCTGGTAGCACCGTCGATATAGGCTGCCTCGCTCAGGCTGGGGTCATTGCTCATCAGGGCAGCCAGGTAGATGATCAGGCTGTAGCCGGCGCTCTGCCAGATGCCCATGAACCAGTACACAAACCGCCACCAGATGGTGTTGGAAAGGAAGGGCACGGTGCTGCCGCCGAGGGCTGACACCAGATTGTTGACCAGACCGCTTGCAGCAAAGAGCTGGGAGGAGATACCGGCGATGATCACCCAGGAAAGGAAGTTGGGCAGATACAGTGACAGCTGTGTTGCCTTGCGGATCTTATTGGACCGCAGCTCGTTGAGGAAGATGGCCAGGATGATCGGGAAGGGGAAGCCCAGGATCAGATCGCCCAGATTCAGAATCAGGGTGTTGGCCAGGGACTTCCAGAACAGCGAATCCCGGAACGCTTCCTCAAACCACTGGAAGCCGACCCACGGCATATCCCACATGGAGAGGTTCGGATTGAAGGCATTGTACTTCTTGAAGGCGATGACAATGTGCAGCATCGGCTTGTATTTGAAGCAGATGATGTACACGATGGGGACCAGCATCATGGCATACAGCTGCCAGCTGGTGGTCAGATAGAGCTTCAGCCACCCCTTCTTGTGCGGGGCAATGGTGGACTTTGCCTTGTTCTTGCTCACGATGGCATCTCTCCTTTTTGGGTTCCTGGTGGTGCTGTACTGTCAGGCGGTATATGGAAAAACCTTTTTGGTGGAAAAGGTGATCTCCCGGTCAAAGGGCGTCAGCGCATTGAGAAATGCGGTGAAACCATCTGAGCTCTGGGGAAGTGCATTCCCCATGCGGTACTGGACCATGTGCTCGGAAAAACAGGGCCCGAAGGACAGGATGGAACCATCATCGGCCTGAGACTCCAGAAAACCTTCCTGAGCATGGACGCTGCTGCCCGGCACAGTCCGCATGAAAAAGCTTTCGCCGCGCAGGAGCGTACCGGAGGGAAGTGTGACTTCCAGGCGAACCGGTACACGGTCCAGCCCCGTGGCTTTGATACGCATGGAAAACCCGTCCGGAAGCGGCTTTACATGAATGTGCATATCAAGCCCGCCAAGGATCTTTTTCTGCCTGGTGTGCTCATTGTCCATCTGCCACCAGTCGCGGGTTTCACGTTCCTCGCCGAAGGGCTCATAGTACCAGCTGTCCCAGTGACAGCAGAGGGTATATCCGTCCTCCTCCCGGGTGATGCCGGAGGAGAGGAAATGTCGCTTGTCGCAGACATTTGCGTAGATCGACATGGACAGGCGCTGCGTCTGGGACTGGAAATACAGAAAGTCCGGCTTTCCGTCCAGAAGCGTCATGGACCAGGTATCCCGCCGCAGACGTACTATGCCGGAGGCGGGGAAGAAGCGGTGATACTCAACGGGGTGGTGATCTCCCTTGCGCATCATGGCATCCATGTCCGGAAAAATCTTCAGCCATTCAAGGCCTCTGGGCACTCTGCCGTGGCGGAGGGATGCCTGAAAGTACTTTTCCGCATCATCAAGGAGCGAAGCATCCTCCGAAAGATATCCGCACAGGGCACACAGGATGGCGTAC
The DNA here is from genome assembly GCA_017460395.1 of Clostridia bacterium. Taxonomy (GTDB): domain Bacteria; phylum Bacillota; class Clostridia; order Christensenellales; family Aristaeellaceae; genus UBA2943. The sequence continues at coordinate 58,381 of JAFUBA010000203.1, read as the reverse complement.
CCTTCCGGATAGACCCTGGTGCCGTGGTCCTGGCGGGTGGAGTTCATGGTAAAGATGGTGTCATCCGGCTCCATGTAGCACCGCATCATCCGAAGATTGGCACAGGCGGCATCAAGATACATGCGCTCGCCGGTGGCAAGATAGAGCCGGATCATCTGATCGTCGTTGACCAGATTGTAGGTGCCGGTGCTTCTCTCGGCGAACTCACCGTCCGCATCAATATCCAGACCCTCGGCCAGATACAGATCTGCTGTCCGGGAAAAGTCCTGATTCTCCAGCAGGCGGCCTGCGGTTTTCAGACACGCAGCGATGGCCCATCTGTGGTTTGGGGTATGGAAGCCTCCGGCAATGATGCCCTCACAGGCACGGAAGATAAGGTGCCTCAGCCTGTCTGCAAGAGAGGCTACACCGGGAAGCGCTGCCAGGGATTCGTTCGTATGCAGATACATAAGGGGCATGAGCAGCGCATTGACGGTAAAGGCCGTGTCCGGTGCGGAGGCAAAATTGCAGGTAGCCAGATCCATGCTGCCGTTCTCCCGAAGGTGTTCTTCCTCCCAGGAAAGGGCCAGTGAAAGTGAATCTGCCACAGATTCCTTCAGGCAGTGGCGGCTCTCAGGCGTCAGGTAGGCAAAGAAGACCTGCGAGATCGAAAAGCCCTGGTTGCGGGTGTCTGTAAACAGATTTCCCGGCACATATTCGCCCGAGGGCGTCTGAGATGCGAGAAGAGCATCTACCCGTGCATCACAGGAAGGAACCAGCTGCATCAGATGATTCATGTAAGCTACCTCAGCCCAAAGAAACGGGCCAAAAATCAGCCAATAAAAACAAATTTTGATGTCTCACCGGGGATCATATACAAAGGACAAGACTGTGTCAAGTCTTACGCATAATTTTACCAGAAAAATTATCAAAAGTTGATCAAAATCGCGATAATACAGAGGGATAACGCCTAAAAATGCCCAAATTGTGACACAACTATTGAAATGCTCAGAAAAGTGAGTAAATTAATCATTGCTGTGATACGCATGCAGCGGTCGCGGACAACGGGTAACTACAGAATTGAGGGATTCAGATGAAATCCAGGCGGCTTCTGGAGGTAGAACGCTATGTGACGGAGCGGGAAACTGTCACGATGGAAGAGCTCAAAGAGGCTTTTCAGGTCAGCATGAATACGGTCAGACGGGACGTGGCAGAGCTTGTCCGCGATGGCATTCTGATCAAAGTATACGGCGGTGTGACGACCCAGTCCTCTGCGGCGGCCCTGGTAGCCTATGAGGTGAGATCCGCCGGGGATCATACGGGGAAGCGGCAGGTCGGGAATAAGGCAGCGGAGATGGTGGAGGACGGAGATATCATTTTCCTGGATTCCGGCACCACCACCGTGCAGATGATGGACGGCCTCCGGGAGAAGCGGAACCTGACCATTGTGACGCACAACCTTGAGGTGATGCTGCGGGCGGTTGAGATGGAAAATATCCGCCTCATTGCGCTCCCCGGCCAGCTCCGTCACAAGACCCGCTCCATGACCGGGGACGACACGGTGTCGTTTCTCAGCCGCTACAATATCTCCAAGGCCTTCATGGCGGCCACCGGCATCTCGGAACATGGGGTTACCAATTCCAGCCGCATGGAGTATGAGATCAAGAAAAAAGCCGTGGAGATCAGTGACCAGGCAATCCTCATGGTCTGCGGCGGGAAATTCGGCGTGACAAGCCTGATGACCTATGCCCAGGCAGATGCCTTCAGCACGGTCATCACCGATGCCGCGGCACCTGTGGAGGAGCTGGAAAAGCTTCGAAACAATGGCATTCATGTGGTGGTCGCAGGCGGGGAGGCTGAGGCATGAGCATATTTCTCGGGTGCGACGGCGGCGGAACCAAGCTGGCACTGTGCCTTGCAGACGAGCGCGGTCAGGTGCTGGGAAAGGCGTCTTTCCCCGGCATCATGCCGCTTCGGGAGAGCAAGGATGCATACGTCCGGACGCTCAGAGGGTATGTGCAAGACTTCCTCAAAAAGGCAGATCTTGCGCCAGACGCTCTTGCGGCTGCAGCCTTTGCTCTGACATGCTGCGGGGAGAGCCGGGAGAGTACTGCGTGGATGGAGGAAGCAGTGTCCAGGGCGCTTCCGGGCGTCCCATTCCTCGTCATGGGGGATCAGGTGGCGGGTTGGTGCGGTGCCCTTGGCGGGCAGAGTGGCATCCATGTGGTGGCCGGCACGGGCTCCATCGCCTACGGGGAGGATGGACACGGAGGAAAGGCGAGGGCCGGTGGATGGACCGTCTTCTATGGGGACGAAGGTTCCTCCTACTGGGCTGGCGTACAGGCGGTGAATGCCTTCTTCCGTCAGGCGGACGGCCGCATGGAGAAGACCTGTCTGTACGATTATTTCATGGAACTGTTCCACCTTCAGGATCCGCTGCATGTGGCGGGTGCCATCGATGAGTTCACGGATAACGGGGATGTGGCGAAGGTGGCCTCCCTGCAGCGGCACCTGAAGAATATCTGGGACATGGGCGACCCGGTGGCGGATGCCATCTATCGAAGGGGCGCAGCGGAGCTGGCAGATCTGGTCCGCGCCCTGATGGGACGGCTGCACTTTGAGGTGCCGCCCATGGTGTCCTACTCGGGCGGCCTCTTCCGGGGCGGGGACTGTATCCTTGTGCCTTTCCGGGAAGAGGTGGAGGCCCTGGGTGCGCGCCTGACACAGCCGCGCTTTGGCCCCATGGCCGGCGCCGTGGGGCTTGCGGCCAGGGATCATGTGGACCGGGAAACCCTTCTTTCCATCATGGAGGGTGTGGACCGGTATGAGGCATCGACCCATGCAGACGGGCTGTCGGTGTGAGGAGGCAGGGAATGAAACTCATGCATCTGTCTGACCTGCATCTGGGAAAGCGGGTCAATGATTTTTCCATGCTGGAGGATCAGAAGGCGATTCTGGAGGAGATCCTCGTCATCGCGGACCGCGAGAAGCCGCAGGGCGTCATCCTCGCAGGGGACGTGTACGACAAGTCGGTGCCATCCTCCGAAGCCGTGACACTTCTGGATGATTTTCTCTATGCGCTTTCAGAGCGTCATCTTCAGGTCTTCCTCATTGCAGGCAATCATGATTCGCCGGAGCGGCTCGCCTTTGGCGGGCGGCTCATGGAAAAGGGCGGGATCCATATTGCACCGGTCTATGCCGGGGAGACGAGGGCACTGGAAATGCAGGATGAGTACGGCACTGTCCGGGTGTACCTCCTGCCGTTTCTCCGCCCATCTCAGGCCCGGCGCTTTTTCGGTGACGGGATCGAGGACTATACCCAGGCCATGCGATGCGCCATCGAGGCCATGGGGGTGGACACGGGCGTGAGAAACGTGCTGGTGACCCACCAGTTTGTGACCGGTGCCCAGACCTGCGAGAGCGAGGAGATCCACGTAGGCGGCACGGAAAACGTGGACGCCTCCGTGTTTGCACCCTTTGACTATGTGGCGCTCGGGCACATCCATGGGCCACAGAAGGTGGGCGTGGAGCACATCCGCTACTGCGGGTCTCCGCTGAAATATTCCTTCTCGGAAAAGGACCACCAGAAGTCTGTGACCATGGTGGAACTCGGGGAAAAGGGGCAGGTGTCCGTGCGCACATGTCTCCTGAAACCGCTGCGGGACCTGCGTGAGGTGCGCGGCACATACAGCGAGGTTGCCCTTCGCCGAGGCCGGGAGGAGGAAAAGCGGGACGACTATGTTCACGTGATCCTGACGGACGAGGAGGATGTGCCGGATGCCCTGGCAAAGCTCAGGACGATCTATCCGAACCTGATGAAGCTCTCCTATGACAATCTCAGAACGCGGACAGACCCGATGCTGAAGATGGAGCAGGAGATGGAAAAGCTCAGCGAAACGGAACTGTTTGACCGCTTCTATGCGGAGATGAACGGCAGAGGAATGGATGACAGGATGAAAGCGTATGTGAAGGGCCTGTTCCACAGTCTGGGAGGTGACCTGGCATGAGACCCTTGAAGATCACCATCTCCGCCTTCGGACCGTATGCATCGTGCCAGGTGCTGGACATGGAGAAACTGGGGGAGGAGGGTCTGTATCTCATCTGCGGGGATACGGGTGCCGGCAAGACCACCATCTTCGATGCCATCACCTTTGCTCTTTTCGGGGCACCGAGCGGTGAGTACCGGGAGCCTTCCATGCTCAGGTCCAAGATGGCGGGAGACATCACGGACACGTATGTGGAGCTGGAATTTCTCCACCAGGGAAAGCGGTACCGGGTCAGGCGAAATCCCGAGTACATGAGAAAAAAACTCCGGGGGGAGGGCTTCACCAAGCAGCCCTCGCAGGCGGAGCTGGTCTATCCGGACGGGCATGCGGAAAATCAGGCAAGTCAGGTCACGCGGAAGATCCAGGAGATCCTGGGCGTGGACAGGGCACAGTTCTGCCAGATTTCCATGATCGCCCAGGGGGATTTTCTGCGTCTGTTGCTCTCGGACACCCGGGAGCGTCAGGAGCGGTTCCGCAGCATCTTCCACACGAAGATCTACCAGGACTTCCAGGACAGGGTCCGGCAGGACGCGCTGGCGCTTTCCTCGAAAAGAGAACAGGTGAAGGCCAGGATGGACGGATACTGTGGACGGCTGATCTGCGATGAGCACAGCCTCTTTTCGGAGAGTGCACAGAAGGCCATGGCAGGGGAGATGCTGACAGAGGACACCCTGACGCTTCTGGGGCAGCTCCTCACGGAAGATGAGGATCAGCTCTTCCGGCTCCGGGAGGCCATGGACCATAACGACAGGTCTCTTGAGCGGGTCTCTGCCGACCTTGCAAGGAGCGAGGAGCGGGAGAAGCAGGAAAAGGGTCTTGAGGATGCAGAGAAGAACCTCACACAGATCCGGCACGAGCTTTCAGACAGAAAAGCGGAGATGGAGGCCCGGCAGGCGCGGCAGGGAGAGGTGGAGCAGCTTCGACGGGATGCCCACACCATAGAATCAACCCTGCCTGCGTATGATGATGTGGAAGCGCGGAGAAAAGGCATCCGCGAGATGGAAAAGAGACAGAAGAAGACGGAGGAAAAGGTCCTTGAGAAGGACACGGCGCTGACGAAGGCGCGGGACACGCTGGCTGAAATGCAGGCGCGGCTCAGAGACCTGGCGCACGCCGGGGAGCAGCGGGAGGTGCTTGGCAGAAAGCTGGATGAAACCGGGCGAAGGGTCCGCGAACTCGAAGCGCTGCAGCGGGATCTTCGGGCGCTGGGCAAACTGGAGGCGCAGCTTTCGGAACACCAGGAAGCGTACCTGAAATCACAGCGCGTGTCCGATGAGCGCAGCCGGACGGCCGCAGAGCTGAGGCGCCACTTCAATCTTGAGCAGGCAGGGATCATGGCGAGCATGCTGGAGGATGGCCAGCCCTGCCCGGTGTGCGGATCCACGGTGCATCCTTGCAAGGCCGCATTGCGAAGGGCGGATCTGACGGAGGAGAGCGTTCTTCAGGCGGAGGAAGCGGCAAAGGAGGCCATGGCGGAAGCTGGAAAGCGGAGCGCGCAGGCGGCGGAAACCAGGGGCAAATGGAATGCGGCAGGCGATGCGTTTCATGTGAAACTTCAGGAGGTATTTCCGGAGGAGCCCCCGGAGACGCCCGAACAAGCGATTCAGGAAAGCCTGAAGAAAGAGAAGGCATCGGTTCGCGCACTCCAGTCGGACATTCAGGAGGAGGACAACCGCCTGCGGGAAAAGGAGGTTCTGGAGAAGCAACTGCCGGAGCAGGAAGCAGACATTCAGGCGCTTCAGAGGACGCTGGAGGAGCTCCGCGGGGAGCAGACGAAGGTGTCACAGCAGATCGCGGCCGATCAGGCCAGCTGCGAGGAGCGGATGAAGGACCTGGCCTATCCCGGGAAGGCGGATGCACAGAAAGAAAAAGAGCGCCTTGAGCAGCAGGCGGATGGCCTGGACAGGGCGCGGGTGAGTGCCGAGAAGGCGTATCAGGAAAAAGAACGGACAAAAGTGGAGCTTGAGGCCAGGATCGCGCAGCTCCGGGAAAATCTGACTTCCATGGAGAAGACCAGGCCATCCGATGTCCTTAGGGCCGAACAGGCGGAGGCACAGGGCAGGAAAAAGGCCTTCCATGCACAGCAGGACGCTTTGGTGCACCGCCTGGAGACGAACCGCGATGTGCAGCGTGGAATCACTGATGGCCAGGCAGAACTGGAGGAAATCGATGCAACCTGGGTCTGGATGTCCAGTCTTTCGGATACCGCATGTGGAAATCTGAAGGGCAAAGAGCGCGTCATGCTGGAAACCTATATCCAGCAGCACTACTTTGACAGGATCCTGAGGCGGGCCAACATTCACTTGATGAGGATGTCCCAGGGGCGCTATGAGATGGTGCGGCGGGACAAGGCGGAGAATCTGAGGAGCCAGTCCGGACTTGAAATCAATGTGGTGGATCACTATAACGGGAGCGAGCGCAGTGTGAAGACGCTCTCCGGCGGCGAGTCGTTCATCGCTTCCCTCTCCCTGGCCCTGGGTCTGTCCGAAGAGATCCAGATGAGCAGTGGCGGCATGGAGATCGACACGCTGTTTGTGGACGAAGGATTCGGCTCACTGGATGAGGACACCCTGAAGGAGGCCGTCCGTGTCCTGGAAGGACTGACAGAAGGCCACCGGCTGGTGGGCATCATCTCCCATGTGTCGGAACTGAAGACGGCCATTGACAGGCAGATTGTCGTGAGAAAGCAGAAAACGGGCGGCAGCGTGGCCACGATCGAGACCTGACAGCCTGCAGGAGTTCGATGTGTCTGCGTGATTTCTGAAAGGGACGTGTGTCACATGGCGTATATGCTATACCAGACCAACAAGAAAACGGGGGTCGTCTATGCCTTTCAGGCTGAGTCCTACAGGGATCCTGTGACGAAGAAGCCGAAAAGCAGACGGACCTACCTTGGGCGGGTCAATCCCGAAACCCATGAGATCATACCAAAGTCGCAGGATCCGGGGTCACGCAACAGAACAAAGATCGTGCAGAATGAGGCGGTGGATCCCATGCCCGCTGATCTGACGTCCCAGATCGCCCGGCAGGCGGACGAAATTCAGCGATTGACTCGGGAGAACGCAATCCTGAAGGAGAAAATCCATCAGATTGAGCAGCTTCTTTCTCAGATGAAGGAAGCAGTATCACTGCAGTAGACACAAAGACAGCAGCGCTCTGCGCTGCTGTCTTTGTGTCATATTCAGTATGCGTGCCCGTCGTTTTTACGGTTGACGGTATCGATTCCGGTTTTTCTCAGCTGCGGTGTGCAGCCGGGGCAGGGCGTGAGGGAGGCAAAGGGGGCCTCGTCCAGCTGGCTGTAGGAAAAGGAAGAAAGCGGCCAGAACTTCTCGTTGACCTGGACGCAGTTCGGATCTGAGTGGTACATGCGCCCGTTGTTCGGGTTGTAGTAGAGCACAAAGTCGTCGCTGGGGTAGCCCAGGGTCCTGCCGGTGTCGTCCCAGATGATGACCTTGGCCCGATCGCCGGAACGGGGCAGATTGTCCCAGAGCCACTTCATGTTCACCCGCTGCGGGCTGAGGGACCGCTGAATGCGGATGCAGCCGTGGCTGGCCTTCTCGCCAAGATAATACTCACATCTCTCATAATGTCTCGTCTTGGTGCCGTCCGCTTCCTCCGTGATGGTGCAGGGCACCTCATGGAGAAGGATCCCGTCATTGATGCGGATGGCCATGTCACAATAGAGGTCTCCTGCCCAGAATCCGCCGGTATGGGAGATGGCAAGAAATTCGCCGGCAGGCGTCTCATTGAAGGGCGTGTCCTGGCGGGCATAGCCGGTGGAGCACAGAAGGCTTGAGTAGTAATGGCCGTCCACAAACACGTGCAGGCGCTGTGTCAGCTTGTCCACCACGACGCCCACATGCTGGGAGACATTCTTTTCCCTGAGGAGGCTGGTCTCCACGTAGCCCGTAAAGCATTCGGCGAATACCGGGACACTGCTGCCCTCCACGGAGGAGGAATAGGCCTGGATCAGTGTCCACGTGTCGCCCTTTTGCAGCACATGCACCGCCTGGGAGAGGCAGGTGACGCTGCCGGTGTACTCCCGGCAATCAGCATCTGGCTCTCTGCGTATCTTCACCTGGTGCCGCTCGGACCCGTCCAGCACGGTCACGGGCTGGGTCAGTACCTTCCAGATGTTTTCCTCGTTCTCCTCCACCAGTCCCATCTGCAGTTTCCAGAAGCACACGTCATGGTCACAGGTCACGCCGGAGAGCTCCGACGGGGTGTGCACGATGATGTCCCTGGCCGCATGCGGCGGTTCCTTTTCCGGGACCGTCAGGTCAAACGAGAAGGGATCCGAAATGAGCCCGCTGTGGTCGATGAGCCGGGCGGTGATTTCCATGTCGCCGCTCTCGGGTAAATCCCCGTTCCATGGGACGCGCTGCGTGTCCTCCGTGATGTCCGCGCGGGCAAGCTCCTGCCCGAGGGGCGAGAAAAACACGAGGGTGCCGGGCGTATTGACACTGACATAGGCGCGCCAGGTGTCTGTCAGCGTCCAGTCCGCATCCAGAAAGAGGATCTCCGGGAAAGGTGTGGAGACGGTCAGCGGCAGGGAAGACGAAGCCGATCCGCCCGCGAGGAAGAGGAGATACTCACCCTCGTCCGCAGAAAAGTCTGCAGGGATGGTCAGGGTACCCTTTCCGTCCTCCAGCTCATACGGCATGGTCTGGATGGCACGCCCGTCGGTATCCGTCAGATAGATGGTGACGGAAGAGAGATCACTCTCAAAGGGGATGGCCAGGGCCTGCCCTGGATGATAGATGCTGCTGTCTGTGAGCCAGGCGGTCTCACCTGCACTGGCGGAGGACAGCAGGAAGAGGAGCGCGAGCACACAGAGCATGCAGGCGGGAAGGCGGCGGTAACGCATGGATTCACCTCGCACAAAAGAATCACGTAGAATTCAAAACGCGTGGAATACAGACAATGGGAAGAAAAGGATTGTCAAACGGAATCCACCGGAATAGAATTATGTCAGAGAATACTGCAACGAAAACCTGACAGGCAGGGCCTTGCGGCCAGAAAGGAGACCATGATGGCAGAACTTCAGAAATCCAGTACCTTTTCCTGTCCGGGCTGCGGCGGAAGACCGGTATGGAATCCAAAGGGGATGAACATGACCTGCCCCTTCTGCAATACCGAGACGGCCATTCCCCTTGACCGCTCAAAGCCGGAGGTCTATGACATCCTGCAGGCACCAAAGGCGGAGGAGATGGACTGGGGCGATGAGAAGCGGGTGGTCAGGTGCGAGAGCTGTGGCGCCGAGACGGTGCTCGGCCCCGGGGAATCGGCGACGATCTGCGCCTTCTGCGGAAGTCCCAGAATTCTCGATGACCAGTCAAGCGCAGGCATTGCCCCGGAAAGCGTGATTCCCTTTTCTGTTTCCAAGGATGATGCGGTATCCGCGTTCAGGACCTGGCTCAGGAAAAAGAAGTTTGCACCGGGCAAGGCGAAGAAGATGGCGGCGCTGGGACAGATCACCGGCGTCTACCTGCCCTACTGGGCATACAATTCGGATACATCCAGCCGCTACACGGGCGAGGCCGGCTACCACTATGAGGTGGAGGAGACGGTGACCGTGGAGCGGGACGGGAAACAGGTGGAAGAAAAGCGCATGGTGCAGAAGACCCGCTGGGAGCCCACCTCCGGCTTTGTGTCAAACCACTTTGAGGAAATCCTGATCCCGGGCAGCCAGCGTCTGCCGGACTATCTGCTCAGGCGGGTCCAGCCATATAAGCTGGAGGAGCTGTGCCGCTATCAGGCGGGATTCCTGTCGGGCTTCAGTGCGGAAAAGCCGGCCGTGAATGTGAACGGAGGGTGGGAGAGCGCACAGAAGGTCATTGAGGAGAAGATGGAGAGTCTTGCCACCAGCGATATTCTGACCCGGGCGGATGAAGCGAGAGTGAACAGCGTGAACTCACAGCACCGCCAGGTGCGCTACAAGCTGTCCCTTCTGCCCATGTACCTGTCCAGCTTTACCTTCAAGGACAAGCCCTATCATGTGCTGGTGAACGGCCAGACCGGCAAGGTCGGCGGCGAGGCACCCACAAGCCCCATGCGGGTCATTGTGACCATTGCATGCGTGATTGCCGTGATTGCAGCGATTCTGTTCTTTGCACGCCAGGGCAGAGCGGATCTGCTCGTGCCATAAAACATGACAGCAGGAAGGAACATCCTTCCTGCTGTTTTTGGAAATGGAACTGTCACAGAGAAAGGCAGTTCATGACGGTGCGGATCATCATATCCTTTTCCTGGGGACGGGATTCGGCGATCATGATGGTCAGTGCCACCAGCGTCTGATCCTGGATGCGCTTTTTTCCGTCCTGGAAGAGGGCGCCGTTCCGGTCCAGAAAATACAGAAAGAGCGCCGCTGCGATCCTCTTGTTGCCATCGGAAAAGCTGTGATTCTTGGTGACAAAGTAGAGGAGACTGGCAGCCTTTTCCTCGAGGGAGGGGTACACGTCCTCGCCCATGAAGGTCTGGTAAATGGCGGCAAGCGAGCCCCGGAATGAATCATCCTTTTCGTTGCCGAAAAGCTGTGAGTCGCGGCCAAAGCGCATCTGATCAATGAATTCGCGGCACTCATCATATGTCAGGACATGCAGGCACCCGTGCCCGTCCGGCTTTTCCATCGTCTGATGGTCGTATGCGTCCAGAAGGTCGAGGGCAGCATGGTAGGATGTGAGGACCGACAGCATCTCCTCGCGTTCACTGATATTCTTCATCGGGTCTCCCCCCTTTATTATGATTGCAGTTGGTTGCAGTCTGAATCTGGGAAAATGTTCCTGTGATTTTGGATCAGGAGTCCTGATTGTGCTCCCAGATCAGGCGGAGTCCTTTGAGGGTCAGAAGGCCGTCCACATGGTCGATGGCGCGGGACTCATCTGCGATCATCTGAGCCATGCCGCCGGTGGCAATCACCGTGGCAGGCTTACCCAGCTCCTGGCGGATCTTGTGGATGATGTGCTGCACGAGCCCTACATAACCATAGAACATGCCGGACTGAAGGTTGGAGAGGGTATTTCTGCCGATGACGTGTTCCGGTTTTGTCAGTTCAAAGCGGGGAAGCTTTGCCGTGCCGCCCGCCAGTGCCTCGCTGGCAATCTTGATGCCGGGGCAGATCAGGCCTCCGAGGAACACGCCGCCCTCATCCACGACCCCGAAGGTGGTGGCGGTGCCAAAGTCGATGGTGATGGCCGGGGCTCCGTATTCCTCGTAGGCGGCCACCGCATTGGCAATACGGTCGCTGCCCAGCTCCCTCGGGTTTTCATACTTGATGTTGATGCCGGTGCGGATGCCGGGGCCGATCATCATGGGCGTGAGATGAAAGTAGTTCTGGCACATGTGCTCAATGGTAAAGTTCACCGTGGGCACGACGCTGGATATGATGATGCCCTGGACATCCCTCGGAGAAAACCCTTCATGCTCAAACAGGTGGGAGATGGTGATGCCATACTCATCGGACGTGTACATCTTGTTGGTGGAGATCCGCCAGTAGCGGATCATCTCCTCCCCCTGAAACAGGGCGGTCTTGATGTTGGTATTTCCGATGTCCATGGTGAAGATCATAAGGGTTCCTCCTCAAGACAATGTACTCGGGACTGTAATCATAAGACGAGGACCTTCAGCGCCTCAGAGCAGACTGGCCTTTCTCAGTGCCGTGGCGATGCCGCCGGTGACAAGGGCTGAGACGACCATCTCCACCACCGCGTTGATCCCAACCGATGCAATGATAAATGCCAGGACCGAGCGCCCGGCCATGAGACCCTGCATATACTCACTGTGGCCAAAGAGCAGCACCAGTGTGGTCATAAAAAGCAGTGTATTGAAAAAAGCCGCCGAAAACCCCGTGATGGTAAAGACCAGCTTATGGTTCATGCCTGTTTTCGACAGAAGCCGATACACCAGCGCGGAGAGAATGCCCACCAGGATCCTGGATCCAAAGCGCTGCACAAGCATGAGAAAGGGAGATACATTGACAAGCGCCGCGCCCATGGCACTGTAGCCGAGAATGCCGAAGCACTGCAGGAAGCTGATCAGGCCGAAGGCACCGCCCACAATGGCGCCGCCGGGCATCCCCAGGGCGATGGCAGCGATGGCCACGGGAATCATGTTGAAGGTGATGGAAAGACCCGCGGGCTGCGGAATGTTGATCTGGGACAGAACGACCAGAACAGCAATGCACATGGCAAGAAGGGTCAGGGAGCGGGTGGAGCGGATGGACACGGGGGTCCGGGCGACAGACTGTATGCTTTTCATGATTTCCTCCGTTCAGGTTCTCCTGAGAGATACCCTACGATAAAAAAGTTGTTCCCCCAAAGATTTCCTCAAAAAAGGGGCGTGCAGTCTTCTACGGTCTGGCGGATGACTGCCAGCCAAACTGCACGCGTATTATAAAAATCTTTCCTTTGGAAGTAAAGAAATAAAGGAAATCGGACGGAGAAACAAGGGAGGTTTTACAGCGTGGAATATACCTTCCCGCTTTTCAGGATGACGCCCACGGTATGCTTGATCAGCTCAAACATTTCACTGCTTCCCGCGTGGTGATCGTACTTGGACACCTCAAGAAGCCCGTCTGTCACGATGTGTCCACTGAAGGGGAGCAGGGTGGATTTCCCGGCCATGCAGGGAAGATCCTTCTCTGACATCGGTTCATCCGGGGGCGACCGAAGTCCCCTGACCAGATAACAGTTTCCATCATGATTCATGTCAACGAAAATGCCGCCATCGGGCCTGTGTTCACAGACGGGAAAACCGCTGCGAAGGAACCGTGTTCTCCGGGTCTCAAGGATAGATCTGCCACGCTCATCATATTGCAGATTCGTTTGCAGATCTGCATCGATGAGCCCGGGATGCGACCAGAGCTCTTCGCCCATCCGGCGATACTCGATGCAGGAGGGAAAGGTGGACGTGCTGAAGTCAATGTGCAGGTTCTGCTTGTCGACCTAATGAAAGTCATTTCTGTCGTTTACGGGGATAAGGTTGGACAGGTCTTTGAATTTAGACTCTCCCCCGGGGAGGAAATCTTTATGTGTCCTGAGCCAGATCCCGGGTCATGCAGTGAGCAATCACGGCCCCGATGACTGCCCCCAGGAGTTTGGTGACAAGCAGCGGCAGAGCCAGGTCCGGCTGCACGCTCATGGTGAAGGCAAAATGGGCGGTGGCGGCAGATGCGGCACAGACAGTGAAGGCAGCACAGATGACCACGGCCCTGGGCGGCATGGTTTTCATAGCCACCAGGCCCGGTGTGGCATTCATGTAGCTGAGGAGCATGCCCATGACGCCGCCTTCCCCGATGCGAAAGAAGGCATCCATCTTTTCCATGGGCTTTTTCAGGACCCTGCGGAGCACTTCCGCCAGGGGAAGGGAACCGAGGAGGGTGATGCAGATGGAGGAGATGATCACCATGGCGTCCTCCAGGGGTGCCAGGTGCGGCAGAATGACCCAGCCGCTCAGATACTGGAAGGCACCCACGGCAAGACCCAGCGTCGTGAGGATCTTCAGCCCCTGGGCAAAGACGGCAAAGCCCTTGAGGGTTTTCTCCGGGAAACGGATGAGGCAGACCATGATGAGTCCCGTGAGGATGATGACCGGCAGGCATAAGACCAGGGATGGAATCAGCGGCAGGCGGCAGAGGAGCGCACCGATCAGCAGGGCAAAGGGCATGGACACAAGCCCGTAGAGGATGCCACGGCCGAAGTATTGCCGGGTCTCGCCCTCCAGAAGCCCCATGCCGGCGGGGATGGTGAAGGAGATGGTGCAGCCCAGAATGGATGCTGCGATGATCCCGGCAAAGCGGCCGATCAGCGCATCGTCCGCCAGCTCCAGCGCCATCTGATACCCGCCCATGTCAATGGCAAGGATCGAAGCAAACATGGACGGATCCTGGTGCAGGGCGTGATACAGGGGAGTGATCACCCTGCCCAGAACACTGGAGAGCACCGGGGCAAGACAGATGATGCCGGCCATGGACAGGGCCACCGGGCCAAGCATCTGGAATCCTTCCTCAAAGGCCTTGCCGAAGCCGAAACGGTTGCCCAGAATCCGGTCCAGGCCGCCCAAAAGTGCGCCAAAGGCCATGATGATCATAAGAACTTGAACCAACGCAGGATCACCTCTTGGGAAAAGATGAAGTGAAACCTCCTGCATGATAGCATAATCGGCACGACTTGCATACAACGGGGGGAAACATGCAGGACAAGGGAAACCTCTGTCTTGACAGACCGTGACAACACAAAAATAATGGGGGAGTATAAGCCGGAGGGCAGAGGACGATCAGGAGAAAGGGGACTGGTATCATATGAGAATCTATGTCTGCGGGGATTCCACGGCCGCATCCTACACCGAGGAGCAGGAGCCGATCACCGGCTGGGGCCAGGTGCTGGGCGAGATGCTGCCCGAAGCAGAGGTGCGGAACCTCTCCAGGGGCGGCAGATCCACCAAGTCGTTTCTCAGCGAGGGGAGACTGCAGGAGGTGGAGGGCGAGATGCAGGAGGGAGACCTTGTGCTGATTCAGTTCACGCACAATGACACCAGCGATCTCGTCTGGCGGCACACGGATCCCTGGGGCAGCTTTCAGAACAATCTCTCCATCTTTGTGGATACAGCCAGACAGAGAGGGGCTGTCCCGGTGCTGGTGACGCCCATCTGCAGGCGGTACTTCCGGGATGGTGTACTGCTTTCATCCCACGATGACTATCCGGATGCGATCCGGACGCTGGCAAAGATGAAGGGTGTGCCCCTCATTGATATCTATGCCCTCTCCTACCAGCATGTTGCCGCCCTGGGGGATGAGGAGAGCCGGAAGCTGTACATGTGGGTGGAGGAGGGTGTGTACCCTGCCTATCCGAAGGGCAACCGGGACGATACCCACACACAGCGACAGGGTGCGGAAACCTTCGCCAGGATGGTGGCAGAAAAACTCAGAGAGCTGCAGCTGGTGGGATAAGCGCAGATTCGACAGATCATAGCAGATTTTACAGATAAGGAATGATTGCCATGTATATTATTGCCAAAGACGGGAGCGGTGACTTTACCTCGCTTCAGGAGGCCATCGACCATGTGCCGGGCGGCGGACGCACACCGACCATTTTGCTGCTTCGCATGGATGAGTACCACGAGCGGGTGGTGGTCAACAAGGATAATCTCAGGATCATCGGGGAAGCCCGGGACAGGACCGTGGTGACCTTCGATGCCTGCGCCAAGGACAAAAACCCCGACGGCACGGAGCGGGGCACCTTCCTCTCCTTCACCATGCTCATCACGGGGAAAAATGTGGAGGTGGAAAACCTCACGATCCGAAACGATGCGGGGGACGGCCGGGACGTGGGCCAGGCTGTGGCCGTGTATGCCGCGGGCGACCGGTGCACCTTCCGCAACTGCCGCCTGATTGGCTCCCAGGACACCCTGTTCTGCGGGCCTCTGATGCCCAAGGTGGAAAAAGACATTCTGCCGAGAAAGAGCACGGCGGAGTGTGTCGAGAGCGTCGGGGATTCCCCGCTGACCCATGCCCGGCAGTACTTTGAGGACTGCTACATCCAGGGGGATGTGGACTTCATCTTCGGGCCTTATCGGGTGTGGTTTGAGAAGTGCACCCTGTTCATGAACGAGCGGGGCGGCCTGTACACCGCGGCCAACACGCCGGAAACACAGATGTACGGCTTTGTGTTCCACCGCTGCCGCCTGACAGGGGCATGCGAGGCGGGACAGGCGTTTCTGGGTCGGCCCTGGCGGAAGTTTGCAAGGACGGTCTTTCTCGAGTGCGAGATGGACGAGCATGTGGCCCCGGAAGGGTTCCATGACTGGGACGAGGAAAAGAAGATCACCGAGAGGTGCGGGGAGTATGGGACATACGGCGCGCGCGCCGATCAGAGTACGAGGCACCCGGCCCAGAAACGTCTGAGCCCGGAGGAGGCCATGGTGCTGACGATCCCGGAGGTCATCGGCGGCTTCGACGGCTGGCGGCCAGACAGAAGAACCCCGACCTGGTTCCTCTGCGGAGATTCCACCATGGCAAACTATGCCCCCGACCGTGCACCCATGGCCGGCTGGGGCCAGATGCTGGGCAGTCTTCTTTCGGAGCATGCGTTCGTGGAAAACTGTGCGGTGAACGGGCGAAGCAGCAAGAGCTTTGTGGCGGAAAAGCGCCTGAACTATATTGAGTGCTGCCTGCGCCCGGGGGACCGCCTGATCATCTCCTTCAGCCACAACGACGAGAAGGATGATCCGACGCGCTACACCTCCCCTCACGTCACCTTCCCGGAATATCTGAACATGTATATTGATGCCGCCAGGCGGCAGGGCGCCACCCCCATTTTATGCACGCCCATCGCACGGCGCCATTTTGACCAGGAGGGGCGGCTCCTGAAGACCCACGGGGCATATCCGGATGCCATGCGGGCGCTGGCGGACTACCGTGGCGTGCAGCTGGTGGACCTGGAGAAGGCGACCATGTCGGACTTCCAGCGCCTGGGACCGGAGGGCACCAAAGCCTTCTACTGCTATGTGGAGAAGGGACATGCAAACTATCCGGAAGGATGCTCGGACAACAGCCATCTGCAGCTGCGCGGCGCGGCCAGGGTGGCAGACCTGTTCCTGCGCCTCATGCGGGGCGGTCAGGTGGATGAAATGCAGGGGGACTTCGGGAGTGCCGACGGACACCTGGATGACCTCATCGCGCGGGAAGACCATGTGGTGGTGCGATGACGCGGGGAGGAAAAAGCGATGGTCGAAGGCTATCTTGAGCGCGCGGGTGAGAAGGTTGCCCGCTGCCTGATGGCCCGCGAAGGGCTGCTTGCGCGGGACTGGAGCTACGACTACTCCGTGGTCTTCCGGGGGATGGAGATGCTCTACCATCTGACGGGCGATGCGGCATACAGAGACTATGTCCTGAACTCCCTGGACCAGATGGTGGATTCAAGCGGCCACATGCGCGGGTACAGGAGGGAGGCGTTCAACCTCGACTACCTGTGTCTGGGCAAGGACATTCTGTGGTGCCTGAGGGAGACCGGGGAGGAAAAGTATCGCCTGGCGGCAAAAGCACTCTATTCGCAGCTGGAGGAGCAGCCGAGGACCAGTGACGGCGGCTTCTGGCACAAGCAGGTATACCCCTACCAGATGTGGCTGGACGGTCAGCACATGGCGGTTCCCTTCTATGTGGAGGCGGCGAAAACCTTCGGGGAGGAAGAGAAGGTGGTGGATGCTCTCCGCCAGCTGGTGCTGGCCTGGGAGCACACCCTCGACCCCGTCACCGGTCTTCCGTGCCATGGCTGGGATGAACAGAAGGTGCAGATCTGGGCAGACCCGGAGACCGGGCGTGCAAGGCATGCCTGGGGGCGGGCCGTGGGATGGTATATGGTGGCCCTGGCCGACACGCTCAGCCAGGTGGATCCGGGGGTCACGGGGTACAGGGAGGTCCTTGAAATCTTCGGGACGCTCACGTGCAGGCTCCTCGCCATCCGCCAGGAGGGCGTCTGGCTGCAGGTGCTGGACTGCCCGGGAAGATGCGGCAATTATCTCGAGTCCTCGGGCTCCTCGCAGATGGTCTATGCCATGCTTCGCGGCGCGCGGGCCGGGCTTCTGCCGGAGGATGTCGAGCGGGAGGCCATGGAGAGCTACAGGGCGCTTCAGCGGCAGTTCCTCGGCAGGATGCGAAGCGGCGAGTACTTCATCGCCAAATGCTGTCAGGGCGCGGGCCTCGGAGGGAGCGGGGGCAGGGACGGATCCTTTGACTATTATATCTCAGAGACCGTCACCAGCTTCGATCTCAAGGGGACCGGTGCCTTTATTCAGGCGGCGAGCGAGGCCGAGCGGCGGGAGATGAACGTATGCTGAGAAACAATACACAGGCCATTCAGGCTTTCATGGAACGACTTGACCGCGAGGATGTCATGATGCACGGCTTCCAGCTGTCCTGCGAAGGTGAGATGCTGGCAAAGGTGTACTATGCGCCGTTCCGGGAGGGGGACATGCACCGGATGTATTCGGTGAGCAAGACCATGACCGGGATCGCGGTGGGCATGCTGGCAGAGGACGGGGCACTCGGGCTAGACCAGAGCATCTGTGACTTTTTCCCGGACTGGGTGGACGAGGGGACGGACGAGAGGCTCCGCCGCCTCACCATCCGGAACATGCTGCGCATGGCCACCTGCCACAGAAGGACTGCCTACCGGGAGGGCACGGATGAGAACTGGGCGAGACAGTTTTTCCTGGTTACACCGAGCCATGAGAGCGGCACCGTCTTTCACTATGATACCGGCTGCTCCCAGGTGCTGGCAGAGCTGGTCAGGCGGCTGAGCGGGAAGCAGGTCCTGGAGTTTCTGGAGGAGCGTCTATTTACGCCCCTTGGTGCCACGGATGAAAAGCAGTGGCTCCGGGATCCATCCGGCTGCTGCCAGGGCGGCACAGGGCTCCTGATGAGCCTGAGGGATCTGCACAAGGTAGCAGAGTGCATCCTGAGGGGCGGGGACGGCCTGATCCCAGGCTGGTTTACACAGGAGATGGGTGAAAAGAAAATCGACACGCTGCTCCAGACCAACGAGGAGGAGAAATACGGGTACGGCTGGCAGTGCTGGCGCACGCGCGCAGGCTTTGCCATGTACGGCCTTGGGGGACAGCTGGCCGTCATCTGCCCGGAAAAAAAGGTGGTGCTCACCACCATCGCGGACACGAGGCTGGATCCGGTGGGTGTGCAGAGGATATACAATGCCTTCTTTGAGGAGGTTTATCCCTTCATATCAAGAAGAGATGCGGACGGATGCCTCATTGAGACGAGACAGACGGTGGCGCTCTCGGACGCGCCCGGCATGGAGGGTCACGGGAAGGGCATCCAAACCGGGAAATACACCTTCGAGGAGGGCAATCCGCTGGGCCTCAGAAGCCTGGCGGTCGATGGCGACTGCCTCGTCTATGAAAATGCCAGGGGACAGGTGAGACTGCCCTTTGGACGCGGAAAAAACCTCGAGATTTCCTATCCCGGCTGGGACGAGGTGCCGGCCCTCTGCAGCGGCGGCTGGGTCAGGGAGGACCTCCTTCGCGTGCGGTGCTTTGCCGTCGGGAAGGCGCCCTGCGGGTTTGACATGCAGGTACACATCCATGATCATGCGATGACGGTCCAGTCAAGAAAATCCTTCGATTCCGTGACGGAGGGCTATGACGGCGTCGCAACAGGATATTGAAAAAGCAGGACAGCGCCCATACGGGCGCTGTCCTGCTTTATTCCTGCTTTACATCCAGTCGCTGTACCAGGCGGGGATCTCCATGGGATCAGTGTCCAGAAGCGCTGCCTGCGCATCCGTCAGGTATTTTCTGTGGATGATGGCCTCATATACATACTCCTCAAAGTACTTCTGGCTGCAGACGAAATAGCCCTTCCGTCCGACTTCCTCGCCCCAGCTGTTTTCGATCTTCCACCGGTCCGGGTTTCCGTCAGCGTCCAGGTTGACGCCCACGAGAATCATGGCGTGATCGGCATAGCTTTCGTGGCTCTCCAGGCGGTCGCGCTTGGACATATCAAGGCTCACGCCGCCGAAAAGGTCCGAGTAGTTCACGCTGTCCGGGTCCCACACGCCCGTCTTCCGGTCGCCGTGGGCACCTGAGTCACAGCCAAACCACACGCATTCACCATCCCTGAGCTGGCGGATGCAAAGATCCTGAAGCTCCTTCTGTGTGAGATTGAGATTTCGGACCCAGCTGCCTGCCATGGAACCGATATAGTGGAAGCGGTAGTGGCAGTTCATGGGCAGACCGGAGGTGGGATGGTTGGTGATGGTGATGTACTGGGAAAGATCGATGCCGATCTGCTCCATGTAGAACTGCTTGGGCGTCAGGTCATGCCACACATGCAGCTGCCCATCCCTGTCCCGGCAGCTGAAATCGAAGGTGGCGGGCGGCTCGCCGAAGGCGATACATTCCATTTTGTAGATTTCACTGAGCATCTCGGTGCGCCGGGGCTCGGGGTCCTGCCCAGCGCAGACAAGGGCGCGCAGCTCCAGCACATCCGCGCGGAGCTTTCGGTTCAGGAGCTTCATGAAGGCGGAGGTGTGTGTGCTCTGGTAGGTTTCCGGCATGGCGGATTCCGGCACGACGCCGTACTTGCTCACCAGATCTGCCGCCATGTCCCAGTAGCCGCCGTCGTGAAAGCCGGAGAGGATGTACTCGACGCTCCGGTCCAGCATGGGTTTTGTTGCCGTCTCAATGGCCATCTCCAGGACGTTGTTGGCCTTCTCCAGCCTGTCCCAGAAGGACATGTAGTTGCCGGAGAGCTTGAACTCCTCAAGGTTCAGACGCTCTGCCACCTTTTCTCGGAGCATGTTGAGAACGGCAAACATCCAGCAGCGGCCGCTGTTTTGCTGGAAGGTGATGCCGCGTGTTTTCACCTCCACGCTGAACTCACCGCTGAGCTTTGCCGCCTGCATGGGGCGAAAGGCCAGGTCCCGGATGTCGGTTCTGGCAAGGGCTCCGCAGAGCGCGGGGGCGCTCAGGTCCTCCCGGTACTTGCGGCGAAAGAGGTCAAGCTGGGACTGTGTAAGCATACGTGGGATCCTCCTTGTGTGCATGATTCTGGCGTTTTTTTGAGCTTCCCGTTGGAGCCTTATTTTGGGTACCTCTGCATCTTTCTCCAGACATCCTCCGGAAGGTGCCCATCCTCAGCGAGTTGTGCGAGGGCATGATAGATATCCTCCGGCATGCTGCGCATGTCCTCCGCGTCGGACTGGCGCACCTTGTAGCAGTACTGACGGAGAAGGATATACGGATCTGTGTCCTCTGCATCATCAAACTCCTCGGAAGCCTGCTCTGCAATATATTTCTCCCCCTCCTCCATGTCATCCAGATCGGGATAGCTCTTCACAGGGACGAGGCGAATGGAGAGCTGCCTGGAGAAGGACTGAAGCAGCGAGTGCGTAAGCGCCCGGTCCACGAGAAACTCCCTGGGGCAGAAGCCGGATTTGATCATGAATCCGGCCAGTGCCTCGAGCATGGGCTCCCCGTCTGAGTCTGTGTCGTAGGCATCATAGGTGCCGAGGAGTTTTGGCTTTTCCGCGTCCTCGTCAAAGGCAATCAGGCTCAGAAGATAGTAATTGTAGCGGTCCTGCACATGCTCCTGGTACACCTCATTTGTGGTGTAGAAAAGGCGGACTGCCCAGGAATGCGCTCTTGGAAGCTTCTGCAGCTTTTCAAGCAGTGCTTCGTTTCTGAGGGAAGGCTTCGGAAGGGAGCAGCTGACGACATCCGGTGGGAGACAGACAGAGGAAATGGTATAGGGATTTCCGCCATCCCCGGCACCCTCGCTTTTTGTAAGCATGCTGACCCTGGCACCGGGCTTCAGGAAGCAGGAGAGCGTCTCATCCATCTCCTCATCAAATGTATCGGGCGGCAGCGTGGTCAGATAGATGGCTGCTTCCATGGCCTCCTTCAGAATCTCCCTGTCCTCCTCCAGAGGAAGGTCATACATTTTGTAGGGGCGCTGTGAGAAGATTTCCGGGTAGCAGAGCTCAGGGCGAAAGCGAATATGCTTCCTGGCAAGGTACGCTTTGATGGGTACGATGTTTCTTGTGCCCAGCTGGTCCCCCGGATAGAAGAAGATGCTGCACCTGTCTGTGTCATTACTCAGACTGTGTCTGTTCAGAAAAGATGCGCGCTGGTTCATGAGCAGCTGCTGGTACATGGAGAAAATGCCATGCTCTGTGTGCGGATAGACAACCAGCCCCTCAATGATCCCGTCATAGCCGTTGAGGGACAGATAGTACGGGTCCGGATGGCCCGGAAGCCGGAGAGCAAAGACCTGAGATGTACGAAGCAGATCCCAGGGGGCGGCATCGTAGAAACGGAAGGCGGTGTCATACACCTCGGACAGGGTGACTGTAGCCATGGAAAGCGCCTCATTTCAAGATTAGATTTCAGGATCAGGATTTCAGGATCAGGAAAGAAGCAGCAGGCTCCACGCGGCGATGGCCGGGATGGAGCAGAGCGTGGAAAAGATGACCAGGCGGGTGGCAAAGTGCGCGTCTGCGTCATAGGTCCTGGCCAGCATGGAGGTGGTGGCACCGGCCGGCATGCAGCAGAGGAGTACGCTCACACCCCGCACGAGAGGGGATACGGGCAAAATCATACAGAGGAGGTAGATGATCAGGGGAAAGGTCACCAGACGGTGGAGCGTGTAGAGGGCAACCTTCCTGTCCCAGAGTGTTTTCAGATCCATCTCCGAGAGAATCATCCCGATCACGCTCATGGAAAGGGCTGTATTGCACCGGGAGAGGGTCTGCACCGGGGAGAGCAGGAGAGATGGCGGCGTCCAGCGGCTGAGCATGAGCACAAGGCCGATCAGGCAGGCAATGACGCAGGGATGGGTGATGACCTTTCGGATCTCTGCCCTCCGGTCCCGCTCCCCGGAAAAGATGGCAAGCCCTGCCGACCACATCATGACGCGCTGCGGCAGAAGGTAGACGCTTGCGAGCATCATGCCGGCATCTCCGAAGGCACCCTCCGCCAGGGGCGTTCCGAGAAAACCGGCATTGGAGCAGATCATGCCGTAGCGAAGACTCTTCTTCTCATCGTTGCTGGCATTCCGGAAGAGATGGCGGTCAAAGAGGATCCCCCAGATCCAGGCAAGCAGCTGCACGATCAGGGAGATGAGGAAGATCCAGCTCACGTCCCGGGCGCCGTCCGGCGGGGCACTGAGGAAGGAGGTCACGATGTTGCAGGGGAGGACGACATGAATCACGAGACTGGTGATGCTCTTTTCACCCTCCCGGCTGACCAGGCCGAGCTTTCGAACCAGAAAACCCACAAAAATCATGCAAAACAGGCTGAACTGCAGCTCGAGCAGCTGTGTCATGACGGTATCACGCTCCAGACGGGTGGGGATGTGCGGAAGGGACGTTTGTATGAGGGAGGCGTTTTCGCTATAATCGGCTCGCCGCTCACACGCGGACAAGATTGTATGCCTCGGAGGGCAGGAACACAATAGGATTCAGGCATCCATGCCGAACATGGGGGACGACAGATGAGAAAGCTAGTGGTGGCATTAAGTGGTCTAACGGGGGAAGAGAAAAAGAGCATTCAGGAGATGGCAGAGCGCTATGGCCTGAACCCCCTGTTTTTTGAAAGGCCGGAGGATGCGCTTGAGGAAGTACGGGACGCGGAGATCGTCTTTGGGCAGGGGACGCTGCTCACGGAGCGCGCAGAGCACCTTTCCTGGTGCTGCACGCCCTTTGCGGGCGTGGAACCGTATCTTCGCCCGGGTGCCTTTGCATCCCCGGATGCCATTCTGACCAACTCTTCCGGCGCCTACGGTGTCACCATCTCAGAGCATATCGTGATGGTGACCCTGGAGATGATGCGGCGCGAGGGAGAATACCGGGAGATCGTGGCGGGGAAGGGATGGCGGCGCGATCTGCCGATCCGCTCCATCCACGGAAGCCGCGTGCTGCTGTTTGGCACAGGGGACATCGGGCGGGAGACGGCAAAGCGCCTCCGCGCATTTTCGCCAAAGTGGATCCGTGGGGTGAACCGGAGCGGAAGGGCCACAGAGGGCATAGACAGCACAGCGACTATGGATGCAATGGATCAGCTGCTTCCTGAAACGGATCTTCTGATCATGTCCCTGCCATCCACAGCGGAGACGAAGCGCGTCATGAATGCAGATCGCCTCGCACTTCTTCCGGAGGGGGCCTTCCTGGTGAATGTGGGCCGCGGCTCCGCGCTGGATGAGGAGGCGCTGTGCGCGCTTCTGCGCTCCGGGCGCCTTGGCGGTGCTGCCCTGGACGTCTTTGACACAGAGCCTCTGCCGGAGCACAGTCCGCTCTGGTCCTGCCCGCGACTCCACATCACACCCCATGTGGCAGGCAACATGACGCTGTCCTTTACCCGGGCACAGATCGTGCGGCAGTTTCTGGAAAATCTGGACCGCTATGGGCGGGGCGAGGAGCTTCTGCATGTGGTGGACAGGAAAAGAGGATATTGATTTCTGACCTGAAAAAGTTCACCTCCAGAAAGGTAAAGAAAGCGCCGCATGATGCGGCGCTGGGTTTATCATCGGACGGCGGGGAGCAATCCCCGCCGCTTTGTATATATCTTTCTTATATCACTTTCGCCTTTGACGGTTTATCCGAACTGTACAAAACTTGTACCGTATTTCCCACCTTTGGTGCCGGGAGACCTGCATTCACCCATTTCCACTTGGTATAATCGTTGCCATCAACCGTATACGTGACTTTGATTATGTGTGGGAAGGTCGCGCCATCTAACGGGTCTGTCCTTGGTTGCTTCGAGTTAATTTTTAACCACCATTGTTTTTTTACAGACACAACAATTCCTTCTGTTTGCTTATCCATGGAAACCTCCTTAAAAATAAAACAGTTCTTCAAATTTTCTGTCCAAAGCGATGCAAAGTATCAGCGCCAGTTTCGCTGTAGGATTGAACTGTCCTGTTTCAATTGAACTGATGGTATTTCGCGAGACGCCAACCATCTCCGCAAGCTGTGCTTGGGATAGTCCTGATTCTGATCTATATTCCTTTAGTCTGTTCTTTAGCTGAAGTTTATCATTCATAACTCAGTGCCCCATAGCAAACCGCACAATTGCAAAGATCATCACAATGAAAGTAATTGCGGCGATCAGGAGATATGCTTTCCCCTTTGTCTTCATAAATCGATATACCATACCTGCACATACAGAACCGCAGACAGTAGCACACAAATCCATCATCGGAAGCCCCTGTTCTGCGCGAATGCACGTGAAAACAGTTGCCATGATGACCAATACGACGTATGAAAAGGTTATCGACTTATCTTTTACCTGAATCTCTCTTTCATCCTCATTCTCCACCTGGGCTCTTTTCAGAATCTCTTCTTTGTTCATTGGAATCCTCCTTGACAAGTTTTGTTGTCATAATGATAAGCATGCCAAGTTTTCTTGTCAACACCTATATATACACCGCAGGAGCTTTCTGCAGCACGAAGTCAATACAACAGTGTCAGTTCATATTTGCCGTTCAGCATTTCCGTGACCTCCACCGACAGCGGAGCCAGAGTGCCGCCCACGGAGAAGTCGGTGCAGTCAGCGGGATAGGTGCAGATCAGGGGTCACCTCCAAATAGGGTAAAAAGAAAGCGCCGCCTGATGCGACGCTGGGTTAACGATTCATATCGATAAGCTGGAAGTTATATTGCGCGCTGTGCTACAGCCACAGTATCCTCATCTGTATCATCAGTGACTCCGGTTTCCATGAAGACTCTTTTTCCGGAAATGCCCGGCCTGTGGGTTTCCCCTGACCCATCCAAGGCGAACACCTGAAAACCCAAACCCTGGAGGATGCTTTTTTCAGGCTTCTCAGGCGTCAGCCCCACAGGGCGGCCAGGGCCGGGACAACCTGCTTTTTTCTGGACATGATGCCCTTGAGGAACAGATGCCCGTCGGTGATCTGATCCACCCCGAAGGCCTGGCGGATGATCTCTGCATCGCCCTCAAAGATCAGCTCGGTGCCTTCCCTGAGGACATCGGAGATCATCAGGATGAACATGTCGTAGTGCTTTTCCGCACGGGTGGCGGCCATGGCTTCCCTGAACTGCGCGAGGCGCTCCAGGAGCTGGGCGGAGTCCATGGAGGTGATCTGACTGATGCCCAGGGCGTGTCCGCCGATATGGAATTCCTTGAAGTCGGTCTTCAGGAGAACATCCACGGGCTTGTCGCCCGCCTGGGAGGCGGAGAAGACTTCCTTGCCGAGATCGTCCAGGTTCAGCCCGGCGATGTGGGCCAGGCGCTCTGCGATCCTGCGGTCCCTGGGCGTTGCGGTGGGGGACTTGAACATGACCGTATCGCTGACGATGGCCGAGGCCATGAGTCCTGCCAGTGCCTCACCCGGCATGATGCCGTGCTCCTGGAACATGGTGGCCACGATGGTGGCGGTGCTGCCGACGGGCTCGTTGCGCATATACACGGGGTAGCCGGTCTGTACGTCCGCCAGACGGTGATGGTCGATGATCCCGATGATCTCCGCCTGCTCGAGGCCCGGCACGGACTGGCCGACCTCGTTGTGGTCCACCAGCACCAGGCGCTTGCGCTTGGGACGCATCAGGTGAAAGCGTCCGAGGGTACCCACGACCCTGTCCTGCTCGTCCAGCACCGGATAGGATCGGTAGCGGCTCTCCAGGACCTTTTCCCGGACATCATCAAGGAAGTCATCCAGGTGGAAGGATACCAGGTCCTCCGTCTGAGCGATGCGGCTGACCGGGATTGACTGGTAGATCATCCGGGCGGCGCGGTATGCATCACAGGGCGTGGCGATGATACATGTCCGGGAGGAGATGCCAAGGTATTTTTCCGCCAGATTGCTCTGACACAGGATGATGCAGCTGGCCTGCATCTCCAGGGCTTTCTGCAGCACATCCTCCTGCTGCCCGCACAGGATGATGCTGCCGCTCCTGACGCCTCTCAGGGGCGATCCGGCCGTGGGCAGCGCGATGACCACCTCGCCCGAGATGGTCTCAAAGATGTTTTCGTCGCTGTTGATGATCCTGCCTTCGAGGGCAGAGAGGAGATTGAAGATGGGGACAGACTGCACCTCAGGGTGCTGAATGGAGGACATATCGCTCTCTGCGATGCCGCCGGCAGTGACAACCCCGAAGAGTGTGCCATCCTCCCTGGTCACCGGGAGCACACTGAGTCCCGGATTGTTCTGCAGTGTATCCCAGGCGTGGGAGACGGGCACGGTGGGGCTGAGGCGGGGCGGGTGATCGAAATCGATGTCCCGGACCTGTGTGCGCACCGTGTGCAGAAAGTATGGAGGCTGAAAGCCGAAGCGTTTGAGCAGAAAGGCGCTCTCGTCATTGAGATGCCCCAGACGGGCAGCCACGTAGCTGTTGTCGCCCAGCGCATTTCGAAGGGCAGCATAGGCGATGGCGGAAACGATGGAATCGGTGTCCGGATTGCGGTGACCGCATACATAGGTGACATCCATGCGGAAAACCCTCCATTTCAAGACTGCAGGTGTGCCGTGCCGGATGATGCCGGCAAAAGAATGATATCACGTGCGCGGCGCGGTGTACAGAAAAAGGCAGCCACCAAAATCCTGTCAGCGAAGAGAGAACGGCTTCAGGATCTCTCTGGAAGTGTTGATTTTTCTGTAGTTTACAATGGAAAAATCGGTTTGAAAAATGAAGAAGTGACGGGTAGAATGAAAGGTGATGCTCAAAAAAGAGCAGACTGGATACACGACCGCACAGAGAACGGCACACATAGAAAGGAAATCAGGCATGCAGAAGATACTGAAGCCCGCCCGGGCGGAAAACCGGTATATCCCCTATGAGGAGCGCACAGGAAACGAATCCATTGTATATTTCACCCGGGATCTGAGCCCGGAGGGACTGTGCCGGATCTATGAGCGGGTCAGCGGACAGATCCAGGGGAAGGTGGCCGTGAAGCTGCACACCGGTGAGCCCCATGGTCCCAACATCATTCCGCCTGCCTGGATTCGGGTGTTCCTGCAGCGGGAGATGGATTCAGAGGCGAGGGTCATTGACTCCAACACCTACTATGAGGGCGACCGCTATACCACCGAGGCCCACAGAAAGACTCTCGAGGTCAATGGGTGGACCGATTTTACGCAGGTGGACATCATCGACGAGGAGGGCACGGCCATGCTGCCCGTAAAGGGCGGCAGATGGTTTGAGGAGATGAGCGTGGGCAGCCACCTGACCGGCTATGATTCCATGGTGGCCCTCACGCACTTCAAGGGCCACACCATGGGCGGCTTTGGCGGTGCCAACAAGAACATCGGTATTGGCTGCGCAGACGGGCGCATCGGAAAGGGCATGATCCACAGAAAGGACACAGACGACTGGGGCGTTGTCGAAGAGGAACTGATGGAGAAGATCTCCGAGTCCACCAAGGCCACCATCGACTTTTTCGGAAAGCATGTCACCTATGTGAACGTGATGCGCAACATTTCCGTGTCCTGCGACTGCGAGGGCGTGGCTGCGGAGCCCGTGGTGACGCCGGACATCGGCATCTGTGCCTCGGTGGACATTCTCGCCGTGGACCAGGCAGGCGTGGACATGATTCATGCCCTGAAGGAAGCGGACCGCAGGGCCATGGTGGAGCGGATCTCCTCCCGCCACGGCTACCGTCAGCTCAGCTGCATGAAGGAACTCGGCATGGGCAATGACCGGTACATTCTTGTGGACATTGATCACGGCGACGCACGGATTGATGCCGGGAAAGCTGTGGAGGGTGTCCAGCCCTTCCGGGCAAAGTGACCGGATTCAGGGAGAGCCTGCAGGAATTTCCCTGCGGGCTTTCTTTTGCATGATGTGAGACGGCCGGACGGCAGACACAAACTGGAGAGAATGCATGAAGTTTCTTTGGAGCTACCTTCGAAAGTATGCGCCGCGCATGGCGGGGGTCATGGGCATCAAGCTCATGGGCACGGTGCTGGAACTGCTGATCCCCTATGTCATGGAGCACCTGATCGACAATGTGGTGCCCACAGGGCAGATGACCAGGGTCCTTCTGTGGGGCCTTTCGATGCTTGTCCTCGCGGTCATGGTGCGCTTTCTCAACGTCAATGCCAACCGGCTTTCCGTGAAAACGGCCAAGCAGGCGACCTATGAGGTGCGGCGGGACCTCTTCCGCTCTGCCCTCCACCTGTCCGGTCACCAGATGGACACCATCGGACTTCCCTCCCTGATCTCCAGGATGACCTCTGACACCTACAACGTGCAGTCCTTCATCCAGTCGAGTCCGACCATCGGCATCCGGGCGCCCATCATGCTCCTGGGCGGGATCGCCATCACACTGACCATGGACGCAGGGCTTGCCATGATCCTGGTGATTATGGCGCCGGTGCTCATCGCCCTGGTGGTCTTCGTCTCCATGAAGGGGATCCCGCTCTACGAGATGGTCCAGAGGGGCATGGACGATATCGTCCGGGTCATGCGGGAGAACATCACCGGCATCCGGGTGGTGAAGGCGCTGTCGAGGGAGCAGGACGAGATGAAGCGCTTCAGCGGCGTGAACGCGGAGACCGCGAGGCGGGACATCAAGGCGGGCATCATCATGGCGCTGCCGGGCCCCATCGTGACGCTGTTTCTCAATATCGGCCTGACCCTAGTTGTGATCTTCGGCGCCCGGCGCGTGAACGCTGGCGTGACACAGCCCGGCGTCATCCTGGCTTTCCTCACCTACTTTAACATGATCATGATGGGCGTCATGGGCCTCAACCGTGTCTTCATGATGCTCTCCAAGGCAAATGCCTCCTCCGGCAGGATTGCCGAGGTGGTGGAGATGAAGCAGGATCTGGTGCGGCTGGAGGAAGCTAAGGCGCCGAAAACTGCCCGGGACGGCTTTGTGGTGTTTGACCACGTATCCTTCTCCTATGTAAAGGATGATGACGGGGAGGAAACCGGCAACCAGCAGAAGTTTGCAGGAAGCACGAGGCAGAAGTGCCTTCAGGACATTGACGTATCGATTCCGCGGGGCGGGTCCCTCGGAATCATCGGTGCCACCGGCAGCGGCAAGACCAGCATCGTGAACCTCCTGATGCGCTTTTACGATGCCCAGGAGGGACACGTGTATGTGGACGGCAGGGACGTGCGCACCTACGACCTGGATGAACTGCGGCAGCGCTTCGGCGTGGTCTTCCAGAATGATGTGATCTTCGCGGACACCATCCGGGAGAATGTGACCTTCGGGCGGGATGTGAGCGAGGAGATGCTCAGGATGGCCGTGGGGGATGCCATGGCCCGCGACTTCGTGGAGGCGTATGAGGATCAGTACGAGCACATGTCTGTGATCGCCGGTGCCAACTTCTCCGGCGGGCAGAAGCAGCGCCTTCTTATTTCAAGGGCGCTGGCTGCAAAGCCGGAGATCCTGATCCTGGATGACTCATCCTCCGCCCTGGATTATAAGACGGATGCCGCACTGCGGCGGGCCATCCGGGAACACCACAGCGATGCGACGACCATCGTCATTGCCCAGCGCGTGTCCTCCATCATGAATCTGGATGACATCCTTGTGCTGGAGGAAGGCCGGGTCATCGGGCACGGCACACACGAAGAGCTTCTGAAGACATGTCCCACCTACCGGGATATTCACAGGACGCAGATGGGGGAGGTGGGCTGAAATGGCACGTCGTGATGCTGTCATGCGAAAACCGAAGGATACAAAGGGCACGCTGCGGCGCCTTCTGACCTACCTTGGCCCCTTCAAGTGGATGATCGCTGCCGTCTGGGCCCTGTGTATTCTCTCCAATGTCCTCCAGCTCCTGGGCCCGAATCTTGCAGGCTCTGCCATCAACGAGGCGGCAGCCGGCGCGGGCAAGGTCAACTTTGAGCGTGTATACTACTATGCAGAGCGGATGCTCTTCTGTTATGTCGCCTCATCGCTCCTCACCATCTCCATTCATGCGATGATGATGAACATTTCCAAGCGGGTGGCCCGGCGGATGCGCCAGAGCGTCTTTGATAAGCTGATGAAGCTCCCGGTGGGCTACTTTGACCGGCACCAGGGCGGGGACATCATCAGCCGCGTCAGCTATGATATTGACGTCATCTCCACCTGTATGGCTACGGATGTGGTGTCCATCATGACCAGCATTGTGACGGTGTTAGGCGCCCTGTTCATGATGATCTCCATCTCCCTCCCGCTCTCGGCCGTGGCTCTGTTCAGCGTGCCGGCCGCGATCATCTATACCACGAGGATGCGAAAGATCACCCAGCCACGCTTTTCCAGGCGCTCCAAGAGCTATGGCGCCATGAACGGGTTTGTGGAGGAGATGCTCTCGGGCCAGAAGACCATCCAGGCCTACGCCTATGAGGACAAGGTGGAGGAGCGCTTTGACGGGGTCAACGGCGAGGCCTCCGAGGCCTACTGGGAGGCGGACCGCTACGGTGTCACCATCGGCCCCACCATGGGCTTTATCAACAATATCGGCCTCAGTCTGATCGCCCTGTTCGGGTCGGTGCTCTACATGAACCAGCTCATCAGCCTCGGCTCCATCTCCTCCTTCGTGCTCTATTCGAGGAAGTTCTCCGGTCCCATCAACGAGATTGCGAACATTATCAATGAACTGTTCTCCGCCCTCTCAGCAGCAGAGCGCGTCTTTACGCTCCTGGACGAGGCGGAGGAGGTGGCGGACGTGGAGGGTGCAAAGGCGCTCGAGCATGTGAAGGGCGATGTGTCCCTGTCCCATGTGAAGTTCGGGTACGAGGACGGGAAGACCATCATCCACGATCTGACCATGCGGGCGGATGCCGGAAAGCTCATCGCCATTGTGGGCCCGACGGGTGCCGGGAAGACCACGATCATCAATCTTCTGATGCGCTTTTACGATGTGAACAGCGGCGAGATCCGCATTGACGGGGAGGAGACCCGGGCGTGCACGAGAAAGAGCGTGCGCTCCAGCTATGCCATGGTGCTCCAGGACACCTGGGTCTTCAAGGGCACGATCTTTGATAACATCGCCTACGGAAAACCGGATGCCACCATGGACGAGGTGGTGGCGGCTGCAAAGGCGGCCCACATCCATCCCTTTATCATGCGCCTGCCGGACGGGTACCAGACGGTGATCGGGGAGGATGGCGGTAACATCTCCAAGGGGCAGAAGCAGCTGCTCACCATTGCCCGGGCCATGCTGTACCACGCGCCGATGCTGATTCTTGATGAAGCGACATCCAACGTGGACACGGGGACGGAAAGGGAGATTCAGAAGGCGATGCGTGACCTCATGAAGGGCAAGACCTGCTTTGTGATTGCCCACCGTCTGTCCACCATTCAGCATGCCGACCTGATCCTGGTGCTCAATGGCGGCGATGTGGTGGAGCAGGGCACCCACGAATCCCTGATGGCGCAGAAAGGTTTTTATTACAGGCTGTATGCAGCCCAGTTCGAATAAGCAAAAAGAAGGCCGTGCGGCCTTCTTTTTCTTATTTCGGGTTATATCTGCCCTACCTCAATGTCAAAGGGCAGTAGATCCAGGATGTCCCGCTGCACATCGACCCCGGGATAGACTTCCAGGAGCTTGAGGCCGCGGGCGGTGAGGATCAGGACACAGCGCTCCGTGACATAGAGTACCTTCTGTCCGTTCTGTATGGCCTTTCGCCCGGAGAAGGAGATGCTGCGCACCTCCTCGACAAACTTGGGGATGACACCGTTTTGCAGGATGTTCACATTTCCTTCTGCATCCTGTTCCACAGCCAGCCCCTTGGTGTTGAAGGTCATGCAGAAGACGACGGTGGGGGTTCTGGCGGTGATGTTGGCAAAACCGCCGATCCCGGCATAGGCACCGGGTCCTCTGTGGGCATTGACGTTCCCGTGCCTGTCCACCTCCAGGGCACCCATGAAGCAGATGTCCAGGCCACCGTGATTGTACATGTCGAACTGGTTGGCCATGTCATAGACAGACGCAGAGCCGATCATGGCGCCGAAGTACTTGCCGGAGGCGGGGAAACCGCCGATGTGGCCGGATTCTACGGTGAGGGTGATGTGATCCAGCATGCCTGTCTTTCTTGCAAACCCGGAGATGGTTTCCGGAATGCCGATGCCGATGTTCACGATGTCTTCCTTGTGCAGCTCCCTGGAGGCACGCTCCCCGATGATCTGGCTGGCGATGCTCTCCCGGCGGTGGGCGGAGGTCAGGTTTTCCAGTTTTTCTGTCCAGGTGTTCCAGTCCTCATACCGGATCTCAAACGAGCCCGTCAGCGCTTTGAGCGCGTCATCCTCACGGGAGGGTTCCTGCACCACGATGGCGTCCACCATGCAGCCGGGGATGATGGCGTTTCTCGGGCGGGATGGCTGGTCCACCAGCTTGTCCACCTGCACGATGACGATGCCGTTGTGGCTCTTGGCCGCCTGGCAGATGGAGAGGGCGTCCCCGGACATGTACATGTCGTCGAAGGAGATGTTACCCCTCCGGTCGGCCGCGGTTCCCTTGATGAGCGCCACGGTGATCTTGGGGAGCTTATAGTACAGAAACTCCTGCCCGTCCACCTCCACCACCTTGACGAAGGAGGAATCCGTGGAGATCTGGTTGATGCCGGGTCCCTCGCGCCGCGGGTCCACGAAGATGTCCAGTCCGACCTTGGACAGGGCGCCGGGGATGCCGCCGGCCTGGGCGCGGATGGCATGCGAGATGCAGCCCAGAGGCAGGTTGTAAGCTTCAAACCGGTTTTCCAGAATGATCTTCTTGGTGGAGGGCATGGCGCCGAAGTGGCCGCAGATCAGGCGGTCCACCGCGCCGTCGCGGATATACCCCTCTGCATTGCCGTTCTCGTCCCAGGTGCCGAAACCTGCGGAGGAGACGACGGTGAGATGCTTGGGTGAGTGGGTCTTCTGGTACCGCGCATAGAGGGCCTCGTGGAGCGCCACCGGGTTTTCGATGCCGACGAAGGAATTGACACAGATGCAGTCCCCGTCGCGGATGAGGCTGATGGCCTCCTCGGCTGTCATGATGCGAAACATGGCTTTCCGCCTTTCATGTACGTATCGCCCGGCCGTTTGCCGGGGCAGTACGCCGAAGAATAGCACAGGAAAAAGTGAAATGCAACGCAGCATGGGCGGGGAGCGGCCGCAGATACCGACAAAGAACAAAACCGTCCCGTCACACTGTGATGCACTGCACCACCGCCGTGACCTCGGGAAGTCCCTTTGCGCGAAGGGTCACGCGGATGGGCCCGTCCTCCCGCCTGCTTCTCACGATGGCCAGTGCAAGGCCGCAGAAGGTCGCATGGACCGGGGCGCGGGCGGGGGTCAGGTCGTCCACACGCCCGTTTTCTACACCCAAAAGCTCGCCGCCCTTCACCGAGATTTCAAACTCGCGGTCATCGTCCGGCACGACCTGATCGCTTCTGTCCATGAGTGCGATCTCCAGCTGCGCTATCGATCTGCCATCCCGGGGAATGCAGGGAAGGTCCGGCGTCACCTGCAGGTGGTCTGCAGGGCCTGTGCGGCGAAGCGTCCTCCGGATGATCTCATGGCCCTCCTGGTCCCGCCCGATGGCAGTCACTTCTTCATCGCCAAAGGGAATGTCCCAGGAAAGGTGCAGGTCACCGGTCGTGACGGGGCTCAGCGGGCGGTCAAAGTGTCCCCACCGCTGCGTCATGCCCTGGAAGGGAAACTCATAGGCCTTTACGCCCCAGCTGCGATTCCCGACCAGGAGCTCTACCGAGAAGCAGTTGGTGTAGACGATCTGCGGATAGATGTCGCCCTTTTCAAGGGGCAGGTTTCTGTGCGGATGAAGGTAGAGGACGGGCATGTCCTTCCGCCACTGGGACTGGTAGAAATAGAAGCCGTCCTTGGGATAGGCGCACAGATCCAGGGCACCCGCGGAGGAGGCACGGTTTGGCCAGAAACACTCCCCGAGGTAGTCGATGCCGGTCCACATGAAGTCCCCGATCATGAAGCGGCTTGTGCGCATGAACTTCCACAGCTTTTCCGCCTTGAGCATGTGGGCATAGTAGGACGTAGGTCCCCAGATGCTCTCCTCTGTTTTGAGCCTCACATCGCCCCGGGGTCCATTCACGGCCACATCCTCGGTCCCAAGGTACAGCCGCTCCGGGTGCTCGAGCTTTTCCTCCAGCAGCATGGTCTCGGTGCGCTCCCGCCAGCGGTCCGGATAGTTGACGCCCACGATGTCAAGCTCCTTAAGGAATGCATCCCTTGTGGCCTGAGGCTCAGCCTTTTCCTGATCGCAGGCGGCGGTGACAGGGCGCGTGGGGTCGAGGGCATGGCAGAGACCGGCCAGTGCCCTGGCCACCAGGTGTCCGTCTGACGACACCTGTTCGAAGATCTCATTGCCGATGGACCACATGATAATGCTCGGGTGGTTGCGGTCCCGGCGGATCATGGAGGTGATATCCTCACGCCAGCAGCTGTCAAACCACTCGGAATAGCCACGGCTCTGATGCGTGTTGGCACCGACCTCCTTGGACTTCATGGCCTGCCACTCATCGAAGGCCTCATCCATGACGAGAAAGCCCATCTCATCCGCCAGATCAAGGAGGGCGGGGTCAGGGGGATTGTGGGCACAGCGCAGGGCATTGCAGCCCATGTCCTGAAGGCGCGACAGCCGCCGCTTCCACACCTCCCGAGGGACAGCGGCGCCAAGACAGCCGCCGTCATGGTGGAGACAGACGCCCTGCAGAATGACCTTCTGATCGTTGAGAAGAAAGCCGTCCTGCGGTGTAAAGGCGATATTCCGGATACCAAAGCGGGTATCATCCGTATCGAGCACGGTCTCCCCGCGCATCAGATCGACAGATGCGGTATAGAGCGCCGGATTTTCCAGGGACCAGACGTCAAACGAATCCAGGGTTGTCCTCTGGTGGACAGTGCTGCCTGTGACAGGGGAGGTGATTTCGGCCACACAGTCCCCGGCAGGGGAGATGATCCTGGTTTTGAGCGTCAGTGCGGGACCAGCATCTTTCAGGCACAGGTCCGTATCGAGCGTCACCTCGGCCATGGGCCCCTGCACGCGTGCGCGGACGCAGATACCGGAGAAGTCCACATGGGTGTCCGATGTTTCCACCAGATAGACGTCCCTGGTGATGCCGCTGCCGGAGTACCAGCGCGATCCGGGCTGGTGGCTGTTGTCCACGCGGATCAGGAGCTCGTTGTCACCGGTCCTCAGGGCCTTCGTGCACTCCAGAGTGAAGGAGGTGTAGCCGTAGGCATGGCCGCCGATTCTCTGGCCGTTTACGTAGACATCGCAGTGCATGTATACGCCCTCAAAGAGCAGGTATACGCGCCTGCCGGGGGCCGGGGCGGCATGAAAGTGCTTCTGATACCAGCCGATGCCGCAGCGGGCATAGCCGCCGGAGCCGCAGGAGGGCGCGGATTCCTCGAGGGGATAGTCGCACGACCAGTCGTGGGGCAGCTGCACCGATCGCCAGGGGGCGGTGGGGGACGGGAAGTCCGGGCTGTCTGTCAGTGCAAAGGACCAGTCAAATCCAAAGAATTGAACATGGCGGGGAGAAGACATGAATGACACCTCGCATCAGCATGAGTTGGATGACCTGCAGGAATGAAAATCCGAAGGAAAGCTACTGGTGCGAGTATAGCACGAGGGCAGGGAAAGGCAAAACCGACGTTCGCCGGCCGCAGCCCATGCGGTTTCACATCCAAACGGGCATAAAAAAGCGCCGCCCGTTCAGGCGGCGCCATATCATTTATCTTATCACTCAGTGTAATGATACCGTTTGAGCTTTTGACCGGAAACAAGGCACAGCAGGATTCCGGCTACGCCAAGGATAAACATCATCAGTGCGGCGCCGGAACCTTTTCCGCTGCCAAAGAGCAGGGTCAGCCACTCTGCTGTCTGGTATTTCTCCATCAGCGGCTCGCAGATATGATCCACAAAGAAACCGCCCAGGGCAAGGCCAAGCGGGATCGTGAAAAACTGCAGCGTGTTTCGGCATGCATACACTCTCCCCTGAAGGTGGATCGGCACGGAAGAACGCATGATGACATTCTCATTCGCACTCATCACCGGGACAAGCAGCCATCCGATCACCTGACCAGTGCACCAGATGACAGGATTTCTGGAAAAGGCCAGAAGGAAGTTTTCAATGCCGAGGGACAGCAGCATCGTCCAATAGATCATTCTCACTCTGTCCCGTGGCTTTGGCATGACGGACACGATCAGGCTGCCGAGCGCCATGGCAATGCCGGAGCAGGATGTGACAATGCCCAGTGTGCTGTTTCCGCTTCTTGGAATGACCAGCGCAGGGAGCACCGCATCAAACGCAGAGGCGACCAGATTGACGCCGGCCATAAAGAGGATGACGTGCAAAACCAGGGGAGTCCCGCGCAAAAACCCAAGACCTTCCTTCACCTGCTGAATGAAACTTTCTTCAGATGCATCGCTCGAGGGGATCTGCGGAAGATCAATGAACAGCATCAGGGAAAGGAAGGCGATGCCGAAGGTGAGAAGATCGACTGCGATGACTGCAGTAAGGCCTGCCAGCCCATAGAGCGCGGAGGCGAGCATCGGGTTGCCGATCGAAACCAGAGAGCGGGACAGAGACTGCAGGCCGCTCGTTTTCTGGTAATACTCTTTGGGAATGATCAGCGTGTATGTGACCTCGGACGCGGGCTGCTGGACAGTATTCATCAGTCCGGAAAAAGCGTTGATCGCATAGAGATGCCATACCGCAAGCCTGTCCGTCCGATACAGGATCAGCACCAGCAGCGTGGTCAGGGCCGCCAGGGCATCGCAGTTCAGCATGATTTTCTTTTTGTCGAGGCGGTCAATGATGGCCCCGGCAAAAATGCTCATGAACACATAGGGGGCATAGGTACAGATCGTCAGGGCTGCTGTGCTGAGCGCAGATCCTGTCTTCTCGTACAGCCACAGCGTCAGCGCAAAGCCGGTCATGGAGCTGCCCAACTGGGACAGGCTCTGTGTGCTCCAAAGGACATAGAAATCCCGGAGAGGATGAGTTCTTTTCTTCATTGTCTTTGCTCCTTCTCAATCTTTCTCGACCTATTGATGAACGAGCAAAGCCTGAGGAATGCATATTCCTCCATACAGATTCCTCAGACTCTGCATGGAGCCAGGACAATGGCGAGATGCACCTTTTTTCACTCCTTCCGCTCTGCCGGCATGAAATCTGGCAGGGCATGCTGTGTGGGATAAAAACTGCTGGCCCAAAAGGCCAGAGACAGTATGCCATCATGAAGCCCGCTTTGCAAGATGAGGTCAAAACGTGCCGCAGGCTTTCTCCGGACTCACTGTCTGTATCTGAGCATAAACGCCCTCGGAGAGCAGCCCTCCAGCGCGCGGAAGGCGCGGTAGAAGGTGGTGTAGTCGGAAAATCCGCAGTCTGCGGCAGCCTCCGCGGGACTGAGCCCCGAGAGCAGACAGCGCCTGGCCTCCTGGACACGGCACTCGGTGAGGTAGCGGTGGATGGAGATGCCGGTATAGGCCTTGAAATCCCGAAGGAGCGTGAACTGGTTCACGTGAAACACTTCCTCGAGGTCCGTAAGGGTGATGTCCTCCCGCAGATGGGCATGGAGATAGCGGATGAGCCTTGCGGAGCGGTGCCCGGATGGTGGCAGGGGGGAGGACGGGCTCATCGCCTGGAGGGTTCGGGAGAGGAGGATGATCATCTTTCCCCTGCGGATCAGGCGGTCGGGCGGTGCAGCGCCAGGGGTAGAGATGAGATCGTCGCAGGCATCCCGAAGGTCCTGAAGATCTGCCTCCATCAGGTGCACGTGATACCTTGCCTTCCCGGCCAGCGACAGGGCTGCATCCTCCAGGTTCCACTCCTGCGTGCTGATCTCCTGAAGGAAGGACGGGGTCACGTAGAAGTAGAAGCGCTCGTAGGGCTTTTCGGGAGCGAGGAGCATGTTCCTGTGCATCGTGCCCGGGGGAAAGAGAAATCCGTCGCCGCGCCTCGGATGCAGGTCCACGTCCTCCACGATGAGCCGGGTCGAGCCCTCCAGGAAAAAGTAGAATTCGAAGAATGGATGGCTGTGAAAGACCTCCTCCATGGGCGTGCAGCTGCGGATGTGGTGGAGTGCATAGGGCGAGGAGGCGTCTGAAAAGTCCGGTGTCATGTCTGGTTCTCCCTGATTTCGCTGCGCTGCATACTGCAGGTGATCAAAAGGTCAAAAACTGAAAACTTTTTGGCAAATTTTCCAATACCATGCAAATCTTGATCCAAGTATACTACCAGCAGCACAATCAGGACAATGGAAAATGAGAACAAAAATGAGAGCAGGAGGAAAATGCAGTGGAGAAGACGACACAGGACGGAAAGATCCGGGTGGCCATCGTCGGGACAGGCAATATCGCCCATGCCCACATGGAGGCATATCAGACCCTGATGGCGGAATGCGAGGTGACCTGGCTGGTTGATATTGTGCCAGGCAAGGCGCAGAGGTTCATGGAGGAGTTCGGCATGCACTGCCGTGTGGCAGAGGACTTCCATGAGGCACTCGGGGAGGATGTGGACCTGGTGGACGTGTGCACGCCGCCCTATGTGCATGCATCCATCTCCATCGAGGCCATGCAGCACGGGAAGCATGTGATCTGCGAAAAGCCCATGGCAGCATCCCTTGAGGAGTGCGATGCCATGCTGAAGGCGAGGGATGAGAGCGGGAAGAAGCTGTCCATCATCGCGCAGAACCGCTTCAGAAAACCCATCCGGGACCTGAAAATGGTGCTGGACAGCGGCCTTGCAGGGAATGTGCGGCATGCACAGGTGGATTCCCTGTGGTGGCGCGGCCACTGCTACTATGATCTTTGGTGGCGGGGTACCTGGGAGAAGGAGGGCGGCGGGTGCACGCTGAACCATGCGGTGCACCACATCGACATGCTGCTGTGGATGCTGGGACGGCCCGAGGAGGTCACCAGCGTCCTGGCGAACGTATCGCACGACAATGCGGAGGTGGAGGACCTCTCCGTGTCCATCCTGCGCTATCCCTCGTCCCTGTGCCAGCTCACGGCCTCGGTGGTGGACCATGGGGAGGAGCAGAAGCTGGTGTTCCAGTGCGAGAAGGCCAGGATCTCAGCGCCCTTCAGCTGCGCGGCATCGCTTTCCAAAAGCAATGGTTTCCCGGAGAAGAACGAAGCGCTGGAAAGGGAGATACAGGCGTTTGTGGACGCACTGCCCCCGCTCCCCTTTGAGGGGCACACGGGGCAGATCGCGGACGTGCTTTCTGCGATCCGGGAGGACAGACAGCCCGCCATCGGCGGGGAGGACGGGCGCAACACGATCGAGCTGATCAGCGCCATCTATCTGTCGGGGACAGAGGGGAAAACCGTCAGGCTGCCCCTTTTGCCGGACAGCCCCTTCTACACCCGCGGCGGGATGCTGGGCGGCGCCCCGCATTTCTATGAGAAGAACACATCGGTCATGGAGCTTGGGGGAAGCATCACCCTGGGCAGTGACTACAAGTCCTGATATCCCCAAATATCCTGATATCTCAAGAGGAGGAACAGAACATGAACCAGATGGACGGCATGAACTATGCACCGAAGGGAAAGCCAAAGCCTGTGGTGAAGGAGGGCGAGTTTGTCTTTTCTGCAGCACACCTGGATCACGGACACATCTACGGGATGACCAATGCGCTGCTGGAGGCCGGCGGTACGCTCCGGTATGTGTATGATCCGGACGAGGAGAAGGTGGCAAGGTTTCTGAAGACCTACCCGCAGGCAAAAGCCGCAAGGTCGGAGGAGGAGGTCCTGGGGGATCCGGGGGCCCATATGGTGGCCGGGGCTGCCGTCACGTCCGAGCGCGGGCCCTTTGGGCTCAGGGTCATGGACGCCGGCAAGGACTATTTCACCGACAAAGCGCCCTTCACGACCATGGAGCAGCTGGAGCGGGCAAGGCAGAAGGTGAAGGAGACCGGAAAAAAGTACATGGTCTACTACTCAGAGCGACTGCACGTGGAGGGTGCCGTGCTGGCAGGGTACCTGGTGGAGAGCGGGGAGATCGGGAAGGTGATCAGCGTCACAGGCTTTGGACCCCACCGCCTGGGTGCCGCAGGGCGTCCTGCATGGTTTTTTGAGAAGGAGAGGTATGGCGGCATCCTGTGCGACATCGGGAGCCACCAGATTGAGCAGTATCTGTACTATGCCGGGGAGAAGGCGGCAAAGGTACAGCTGAGCCGGATCGGGAACTATGCGCATCCGCAGTATCCTGAGCTGGAGGATTTCGGCGACTGCGCCATCACGGGCGAAAACGGGACCACCAACTATTTCCGGGTCGACTGGTTTACCCCGGACGGGCTGAGAACCTGGGGCGACGGCAGAACCTTCATCGTGGGCACGGAGGGCTTCATTGAGATCCGCAAGTACATCGACCTTGCGGGGCAGGAGACGGGCGGCAACCACGTGTACCTGGTCAACGGGAAGGGGGAAAAGCATCTCGATGCCACCGGCGTGACCGGCTATCCCTTCTTTGGTGCGCTGATTCTGGACTGTCTGAACCGGACAGAAAACGCCATGACACAGGAGCACGCCTTCCTGGCGGCACAGCTGTGTCTTGAGGCGGAGGCGCAGGCGGTCAGGGTATAAGAGACGACAAGACCCCGAAAAGCTTCTGGCTTTCCGGGGTCTTTTGAAGATCAGGTGCCTGTGTCGCCTGCGGGCAAGGTGCGGAGAAAACAGAGGGATACGGCAAAGGAGAGGAGAAACAGGGGCAGGACGATGAGGAGCAGAGACACGTTCCGGATGCCGGAGAGGGCGGACAGGTCCATGGCGGTGAAGGTGGCAAGGACGGCCAGAAGCCCCGAGATGCCAAGGAGGACATATCGGCTCTTCTCCATGCCGAAGCGGTAATAGAGGGGCATCATGATCGTGGGTCCGAGGAGGCCGGCAGCAAAGAGAAAGGGGCACATGGCTGCACTGCCGTCCCGAAGATAAAGACCAATGCCCTCCAGAAACACAGGGAGCACGATCAGACAGAAGCATTCGAGGTAGCGGCTGCCCACCAGCTGCAGGGGCGAGAAGGGCAGGGTGCGGACACAGGTGTTCCAGCCGGTCTTCTCATCGAAGGAAAGCAGGGTGGAGGGCAGCATGCCGGCCATGAGGATGGGATATACCAGAAAGAAACTGGCATCGGGCATGGCAATCCCCAGGATCAGAAACAGACAGATCATCAGAAGTGTCTTTCGCATGTTGCGAAAGAGGGTACACAGGTCCTTGTAGATGAGGCCTTTCACGGTAAGACTCCTCTCTGTGGGAAATTGGGTCGGACGATCAAGCAGCACCCCGGATCATGGAGACGAACAGATCCTCGAGGGAGACAGGAATAAAGGGGAGAGACGGGGGCAGAGCGTGCCGCGCGATGACGGCCTGAACGCCAAAACCCGTATCGTGCACGGAGAGAACATCGGAGGGCGGCAGCCCTTGCAGATCTTCCCGGGTGCACTGCACCCTGCAGTAGCGCTCAAGGAGTGCATCCTTTTCTTCCACGAGCAGCAGCTTTCCTCTGTGCAGGAAGGCGACTTCATCGCACAGCTTCTCCAGGTCCGAGACGATGTGGGAGGCGATGAACACGCTGTGGCGCTCGTCCCGGGTATAGTCCATCAGGAGGTAGACAACCTCCTCCCGGGCCACCGGATCCAGCCCGTTGGTGCTCTCATCCAGCACCAGCAGCTCCGGGTCCCGGCACAGTGCGGTGCACAGGGAGAGCTTTCTCTGGGTGCCGGCGGAGAGGGAGAGATAGTGACGGTCCTCCGGGACCGAGAGGCGACGGAGAAGCTCAAGGTATTTTTCCTGGTCCCAGGCGGGAAAGACAGGAGCCAGGAGGCGGGATAGCTCTATGGCGGTCATGTCTGGGAATCCCTGCTGCTCGAGCACGATGCCGAGGCGCTGCCGGATGTGGTGCCCCTTCTGTCCGTTTTCTTCCCCCAGCACCCGGACGGTGCCGCCGTCCGGCGCCTCAAGACCTGTGAGGAGGCGGATCAGGGTGGACTTGCCGGCACCATTTTCCCCGATCAGGCCGAGAATACAGCCGGAGGGAAGGGATAGGTTGATGTTTTCAAGACAGAAGTCCTTGTAACGGCGGGTGACGTGATTCATCTCAAAGGCATTCACGGTGTATTTCCTCCCTGCATAGTTTCGTCTGAGGCGTCTGAGAGAAGGTCCATCATAGAGAGCAGGTCCTGGCGGGAAAGGCTCAGGGTCCGTGCGAGGCGAAGGACCTCCTGCAGGTTCTCCTCCAGCTGTCTCAGCGTGTGCTCCCGGATGATCTCGAGGTTTCGCTTCGCCACGTAGCAGCCCTTCCCGGGAACGGTGTCAATGAGGCCCTTCTGCTCGAGGATATCATAGGCCTTCTTGGTGGTGATGACGCTGATCTGAAGATCCTTGGCAAGACCCCGGATGGAGGGCAGCGGCGCACCCTCCGGGAGCTCTCCGGAGATGATCTGCTGGGAGATCTGCTGAAACAGCTGTTCGTAGATCGGCTGACCGGAGCGGTTATCCAGAAAAAGTGTCAACGGATTTCCTCCTGACATAAGCGTGATAACTGTACATAAACAGCATATACAGTTAAAACGGTTCTGTCAAGCCCTGTATTGAAAGCAGAAAATGGGCGGGATATACTGGCTTTTACAAAGATCCTTCCAGATCGTTCTGAGAACGGATATACAATGAAAAAACGAAGCCAGCAGCCTGAAGACAGGCGACGGGAGGACAATCATGGACACGCGACATGCTGCAAAAGACAGACAGAAAAGAACCGGTGCGATCCTGATCGGAACCTACACGACGCCATCTTCCGGCGACGGAAGTCGCTCCAAAGGGATCTACCGTGTGAGGGCAAGGCTGAACTCTCAGGGACAGATCGAACTCGATATGAAGGCGGAGCTGGCGCTCCGGGCCGAGGATCCCTCCTATCTGCTCCCGGTGGAGGGCGGACTTTTCTATGTGGACGAGGGCCTTGGAAAAAAGGAAGGCCAGGTCGTCTATGCGCAGATGGAGGGAAGGAAGTACAGTGTGAAGTGGGCCCTGCCCACCGGCGGCGAAAACCCCTGCCATCTGGCGCTGTCCCAGGATGAGCGGTGGCTGGCCGTGGCAAACTATACGAGCGGTTCCGTGATGATCGTGGAGCTGGATGGGCGGCAGGTGATGAGGGCACAGCTCTTTCCCGGGCACCACGGCAGCGTGAACCCTGCGCGGCAGGAAGGGCCTCATGCACATTTCACGTATTTTGTATCCCCCGAGGAGCTTCTGACCTGCGATCTGGGTGCGGATGAAATCCGGCGCTTCCAAAGGACACAGGACACGTGGGAGGAGACGGCGCCCTTTGCGAGGCTGCCCGAGGGATCCGGACCGCGGCACTTTGTGCGGACGGATGCGTGGATGTATGTGATCTGCGAACTGTCCCGGGAGATCATCCGACTGGACCTCGGGGGCCGCGTGGTGGACCGCAAGGCGATCCTGCCAGGCAAAGCGGAAGGGACGGCGGCCGCCATCCGGCTCTTCCGGGAGAGAGACAGGGAAGGGAGAGAGCGGGATGTGGTGTACTGTACCCACCGCGGCAAACGAAAGTCCGGGGATCAGTGGGCCTCGATGAAGGTACAGAAGAAGGGCAATCTGACTCGGCAGTGGAAGATGAATACCGGCCGCTGTCCGCGGGATCTCCTGAAGGTGGGGAATCTGGTCCTGTGTGCCTGTCAGGAGGAACATGCGGTCGTGATTTCGGCAATTCTGGGTGATTTGGGCGTGTGGGCACCCCTGAAAAAAATTTCTGTATCCTCTCCCGTGTGTCTTGCCTGGGAGCAGGGGACGGAGCTGAAACCTGTGGAGGAGAAAGGCGGGATCGACACATGAGAGAGGACCAAGGGAACATTTCGCTTCACGGCACATGGAACTGCACCATCTCGCGGGACGGGGAAACACAGGCGTGGAGCGTCACGCTCCCCGGCACCCTCGATCAGAACCAGATGGGGTTTCCGGACCATCTGGACCGCCCCTGGCACCCGGACGCGGCTGTCAACTGCCAGGACACGGACGTGATCACGAGCCGCCTGACAAGAAAGCATACCTTCACAGGTGTTGCAAAGTTCACAAGGTCTTTTTCCTTTGAGAAAAGGGCAGACGAGCGGGTCTTTCTGGAGGTGGAGCGGGCGAGGGAGCTGACCGTCATCCTGAACGGGCACACCATCCCGCCGTTTCGTCCCCAGACGCTCGCAACCCC
The DNA here is from genome assembly GCA_017460395.1 of Clostridia bacterium. Taxonomy (GTDB): domain Bacteria; phylum Bacillota; class Clostridia; order Christensenellales; family Aristaeellaceae; genus UBA2943. The sequence goes on along the minus strand of JAFUBA010000203.1, from coordinate 13,717 downwards.
GCACGTATTTGAGGTGACGGACGCCCTGCTGCCGGAGAACACCCTGACCATCCTGTCCGACAACAGCTACCCTTCGTGGCCGAAGGATGACATCCTGGATTCCTCCATGGCGACCGATGAGACGCAGACCAACTGGAACGGCCTGCTGGGCTACATCCGGCTGCGGCGGGAGCGGGAAACCTTCGCAGAGAGCATCCGGGTACTGCCGGGGAAAGATGCGTTCCATGCGGAGGTGACACTCAGCAGTCTTCAGGGCTGGCAGGGGACACTGTGGCTCTGCACAGGGCACCGTGAGGTATCCCTCTTTGTCTCCATGGCGCCCGGGCGGGCAGAATTCCGCCTGCCGGAGATACCGTGGGACGGGGAAGACATGTGGGAGATTGAGCGGGATGAGGAAAACCGGCTCCTTGAGATCACGCTCTCGGGGGACGGGCTGGAAGAAAAAAGCGTGTCCTTCGGGCGAAGGGTGTTTGGGGACGCTGGCGACGGGCGGATTTCGCTCAACGGGCGGGGGATCTTCCTTCGCTCCGAGGCCAACTGCGCTGTCTTTCCGGACACAGGCTATCCGCCCATGGACGAGACGGCGTGGGAGAAGATCATCCGGACGTACCAGGCCTACGGGGTCAACTGCCTGCGTTTCCATTCCCACGTGCCGCCGGAATCTGCCTTTTCCGTCGCCGACCGCCTCGGCATGCTGATGCAGCCGGAGCTGGACTGCTGGAACCCGAAAAACGCCTTCGAGGGCGAGGTCAGGCAGCGCTACTACATGGCGGAGCTTCAGGAAACGGTCCGCTTTCTTGGCAACCATCCATCCTTCGTCATGCTGACCTTCGGCAATGAGCTGCATGCGGGGGAGGAGGGCCATGCCTTCATGGGACGCATGCTTCTTTCGGCGCGGGAGATTGATCCCACCAGGCTCTATGCAAACGGAAGCAACCCTCACTACGGCGCGCTCGGCTGTGATGCGGACAGCGATTTTTATACCTCCCAGTCCTTTGGGGAGCGGGCGATGCGGGCCACATCGGCCGGCATGCAGGGATATCTGAACCATGAAATACCGGGGACGGAACACCAGTATTCAGATGCCATGCAGGCGCTGAGGAAGACATACAAAAAGCCGGTCTTCACCTTTGAGATCGGCCAGTATGAGGTGCTGCCGGACTTCGGGGAGCTGGAGCAGTTCGCAGAAGATGACGGGGACAGCTGGACAACATGCGTCACACGCCCGGACAATCTTGCCCATGTCCGATCGCAGGTGCGGGACAAGGGCTTTCAGGAGATCTGGCCAAGGCAGGTCCGTGCCAGCGGGGCGCTCGCTGCTCTTTGCTACCGGGAGGAGGTGGAGGCGGCCCTTCGGACGCCGGAGCTCTCCGGGATCTCGCTCCTTGGCCTCCAGGACTTTCCCGGCCAGGGGACGGCGCTGGTGGGGCTGATGAATACCCACCTGGAGCCAAAGCCCTTTCCCGAGGCGCAGGGCAGCTGGTTTCATCAGGTATACCGGAGCGTGGTGCCGCTGGCCAGGTTTCAGCGGTACACCTGGTATGCGGACGAGGAGGTCCGCGTGCGCCTGCAGCTGGCAAACTACGGAAAAAGCGACTGGCAGGGCACGTGCGTGTGCACCCTCAGGGGCGGGGAACGGGAGGAAAAACGGGAAATCCCGGGCTGCATCGCGCCGCAGGGCAGGCTCTCGGACCTTGGGAGCGTGGCGTTTTCCCTGAAAGGCTTTCCGTCACCGCAGAAACTCACGCTGGCGGTGCGGTGCGGCGAGCATGCCCTCACCTGGCCCCTCTGGGTCTATCCGCGTCTGCAGCCCGCCTGCCCGGCAAGTGTCTATGAGACGGAGCAGCTGGATGCGCGGGCGATCCAGGTTCTTCGCGACGGCGGCAAGGTATATCTCACGCCGATGCAGTCAAAAGAATCCATGCCCAGGTCTATCCAGGCCCAGTTCAGCACGGACTTCTGGTCGGTCGGCACCTTCCCCTTCCAGGAGGGCGGCATGGGCCAGCTGATCGATGAAGACCATCCGCTGTTTCGGAATTTCCCGACGGAAGAACACACGAACTGGCAGTGGTGGCGCATGGCAAACCGTCGCGCCATGATCCTCCCCGCACACTGGCGGTCGATCATCGGGGAGATGGACTCCTATCTCCTCCTGAGGCCCATGGCGCAGCTCTTTGAGGGGAGGTGCCTGAATGGGTATCTCATGGTGAGCTCTTTGAGTCTTGGCGAAATGGAGGCACCGGAGTGCCGCTGTCTTCAGGAGGCAATATATACCTATCTTGCGTCCCTGCAGGCGCAGGACATCCGTGGCATGCAGGAGCTTCCGCTGGAGAAGGTTCAGGGAATCTTCAGGAACACATGAAAAAGGCCGTCACGCAGGTGACGGCCTTTTTCCAAACGCTATGGATGTGGCAGAGACAGCTGCCCTGCAATGCTGCGAGAAACGTGTCTCAGGCGATCCCGCCCGTGGCTGCTTCACTCTGAACGCGGTGCATCCTTGCATAGCTTCCGTTTCTTTTCAGGAGCTGCTCATGGGTGCCCGTCTCCGTGATCTGTCCCTCCTCCAGGACGATGATCTGATCTGCGCTTCGAATGGTGGACAGGCGGTGCGCGATGGCGATGATGGTGCGTTTTCCTGCAATGCCTGCGATGGCTGTCTGGATCTGATGCTCGGTCTCCACGTCCACGGAGGCCGTGGCTTCATCAAGGATGATGATGGGCGACTTCCCGAGGATGGCACGGGCAATGGCGACACGCTGCTTCTGTCCGCCGGACAGGCGCAGACCGCGCTCGCCGACCCGGGTTTCATAGCCGTCCGGCATGGCCATGATATCCTCATGAATGTTGGCAGCGCGGGCGGCAGATTCAATGTCCTCCATGGAGGCACTGGGCACGGCATAGCCGATATTCTCCGCGATGGTGCCGTTGAAGAGGAAGGTGTCCTGAAGCACCGGGGCGATATGCCTGCGAAGACTTTCCATGGTGACATCCTGGATCTCGTGGCCGTCGATGAGAATCCTGCCCTCATTCGGCTCATAGAAACGGGAGATCAGCTGGGTCAGGGTGGTCTTTCCGACGCCTGTGGGACCGACAATGGCCAGCATGTTTCCGCTCTTGCAGTGGAAGGAGACATCCCGGAGCACAGGGACATGCTCGCCATAGGAAAAGCTGACATGCTCGAAGGTGATATCCCCGTGTACATCCTCAAGATCCACGGCGCCGGGTCTGTCCTGGATTTCCACCGGGGCATCCAGGATGTCCAGCACGCGCTCTGCGCCGGCCATTGACTGCTGCATGTTTTCCAGAAGATTGGCCATGCTTGTGACAGGCGCATAGAACAGGGACAGATACAGGAGAAAAGCTACAATGTCTGCCACGCTCAGTTCATGGTGAAAGGCCAGATATCCGCCGAAGGCTACCACAAGAATGGTGCCGAGGGAGGAGATGAATTCCACGGAGGGATGGAAGACGGCACTGATCTTCAGGGCATGGAGCATGGCACGCACATGCTCAAAGTTCTTCTCATTGACCTTATCTGTTTCATATTCCTCCCGCCCGAAGGACTGAATCTCATGGATGCCGGAGAGATTGTCCTGAAGCTTTCCGTTCAGTTCGCCCATTTTCTTCTGGGAAATCCGGAAATAGGGGCGGACTTTCTTTGAAAAGACAAAGCCGGAGGCAAAGATGAAGGGGATGGGTGCGCAGGTGATGAGGGCAAGCTTCCAGTTGATGGTGAGGAGGACAACCAGGACACCTGCAAAGGTCACCACATTCGAGATGGTTTCCGGGATCATGTGGGCGTAGAGCAGTTCAAAGTCTCTTGTGTCATTGATCACCCGGCTCATCAGATCTCCGGTCTGCTTGTCGTGGAAGTAGCCCATGTGCATGTGCTCGAGCTTGTCGTAGGTCTTTGTCCTCAGATCGCCCACCAGATACCAGGCGGCCTTGTGCGCCAGATAGTTGCTCAGAAAGCGGAAGAGGATGCGCAGGAGATACAGCCCGGTCAGAACAGCGGTCATGATGCCGATGGTCTTCAGGTCCTTTTCCTCCATGCCCTTCTCCACAATGCCGGTCATGGAGGACAGGACCCTGGGGGCCGTGAGGTTGACGGCAGTCAGGGAGAGGGTGGAGAGGATGGCAATCAGGTAAAGCGCCCGGTATCGGATCGCTTCGCGGCTGAGGCGCAGGAGTGTTTTAAACATAGCTTCCTCCAGAATGGACAATCGCTCAGAATGATTTCTGTATGAGAAAACGGCGCCGCCCGGGAGAGGTCCGGGGACGGCGCACCGATTTATTCTGCGGTCAGTTCCTTCCAGGCGATCTGGAGCTTCTCCACGATATCAAGGTGCTGGGGGCAGGCTGCCTCACACGCACCGCAGCCGATGCAGTGATCTGCACCCTGCCCGTTTTCGATGATGCGTTTCAGATCCCAGTTCCATTTCGGGTCGGTGTCATAGAGGGACACATTGTTCCACACGGAGAAGATGCCGGGAATGTTCACACCATTGGGACAGGGCATGCAGTAGCGGCAGCCGGTACAGCCGATTTTGGTGCGGCTGAGGTAGGCAAGGCGCACATTTTCCATGAGGCGGCATTCTTCCTCGCTCATGATGCCACTTTCCACGGTGTCAAAAATGCGCAGATTGTCATCAATCTGTTCCGCTTCATTGCAGCCGGAGAGGACCACGGAGACCTCCGGGTGGTTGCACAGCCAGCGGAAAGCCCATTCCACCGGTGTGCGGCGGACAGGGAAGGCATCATAAAGGGCCTGCACATTGGAAGGGGCCCGGGACAGTCTGCCGCCCAGCAGTCCTTCCATGATCACCACCGGGATGCCCAGCTTCCCGGCAAGCTTCAGTCCCTTTTCCCCTGCCTGGTTTTCGATGTCCATGAAATTGTACTGGATCTGCACCATATCCCAGTCGTAGTCCTGCAGGATATACTCAAAGTCCTCATAGGGGCCATGGAAGGAAAAGCATTTATAGCGGATCTTGCCTTCCTTCTTCATGTCATCGAAAAAAGCAGGGGCGCCGATGGCCTTGAAGGATTCCCATTTTGCACGGTCAATGCCGTGCATGAGGTAAAAATCAATGTGATCTGTCTGGAGTTTTTTCAGTTCACTGTCAAGCAGCGCTTCCATCTCGGCACGGTTGTGCACATATTCCAGCGGCATCTTGGTGGCAATGGTGACCCTGTCGCGATAGCCGTCCTGCAGTGCTTTTCCGAGCACGATCTCAGAGGTCTTGTCCAGATACACATAGGCAGTGTCCAGATAGGTAACACCGCCGTCAATGGCGCGGCGGATGAGGGAGACGGCTTTCTGTTCGTCAATCACACTGTCGCCGGAAGCGGTTCCGTTAAATCGCATGCAGCCAAGGCCGAAGGCAGAGGCGCTGATGCCGAGCTTTCCCATGGGGCGGTATTTCATTGGCGGGTCCTCCTTATGCTGTGAAAGGTGATCTGGATGAAGTAAAGCAATTATACCTTCACAGGGAGGCGGGAAAATAGAGAAAAAGCGGACACAAAGTACTGTTTTTCCATGTGTCCGCAGAAGAAGTGGTCAGCGTTGAACGATCAGATGAATCCTGCCCGGTTCCATCTGAGCACCGTCTCATAGCCGAGGCCTGCATAGAAGGGGCTGACACCCGTATAGTGGATATAGGAAAGATCATAGCCCTCGTCGCGGAAAATGGCCGTGGCTATCTGGACCATCCGCTGTCCGATGCCTCGGTGGCGCATGTCCGGCACCGTGCCGACGCACCCGGGCCCCGCGATGCGAAGCCCCGCAAAGGACCCCATGCTGTCCAGGACGCAGAAGCTGACGGTCCGCTCTCCGTCCAGGGCGCGAAGGACCCGCTGAGAAGGGCCAAAATACTGCACCCAGTCAGGGTCCACCAGATGGACCGCCTCGTGCAGGCCGGGCGAGGTGCCACGGCACAGAGAAAAGGTGATCCCATCCGGACAGGGGAGCGGCGTATCCAGGCACTTTGCCTCCGAAAGGGACAGCACCATCTCCTCATACACCGCATCCTCTGGCATGCCCTGGATGGCGCTCCGCTCAAAAAAGCCCGGGTGGAGCGCCTGGAACATGGCTCTGTAGTCTGTCTCCATCTGTTCTTCCTTTCAGGGTCAGATCTTCAGCAGTCGTGCGGATGTTTCCAGGGCGCTGTGGATGACCTGGTCCATATCGTAGTACTTGTACTCGCCGAGTCTGCCGCCGAACACGACATGCGCTTCCTTATCCGCCAGCTCGCGGTAGCGGGCATACAGCGCACCATTCTCCCCGTCGTTCACCGGATAGTAGGGCTCGTCCCCCGGCTTCCACTCGGAGGAATACTCCCGGGAAATGACGGTGCGCGGCAGGTCCCGGCCCTCATCGTCCTTCCCAAACTCGAACCATTTGTGCTCGATGATGCGGGTATAGGGGGTCTCGGCATCCGTGTAATTGACGGCGGCGTTACCCTGGAAGTTGGGGGTGTCCAGAACCTCCGTCTCGAAGCGCACGGAGCGGTAGGCGAGATGACCCAGGCAGTGGCCGAAATAGGCATCGATGGGACCTGTATAGATGACGGTGTCTGCCAGCGCATCCAATGCGGCGCGGTCTTTGAGATAATCTTCCCCGAGGCGCACCTCGATACCCTCCAGCATGCGCTCCACCATGCGGGTGTAGCCGCCCATGGGAATGCCCTGGAAGAGGGCGTTGAAATAGTTGTTGTCGAAGGTGAAGCGAACAGGCAGGCGCCGGATGATGAAGGCGGGAAGCTCCGTGCATTTCCGCCCCCACTGCTTTTCCGTGTAGCCTTTGATCAGCTTTTCATAGATATCCGTGCCCACCAGGGAGATGGCCTGCTCCTCAAGGTTCCTCGGGGAGGTGATGCCGGCATCCCGCTTCTGCTGCTCGATCTTTTCTCTGGCTTCCTCGGGGGTGACGACGCCCCACATGCGGTTAAAGGTGTACATGTTGAAGGGAAGGGAGTAGAGCTCCCCATGGTAGTTGGCCACGGGACTGTTGGTAAAGCGGTTGAAGGTGGCAAAGCGGTTCACATAGGTCCAGACATCCGGAAGATTGGTATGGAAGAAGTGTGCACCGTAGACGTGGACATGGATGCCCTCCGTCTTTTCCGTGTACACGTTGCCGGCCACGTGCCCGCGCCGGTCAATCACCAGGACCTTTTTCCCTGCATCCGTCAGCTGCCTTGCGCACACGGCGCCAAAGAGTCCGGCGCCCACAATGAGATAGTCGTACGTTTTCGACATGAAACTGCCTCTTTCTATGTTTCTGAGCCTGCATGAGCGCAAAGGGGCGATGGAACAGAAAAGTTGCATTCTTTCTGTTCTGTATCTCTGCACCCTTTCCGGCACAGGCTTTTTGGCTTTTCGAAGTGTTCAGACCATGATATCATGGTATCATGACATGCCCGGAAGTTCAAGAAATCGGAGGCTAGAGGCAATGAAGTACGGGATCGTGGTCATCGGTGCTGTGTTTGTGGATATCAAGGGATATCCCATGGTGCAGTACATCCCTGCCGGCAGGAATGTGGGCAGGGTCGTGCAGACCCACGGGGGCGTCAGCCGCAATGTGGCGGAGGACATTGCCAATGTGGAGCTGCGGCCAACCTTTGTGAGTGTGGTGGATGAGAGCGGTACCAGCGTGGACGTGGTGGAGAAGCTGAAGCGGCACAAGGTGAACTGTGATTTCATCCGCGTGGCACCGGACGGCCTTGGCACCTGGCTTGCGGTGTTTGACAATTCGGGGGACGTGGTCGCATCCATCTCCTCGAGGCCGGAGCTTTCCTCCATCTCAGATACGCTGCGCGAAAAGGGCGATGAGATCTTCTCCCAGGCGGACAGCATCGTGGTGGAGATCGACATGGACGTGGCCATCATCAAGCAGATCTTCGAGCTGGCCGAGCGCCACCACAGGGAGATCTATGCCATTGTCTCCAACATGTCCATCGCCATGGAGCGGCGGGATCTTCTGCAGTGCACCGGCTGCATTGTCTGCAACCAGCAGGAGGCGGGGCTCCTCTTCTCGGAGAATTACGATGAGGTGCACCCGGAGCAGCTGGAGGACATTCTCCAGGAGAAGGTCACGCGCGCCCGCATCCCGAGAATGGTGGTGACTATGGGCGACCAGGGGGCGGTGTGGGCCCAGATGGACGGGCAGCACGGGTTCTGTCCTCCCCAGAAGGTGGATGTGATTGACACCACGGGTGCAGGGGATTCCTTCTTTGCCGGGGTCGCCATCGGGCTGACCTACGGAAAAAATCTGGGGGAGAGCTGCGCCATCGGGACGAGACTTGCCTCCTCGGTGATTGCCACCAAAGAGAGCGTGTGCCCAAGATTTCAGCCGGAGGAGTTTGATTTACATGTCTCAAACAGCACAGAGCCGTGAACAGGTGATTGTCCGGACAAGCATCATCGGGATTCTGGCGAATATCCTTCTGGCCGCCCTCAAGGCGGTGGTGGGCATCGTGTCACATTCCATCGCGGTGGTGCTGGATGCGGTGAATAACCTGAGCGATGCTTTGTCGTCGGTGATCACGATTGCCGGGACGAAGCTGGCCGGGAAAAAGCCGGACAAAAAGCATCCTCTGGGCTATGGGCGGGTGGAGTACCTGAGCGCCATGATCGTCTCCGCCCTGGTCCTCTATGCGGGTCTGACATCCCTGGTGGAGTCTGTGAAAAAGATCATCCATCCCGAGACGCCGGACTATTCTGTGGTCTCCCTCGTGATCATTGTCTCGGCCGTGGTGGTCAAGCTTCTGATGGGCTCCTATGTGAAGAAAACGGGAGAAAAGGTGAATTCCGCCTCCCTTGTGGCCTCTGGCGAGGATGCAAGGCTGGATGCCATTCTCTCGGCTTCCGTGTTTCTCAGTGCCGTCATTTTCCTCCTTACCGGTCTTTCCCTGGAAGCCTACGTGGGTGTGCTGATCGCCATCATGATCATCCGGGCCGGCATCGAGATGCTCCGGGATACCCTTGATGAGATCCTGGGCAAGCGGCTGGACCGGGATTTCCTCGCTGAAATTCGAAAGACCATCTGCGAGGACCCGAGGGTGGATGGAGCCTTCGACCTGATTCTGCACAGCTATGGGCCAGAGAGACTGCTGGGCTCCGTGCACGTGTCGGTGGAGGACACCATGACGGCAGAGGAAATCGATGAGATGGAGCGCGAGCTGGCAGCTGAGGTATACAGGAAGCACAATGTGATTCTCACAGGTGTGGGCATCTACGCCGAGAACACGAAGCCCGGGGAGGCACTGGATCTGCAGCACCGGGTCATGAAAGCAGCTACCGCCCGGGACGGCGTTCTGCAGGTGCATGGCTTCCGTCTGGATGAAAAGAAGAAGACGGTCACGATGGATGTGATCATCGACCTTGAGGCGGAGAACCGCGGAGAGCTGATGAAGGAAATCCAGAAGGAGACGGAGGACATCTGCCGGGGGTACAGCGTCCATCTGCAGATGGACCTGGACTTCTGAGACAAAAGATATTTGGCAAGAGGAGGAAAATACGATGAGCATGGTTATCACCTGTCTTGACCTGGAAGGGGTCCTGGTCCCCGAAATCTGGATCGCCTTTGCGGAGGCCACCGGGATTCCGGAGCTGCGCAGAACCACGAGGGATGAGCCGGACTACGACAAGCTGATGAAGTACCGCATCGGGATCCTGAAGGAGCACGGCCTGGGCCTGAAGGAGATCCAGGCCACCATCGCCACGGTGGACCCGATGCCCGGGGCCAGGGAATTCCTGGATGCCCTCCGGGAGGAGGGACAGGTCCTGATTCTCTCGGACACCTTCACCCAGTTCGCCACGCCCCTGATGAGAAAGCTCGGCTGGCCCACCATCATGTGCAACACGCTGGAGGTGGGCGAAAACGGGGAGATTACCGGCTACAGGATGCGGATCCCCCAGTCCAAGCTCAGCACCGTGAAGGCGCTGCAGTCCATCGGATACGAGACGATTGCGGCGGGGGACAGCTACAACGACCTTGCCATGATTCAGGCAAGCAAGGCAGGCTTCCTCTTCCGATCCACCGAAAAGATCCGCATGGACCATCCGGAGCTGCCCGCCTTTGAGCGCTATGAGGATCTCCTGGAAGCGATCAGGAAAGCTATGTAAAGCGTCGAAAAGACCGGTTCACCTGCCCGATGCTGCAGGGAGAACCGGTCTTTTCGCAGACATCTCGGTTTTCGGGTGAAACGTGATCGTGATATACTTCCCGGCACAGCATGGTTTTTATGGGGGATGGGCACATGGAAAAACAGACGGGTGACGCGGTAAACCTTGTGCAGAAAGAGCTTCGGGGCACCGAAAAAGAAGAAGCGGAACTTCTTCGGCGAAGAATCGATGCGTGCACCTTCGGGTATGAGGCACCGGAGACACTGACGCTGCATGTGGCGCGCGAAGATGTAAATCTGTGGAAATTCGACATATACTTCAGCGCGGAGCAGCTGCAGGGTGTCCGGGAGGTGACTGTGTATGTGCCCGGCGGGGAAGCAACGAGGAAACATAGAGTATCGCTCTCTGTTTGTACATATCTGCGCCGTTTTCCAAATCTCACGACGCTGAATCTATTGTGCCGGAGCGACTTTATCCTCGAACTGACGGGCAGAATGAATCCGCAGGATTGGGGCGAGCCGGGGCGTGTCCTCCGGGTCTTTGCGCCAAATGCGGTAAAGCTCGCGGGGATCAGAGCATCCTTTTTCCTGAGGCTGCCAGGTATATATCTGGACCTGCCCAGGGTCAGCTTTCCGGTCAATGATGCTACCGGCAGGCGGCTCATGTTCATCGGAGCGCTGCGTCATCCAGAGGCTGTGCCGAATCTGCGGGAGAGCCAGTGGCGCCAGATGGTCTGTTCGATGGCATATATTACGCTCAAGTGGATGGCAAATGAAAAGTACCTGCCGGACGCACAGAAACTGATGATCCGTGTGATCCGGGAGACTGAGATGGCACCGGAGCGATATGATGAGCTCGCAGAGATATGTATCGAGAGACAGTTCACCGAGGCCATGGCGGTGCTGCTTGAAAGGAAAAAGGCACTGTATGACCTGAGCAAACTGGAGAGACGGCGGGAGCGGCAGGAGGAAACGGACTTTCTTCGCCCGGACAACGCACGGGTCATGTCCAGGAGCTGGGCGTGGAAGTCGTCGGAGGACGGCGGGCAGATCATCACAAGGTATCGGGGGCAGGAGGAGGAAGTCTGGATCCCGCGGTCCATTGCGGGGAAGCCCGTGCGTGCCATCCAGGAGGGTGTCTTCTCAGAAAGGCAGGATCTTCAGGAAGCGGTGAAGGCGGTACATATTCCCGCAGGCGTTCAGCTTCCGAAGGCGTTTCTTATGGGGTTTGAGGAACTGGAGAGGGTCTGTTTTGAAGGAGCGCCAGATGAGCCGGAGGGCGAAAAAGAGGAACAGGTCTTTGTGCCTGACAGCGCATTCCAGGCGTGCACCGCGCTGAAGGAGATCCATACGGACGGATGCGAGATTATCTCTGTGGGGGAAGAAGCTTTCTGGCACTGCATGATGCTGGACGTGCGGGGCCTTCTGCCGCATCTGAAAAAGGCAGGCCCCTACTGCTTTGAAGGCACAGACCTCACAGGCGAGCTGAGATTGCCGGAAACGCTGCCGCTGTCTATGGGGATGTTTCGGGACTGCGGCGTGGAGCGGGTGGTCCTTCCGGAAACGCTCAGGGAGATTCCCCCATACTTTCTGGCGCTGTGCGATGCGCTCCATGAGATCACCATCCCGTCCTCCGTCCGGGTGATCGGCAAGGGCGCATTTGCGGAAACCGGCCTGACTGATGTGATATTTGCAGGGGAGAGTGCACTTGAGCGGATGGAGGAGGAAGTCTTCCTCGGGTGCAGTCTTCTTTCCTCCATTTCACTGCCGTCGTCCCTTGAAACTGTTTCATCAGGGTGCTTCCGCAGGTGTACCATGCTCTCTGAGGTCGAGCTGCCGGAGAGCATCAGGCACATTGGCGACCATGCGTTCCGGGAGTGTATCATGCTCAGGAACATCCGTCTTCCAGAAAAGCTTGGGACTATCGGGCGCAGTGCCTTTGCTGAGTCCGGGCTCAAAGAGATTGTGCTGCCTGAACATGTCGTGCTTGGGGACTTTGCGTTTGAAAAATGCAGCCAGCTCAAGCATGTGCGGTGGCCGAGGAGGCTCCGCGAGATTCCCATGAATGCCTTCAGCCACTGCGGCCTTGGCCCGGTGCTTGAGATTCCGGAGGGCGTGCAGGCCATTGGGGGACTTGCCCTGTACCACAATGACCGTCTTGAAAAGATCATCCTGCCCTCGACCCTCAGGGAGGTGGCCCCATACGCATTCGGCAGGTGCTCATCCCTCAGGTGCATTGATGCCTCGAAGGTGAAATGTGATCTAACAGCGGCGCGCATTGCACCTTCGGTGCAGGTGATCCGAGGGAAGAAAGACGGGAGAGCAGTGGAAGACGAAGAATTCTGGGAACCGTGCTGAGCGAATGAGAAAAATGAGCGTATCATGAAAATTCCATGAATTCGTGCGCGCAGGCCCGGAAGATTCATTTTCACTTCAAAATAGAATTCCAGAATCTTGCCGTCGGATGAATTCCGTCCGACATGGATACGGCAAAGGAGAATACCTATGGCAAGGAGAATCGGGATCGATCTTGGCACGACCAACTCGTGCATGGCATACATGGAGGGCGGAAGGGCTGTCCTCATTCCCTCCTCGGAGGGCGGGCGGACCACGCCCTCGGTGGTAGCGTTCACAAAGGGCGGAGAGCGGCTGGTGGGCGATGCAGCCAGAAGGCAGGCGGCCATGAACCCCAGGCGGACCATCTCCTCTATCAAGCGGGAGATGGGCAGCGACCGGAAGGTGGATGTGGACGGAAAACAGTACACACCCCAGGAAATCTCCGCCATGATCCTGCAAAAGCTCAAGACGGACGCGGAAAAGTACCTCGGCGGCCCCGTGAATGAGGCCGTGATCACGGTCCCGGCCTACTTTACCGATGCCCAGCGGCAGGCCACCCGGGATGCGGGGACCATCGCGGGACTGAAGGTGGAGAGGATCATCAACGAGCCGACGGCGGCCGCGCTGGCCTGGGGCATCGACAAGGAAGAACCTCAGAAGGTGATGGTGTATGACCTGGGCGGCGGCACCTTTGACGTGAGCGTGCTGGATGTGAGCCACGATGTGATCCAGGTTCTGGCCACCGCCGGCAACAATCACCTTGGCGGTGATGACTTTGACGCATGCCTGACCAAGTATCTCCTGGACCAGTTCCGGCAGAAGGAAGGCATCGATCTGGTGGGCCAGATGGAGGCCATGAGCCGGGTGCGGGAGGCAGCCGAGAAGGCGAAGAAGGAACTGTCCGGCCTCACGGAAACCACGGTGAACCTGCCCTTCCTCGCCCAGGATGCGAGGGGGCCGCACCACATGGAGGAGACGGTCACCCGGGCAAAGTTCAATGAGCTCACCCGCCACCTGGTGGAGAAGACGGAGGAGCCGGTGCGACAGGCGCTTCGGGATGCGGGGCTCAGCAGCCGGGATCTGAGCAAGGTGCTTTTGGTCGGCGGCTCCACCAGGATTCCTGCCGTGCAGGAGGCGGTGAAGCGGCTGACCGGTAAGGAACCCTCCCGTGGCATCAATCCCGACGAGTGCGTGGCCATGGGCGCCTGCCTGCAGGGCGGCGTGCTCACGGGCCAGGTGGGCGGCCTTCTGCTCAT
>JAFUBA010000202.1 GCA_017460395.1 Clostridia bacterium | reverse complement strand
TTTGTCGTCATCCGCGGAAATCAGAAAAGAAACCTTCGAAACTATGTTCTCCTGGACACCTGCTCTTTCCCCTTTGAGCACAGGAACTGGTCTTATTCCCTCTGGGCGAAAAAATCCCTGGCAGATGGCCTGTGATTTCGTCTCGTCCTGTTTTATCGCTCTGAAAACTGTGATATACTTGCCCTGCAAGTGCCATTTCAAAACCTTACATCTGGCCCCATGTGTTCAAAGAGGTGATTCCTATCTGGCATCTGATTCCTGAAGAACATCGGAAAATCGCAAGGACCTGCATCTGCATTGCTGCCGTCGTCGTCCTGATGATCGCTGTGCTGATCTATTTTGACCGCATCTCCGGCTTTGTCGGGCAGTGTATTGATGCTCTGGTTCCTTTCTTTATCGGAGGCGCGCTGGCCTTCATTCTCCTGCCGCTGGTGCGGCGTCTGGAAACCTTTTTCAACCGGCTGTGTCGAAAAAAACCGCATCCAAGAGGCATGCGGATGCTGGCCGTAGCCATCTCCCTTGTATGCCTTCTGCTCCTGATCGGGCTTTTCATGTCGATCCTGCTCCCGCAGATTTCCTCATCCATTCAGTCTGTTGTCCGGCAGGTGACCCGATATGTCAATGAAAACGATGAGACAGTGACTGAATATCTGAAAATGATCGGCCTGGTCGATCTGGAGGTCGACCCCCTGAACTCAGCCTGGCAGAACATTCTGACCAGTGCCACCAACTATCTGGGGTTTGTCCCGACCATATTGATGACCAGCTACAACGTGCTATATTCTCTCATCTTCCGCCTGTTCATCGGCATGATCACCTGTTTCTATCTGCTCACAGACCGTGACCGGCTGGCGCGGCAGATGAAGAAGATATCCTATGCTCTTTTCAGCCGCTCCCATGCGGACCGCCTGATCTACTGGACACGCCATGCCAACAAAATCTTTGGCGGCTTTACCACCGGCAAAATTGTCGATTCCCTGATCATCGGTGTCATCTGCTATATCATGATGCTCATCATGGGCCTGGAGTACTCTGTGCTCATCAGCGTGCTGATCGGGGTGACCAACATCCTTCCCTTCTTTGGTCCATTCATCGGTGCCATCCCCAGCATTCTGATCCTCCTCATCGTCAATCCCGCCTCCGCGCTGAAGTTTGCCATCTTCATCCTGATCCTTCAGCAGGTGGACGGCAATGTCATCGGTCCAAAGATCCTCGGTGATTACACGGGTATCTCCTCCCTCTGGACGATGTTCGCCATCATCCTCGGAAGCGCTCTGTTCGGCTTTGTGGGTATGCTGATCTCCGTCCCCGTCTTTGCCCTGATCTATGCCATCCTTCGCACTGCAACCGACGCGAAACTGCGCCGCAAGCAGATGCCTGTGACCAACGAGGAGTATGACCAGATTCCTCCGGATCACCAGACGGATGCCGATCAGTCTTCTATTTCGTAAATACCACAGCAGATACAATCGAATAAAATCTATGAAAGAAGGAACTGTTTATGTCTGACTGCCTTTTCTGCAAGATCATTGCAGGCGAGATTCCCTCCACCAAAGTCTATGAGGACGACAATACCTATGCCTTCCGGGATATCAATCCCATGGCAAAGACCCATGTCCTGGTCGTGCCAAAGCAGCACATCCCCTCCGTCGGCGAAATCGAGAACGTCCCGGATGATGTGCTCGCCGCATGCCTCAGGACCTGCCGCAGGGTCGCAGAATGCGAGGGTATCCTGCAAAGCGGCTTCCGCGTCATCTCCAACTGCGGAAAGGATGCCTGCCAGAGCGTGCAGCACCTCCATTTCCATGTGCTGGGCGGCCAGCAGCTGAGCGAGAACATGGCATGATAAAAGAACGGTCGTTTCCAGACGGAAACGACCGTTCTTTTCATGCACGTGTCAGGTCCTGCACCCATTTGTACTTTCTGAAGCGGATCATCACCCAGGGTATCTTGCCCACCTCATCCAGGCAGGTACATGCGTACACAAGAAGGATCGGCCAGTGGAAGACGAAGGCGCCGAGCAGGGCCAGAGGAATGGCGATGCCCCACATGCACACAGCCAGAGAGTACATGTCAAACACCGTGTCGCCTCCGCCGTCCAGCACCCCGTTGATCGTCACCGTGTTCACCGCGCGTCCGATCATGTACACGCCCATGATGATCATCATCCCGCCAAGATATGCCCTGGCCTCATCTGAGAGGATCACCACACGCACGACCAGCGGGGTGAGTGCAAAGACCAGGAGCATGGAGGCAAAGCCGATCACCCAGGAAATGTTTTTGAGGCGGATGCCGTATGCCTTGCCCGTTTCCAGCCGTCCTGCCCCCAGTTCGTTGCCCACCATGATGCCGGCTGCACTGCCTATGCCGTTGCATGCACAGCAGATCAGGTCTCGTACCACCGCCGCCACAGAGGTGGCTGCCGCCGCATCCGCGCCAAGATGGCCCATGATAGCGGTATAGGAGGTAAAGCCAATGCCCCAGAAGAGCGATCCGCCAAGCAGCGGCAGGCACTGCCTGCGAAAATCCTCCTGAAGTTCCTTCCGCCCTTCCAGCAGTCTTCGCCACTCAGGCCGCACATAGCCCTCTCCCCGGGAGAACACGAGGCACAGTCCCAGTTCCAGTACGCGGGAGATGGTGGTTGCAAGCGCCGCGCCTCTGGATTCCATGCGCGGAAGGCCAAGAAGACCAAAGATCAGCACGGCATTGAGCAGGATGTTTGCTATGACTGCCGATGAACTGATCCAGGCGCTCTCCTTCACGTGGTCCGTCACCTTCATGACGGTTTCATAGCACTGGGAGATACCGGTGATCAGATACGACCAGCCGGCAATGCGAAGATAGGCGCTGCCGATGGCAATCAGCTCGTCATCATGGGTGAAGATCCGCATGAGATACGACGGAATCAGCTCGCATCCGGCAAAAAAGATCACCGACATCAGCCCGCAGAGCCGGAGCATCAGGTGAAAAATCTCCCGGATGGTACGCGTGTCCTTCTTGCCGAAGTACTGCGCACCAAGGATGCCGCCCGTCGCCGTGATCGCCCCCAGGAACATGTTCTGCACGAACTGAATCTGGGTTGCCAGGGAGACGGCCGTCATCTCCGCCTGCTCGACCCTGCCCAGCATGAATGCATCCCCTGCTGCCACCATGGCCAGCATAAGGCTCTGAATGGCAATCGGCAGCGCCAGCGTATACAACCGTCTGTAAAATACACCCTTGTCAATCAACTCTGTCCCGTCCTGGGGTGCTCCTCGCATATGAATTCCTTTCCGGCTTCCGTCCTCATATCTGCCAGGTCCTGATGCATTGAGTTCTGTCACAGTTTGCCAGCACAATGCCCGGAGGATTGCTTCCTCCGGGCATGCTTTACATTCCGTGGGATTTCAGAAAAACCGAAGCCTCATGGGTCAGATTTTCTGCAGGATCGTAGCAGATGATGCCGCTTCATGCAAGTGCAAGATAATACAGGACCAAAGCGAGTCCTGCAGCCAGAAGAAAGGCGATGCCTGTCAAATTATCTACTGCCATCCGACCGAAACGCCGATGTCTTCTGTCCAGCCATCCATCCGCCAAGGCATTTTGACCTGATTAACCCATACCCTGTCAGTAACAACCGACCATCTTGTCTGTCAGCATAGCCTGAGAATTACCAGAAAGGTCAATATACTAGGTCTAGCTTCAGACTTACCAACCTCATCTACACTACCGACTTATTTCAGCAATCAATAATGGAAAAATTATTCCCCCACCCACTTTCTCACCGCTTGAGCTGCACACGGAACTGTTACCATTGTTTAGCCTAAATTGCTTTGCATGCGAGCCAATTCACAGCAGGAAATCTTAATAGTCCTTTGTCCGGGAATCGGAAGCAGAGTATAGAGCGAATATCCATAGGAGGGCAAACGTCCGCTGTAGATTGCCCGTTTTTGAAGAAGCAGAACTTATCATATCATTACTAAATTCTAGCAAAACTGCAAGATTAGATACATATCCAACTGCAAGACACCCCTGAACCAGCATATAACTAGTTCAGGGGCTGATAATTATTTTCAGTTTACCTGCGATACCTGTACCTATACACGGTTCTAATTTCTACATCTAAAGAGTCGTTTCCCGTGACGACAGAGTCACTCCATTCGGACCAATTACCGTATACTGTCTCCTGATTGAGGGTACGTGTTCTGTACTGATATTCGGTGTATGCTGCAACTACAGTTTCTTGCTTTGTTCCTTGATGGAACCATGGCGTTTGTGAACCATCCCTCCATCCATCATATCCAGCACTCGAAGCCCAACTGTATTGTGTGTATGGCGTATCACTCTGTGCATATTCCCACTTGCCCTGAGTCGACCATGAGTTCGCGCTATTGTCCGCATAAGAATAGTACCATGCACTTTTGGATGTGTTATAGTATTTGTAGTGGTCATATGTATAAACAGTTTTGGTTTGTGCGGCATGGCTAACCGTTTTTACCTCACGCTGATCAGTGCCACTAATGGGCGTTGAGCCATTGGACACCCAGCCAGACCAATCACCATATACATCATCAACAGACTTACTCCTACTACGGTACTGTATCTTCGATTCGACCTGAGTATTATCATCAACCTCACGATAATCCTCTGTCCATCCGCTCCAGTCGCCCCACACAGCTATATGCTTCTTATTCCTATCTAGAACGATATAGTTTGTGCCAATCAATGCTTCTGCAAAGCCGTAATCCGTAATGGTGTTTGTTTCTATATATGTTCCCGAACCAGTAATAGCATCAGCAGGAATTGATTGAATGTTATGAGTGTTCAAGTACACAACAGAATCTTGCGGGAACGCGTTACTTTCAATATCAGTCACGCTATCAGGAATAATAAAATACTTTGCTTTAACTCCCTCAAAAGCCTCGCGTTCAATAGTTGTCAGCCCATCAGGCAACCTAAAAGTAAGCCCTACTACTGGATAATAGGGATCCTCCTCAAAAACAGCCTGTATAGTGACGTTCTTTCCAGGCATGTTAAAAGTGGCAAACTCTTTTTCACCATTTGGAAAATCAAAATCAGATGTATCCCAGCCACTGAAGCGATATCCTTCTGCGGGCTCAGGTAACAGAGACCACAAAGAATGGACATTTGTATAGAACCCCCTGCTACTACCAGTAGGTATTGTAACATTCTCGCTGTTACCAGTAACGCTCACTCCACCACCTGTAGTGCAGAGAATCCAAAGGCGCAAATTATTCATAGCCCGATAAACCTTGTACACTTTGGTGTCCGCTGCAGGCATTGTGAATGTTGTATCCACTGCCTTTGCATCACCAAACGTACCTCCATTGGTGCTCTCCCAATGGTCAAACACATAGCTTACTGCTAATTCGTCTGACACCTCCATCTGATAGTCAGCGAGATTTACAAGAGCACCTTCCCGGATTGAACTTGTTTTTCCGGGGAATTCTACTCCCGACCATGGTCCAGTAATATCAATACCTAGGTTATGATACTTGGCGGGATCCTCAAGGTATACATCACCAATTCGGACAGCGCTCGATGTATTGCCTGCTTTATCCTTCGCAAAGGCATTTACATGATAAGTCGTGTCTAGTGCATTACCAAAATCAGAGACATTCACACGAAAGCTTGCGCTACCCGTATTGTTTGCAGTCTGCCACTGAGCATTACTAATCGACATATTGTCGTGCCAGACACCTATTTGAATGATATCGATGCCAGAATCATCCTTTGCGGTCACAGCAACATCAAAACCGGTCGTTGATGCGTTTGAAGTACTGCCAGTAATCGCTGGCGGTTCTGTATCGATAGCTTCCCAACTTGCATTAGCTCCCTTTGTAAGGTTCACGAGTGTGTGACCAGATGCAAGGAGTATGTCTCCAGGCAGCAGATAATTCTTCTGTGACAAATATATGCTTCCTGTGAGTTTTTGAAAGCCAGCATTCACAAGCGTATTTGTTAATGTGCTAGTGTTTGCCATACTTACATTCTTCAGAGCTGAAATGCCCAACAGGTAGCCTGCTGCACGAACATTTGTACACACTGCAGATGAACAATCAGCTTCACAGTCAGTAGTAATTGCTGATGGATCGTAATTGACCTTTTTTAATTCATTCCAATAAGTTTCGCGATCAGGGTATCCCCAGTCGTAGCCAATATGGTTATTATTCACAGCGTCGATAGACAGCTGAGCAATTTTCAACGCCACTTTCTGATCCGGGTAACGGAATACTGCAACCCAACCGTTCCCATTGCTTAAAGTTGCTGCCCAACTTGAGAACTTATACTCATTACCGCTTTGGTCACCGGCAATTTGTCCTGAAGGACCTGTCTCACCAGTGGCACAGTTTGCCAAATAATGTGTCCCAGTTGAGTAAAGGTAGGTATTGTAATTAGCCGCAGCAGAGCCAGTCGATGGAATGCATAGATGAACAAATAACAACAGTAGAGCTGCTACCAACGTTATGTACACACGCCACCTTGATCTCATCCCATGGTTTCTAACCATATCCTGTATCTCTCCATTCTCATGTGCATGTCTGTCCGGAATTGCTGAACAAAGGTACAAGTGGTATCCATTGGCGCCGATAGAGTTATTCTACCATTTCAACAAGCATAAATCCAACGAAAATCGCAACAAATATGTTCGACTTTTGCCTTCACACCTCTCTGAGCTCTATCAAAGTAGCGAACTTTGAATTCGTTCAGCAAGGGCGTACCTCCGATCTGATTGGGAAGTAGCCCAGTGCCGCAGTTACACACGGAGCCAGCTCCGGTCAGTACACTACAAGGGAGGAGATATGTTCCGCCGGAACGTGAGTGAAAATGGCCCGCCAAACAGGCTCAGAAGAGATCTGAACGTGTGTTGGCGGGCCATGATTGTAAGGCAATCGAGCCTTGGAACACGACTGCGCGGAATCATTTCTCATTTGGACAAGTCGCTGTAAGATGCATCTCAATCATTTCAAAAGCACTCTATTCCGGCCGCGAACTTCGCGCAAGCGATTGGTGCAAAAGAGTAGTCATAGAAGGACCAGACATGCAGATCGTGGAATTCATACGAGTGTCCGATAATATAGCACCAGCACCGCTCCCGCGGCTAATAGGAAAGCGATACCCGTCACCAAAAGCGCCCTTGGCAATACTGCTTGGTTTTTATGTTTCATGCGCACAAAATCAAAGTAGGTTTGCGGCATCATTTTCCGTTTCTCTCTGCTGCGCAGGATACCGAACAGTTTCTGTATTCCATAGTGAAGAGCATCAAACGCACCTTCCCCTGCGACAATCACGAGGAGGCCCATACCGGTGAGCAGTACGCCCGGGACGAACAGCGCATCACATAACAGATGCCAGAAGACCTCCGGCGTTTCCGCTTCCAGTCCGCCGCGCCCGATCAGGAGCAGCACACACAGCAGGGTGCCAATGGTTGTGCATATCACCCAGCTTTTTTTGCCGCGGGACTTCATTGTCCCATCTCCCTCAGGTATGCGTCATATTCCGCCTGATTGCAGTGAATGAAGTGTCCCGGAACAATTTCTCTCAGTTCCGGCTTGTCCTTACTGTAGTCATGCGCCTTCGCAGGATTATACTCCAGGCGTTTGCGTGTCTTTTCATAGTGAGGATCCGGATAGGGAATGGCCGACAGAAGCGATTTGGTATAGGGATGCAGCGGATGGGCAAAGAGCTCGTCACTGGGTGCCATCTCGACAATATGCCCGAAGTACATCACAGCAATCCGGTCCGAAAAATACTTGACCACACTCAGATTGTGCGCAATGAACATGATGGTCAGCCCCATGCGTTCCCTGAGATCATTGAGCAGGTTAATCACCTGTGCCTGAATGGATACGTCCAGAGCCGAAATCGGTTCGTCTGCAATGATCAGATCCGGCTCCATGATGATAGCGCGTGCAATGCCGATGCGCTGCCGCTGGCCGCCGGAGAATTCATGGGGATACCGGTCTGCATGCTCCCGGACAAGGCCCACCAGCTCCAGCATCTGGTACACTTTCTCGTTGATGTAGTCCTTGTCTGTCACGCCACGGATGGTCAGGCCCTCTGCAATAATCTCACGCACCGTCATGCGCGGATTGATCGATGCAATCGGGTCCTGGAAGATCATCTGCATGCGGGTCATGACATTGTCCTTTGCGGCAACCTTCTTCTCCGTCTCATAGCGCTTTCTGCGTTCTTCCAGCGCGCTGCCGGTCAGATGTTTTGCATCGTGCTCATAAGCTTCCTTGAGTTCCCTCAAGCGCTTTTCACGGTAGAGCTCCACACACTTGCTCTTTTCCACAGAGCTTTCCAGGGCATGGTCCTCCGCCTGACGGAGTTTTTCTTTAAGTTCCTTTTTCAGCTGCTTGAGCCCGGCAGCATCTCCCTGCTTCCTGGCCTCTGTGATCTTTTCACTGTAATCCTGCCGAAGCTGAGCCTTGAGCACCGGGAGACCATTCTGCGTGGAGGAGATCTTCAATCCGTCAAAATAGACATCCCCGTCTGTGGGATCATAGAGATTAATGATGGTCCGTCCCGTGGTGGTTTTTCCGCATCCGCTCTCGCCCACCAGTCCGAAGACTTCGCCGCGGCGGATGAAAAAGCTGATATCATCCACGGCTTTTGTGACGCCGCTGCCGCTCTTGAAGTACTGCTTGAGGTGGTCCACGCGCAGCAGCACATCGGCGTCCCGGACGACTTCCCGATCATTTCTCTGGCGGATCAACACCATGCTGACCAGCCTTCGCAGGCAAAACGCCACAAGCAGCAGCAAAACGCCGATCAGGAACATCTGCGCATAGCGGGCCACCACCCACCAGAAGCCTGAGATAATGCTGACGATGGCCCGCTTGTCCGCCTCCTGCAGGACCCGCTCATTCAGGTACTGGTTTTCCCATGAGAGGGCACTGAGCGTCTTGTCCTGAGCGGCCCGTGTTCTCAGCGCATCGCCCAGGGCTTCATAGCTTCCGTCAAAGGTATCATCTGCGAGCAGGGACGGCAGGACACTGGCAAGCGCTGCCTCCGTGGACATGTTGCCGCCCAGGTCCTGTCCTGGATACTTTTCAGAAAGAAGCGCTGCAGTCTCTGTCAGAAGCGCTCCGAAATCCACGCTTTCTCCGTTTTCCTTCTTCTCACAGAGTTCACCCAGCCTCACGGCAAAGTTTTCACTCAGCTCTGTGCGCTCCGTGGCCTTCACGGTCGCCAGGCCCTCCTGAAATGCTTCGTATGTGAAGCTGTCCTTCATCCAGGCCTTGACATCCCTGATGGATTCACCGCCCGCAATGGCATTCTCCAGCATCCCCCGCACCACCGTCATGAATTCCAGCCATGTGCCGGCATCCTCACCATGTTCAGCGGAAAAGGATTCATAGAATTCCCTGAAAAAGGGTTCCTGGCTTGCCGCCTGCAGTTTGGCTACCTTGCCGCTCTTTGGCGCACCGATACTGTTGATGTACTCAAAGATGACACGGTTTTCCTGGCTTTCCTGCAGGTCCTCCATGTTTTCCAGCCTCCCGAGGAAGGCGCCTGTGTCAAAGGTTTCCTCGAGCCAGGAAAGGGTCTGGGATACCATCTCCTGCCCTTTTTCTTCATCTGCCGCCTCGAGCTGGGAAAACCAGGATCTGAAATGCCCACGGGCCTCTTCGATCCGAGCATCTGCATCCATATCACGATTGGAGGAAGCCTGGCTCAGCGCAGAAAAATACGCATCATCAAACCGGATCCGATCTGTAAAGCCCGTTCCTCTTGAGGCACTGTTCATCGCGCTCCTGAGCGAGGACCATGGCCCGCCCGTATTGGCCATGGCATACAGGCCAAGTACGATCGCCACGCATACCAGCACAATGCCGAGGACCTTGATCACCCCGGAAAACCGATTGAGCCGTTTCATGCCTGCTCACCCCTTTCCTTGGCCTGCATCCTGCGGATTCTCTCTGTCACAATCGCCGGCGGCTCAACCTTCGGCGCATTGGGATGTAACAGCCACGTTGCCGCCTGATGGGTTTCACTGATCTGGAACATGGGTGGCTGCTGCTCCAGATCGATTTCCATGGCATACTGATTCCGCGCCGCAAAGGCGTCTCCCCTGGGCGGCAGAATCATGTTGGGCGGTGTGCCGGGAATCGCTGCCAGCTTTTCCTTCGTCTCCAGATCCGGCATGGACGCAAGAAGTGCCCAGGTATAGGGATGCCGCGGATCATAGAAAACATCGTCGGCCGTGCCGTATTCCACGATCTTGCCTGCATACATGACCGCAATCCGGTCGGCCATGTTGGCAACCACGCCCAGGTCATGGGTGATAAAAATCACCGACAGGCGGCGCTCGGCCTTCAGCCTGTTGATCAGTTCCAGAATCTGCGCCTGGATCGTCACATCCAGGGCGGTCGTCGGTTCGTCGCAGATGAGAATATCCGGATTGGCCGACAGGGCAATGGCAATGACAATGCGCTGGCGCATGCCGCCGGAGAATTCGAAGGGATACTGGTGAAAACGCCGCTGGGGCTCCGGTATGCCCACTTCCTTCATGAGCTCTATCGCCCGATGCTTGGCCATGCCCTGTGTCAGGCGGTATGCGTACTCACTGGACCTCTCCTTCAGCCAGTCCACCAGGGCAACGGCTCTCTCGTGCAGATTGTCTGTCTCCTGGCTCTGCCCGGAAAAATGTTCGATGAGCCCGGTCATGGTATTGGTCAGGTTTGCCCTGGCTTTCTCCATATCCACCAGGTTGATGGGGACAACGGATGGGGCAAACTTTCCCTTCGCCGTCACCTGCTGGTATTTCTCCGTATCCCGGTCAAAGCGGCGCTGCTCCTTTGGGTTCTGCTTCAGCCCGTAGAAATAACGGTCAATGTAGGCATTCATGGAGCTGCGGAACACATAGGCGCGGTTGTCCTTGTCCAGGGCAAGACGGTCGATGGCCTTTTCCACATCATCTGCAGCACGTTTTGCGCTGGCCCTGCACTTTTTCTGATCAAGCTGATCCCCCTGAAAGGTCGGCAGACATTCCTTCAGGGTCTCCACTGCATGGCTGCGGGCCTTCTGTGCTTCCTCCCGGGAATACTTCAGTGCCTTTTCCACGCCTTCAAGGAATTCATTCATGAACCCGCTGTCCAGGGCTTTGCGGGCTTTCGCATTGATTTCTTCCACTGCCTCCTTCGTGGGATCGGCAGTTCCGCCGTGGGCCAGAAGATATCCGATCCTGAAGAAGTTTGGCTGTTCCTTCTTTTCATCCAGCACAGAGGCAAGCCTTGCCCCGAGCTGTTCCATGGCGCTTCGCATTTCCGCTTCCCGCTCCATGGTAAAGCCCTTGCCAAGGCCCGTCATGCGGGAAATCAGCGCCGTAAAGTCCTGATCATCCTCCGGAATCAGGTACAGATTCCGGACACTTTTGTCCAGGCTGCCGATCCGGGCGCAGACCTCGCGCACCGCCTTTTCATCCTTCTTCAGCAGCGCGATGTCCATCTCCTCCAGGGTGTCCTGCATGCTCACCGCATTTTCCTGGGCGTTCTTCCAGGCATTCTCCAGTTTGACGCCGCAGACTGTGAATCGGTCAAACTCCTGACACATGCTGTGGGCCTTGTCCACGCCGGCAGCCTTCATGTTCTTTTCCAGCTCTCCCAGCATGTGATTGAAGCGCTTTCTGCCGTCAGCGCGCCTCTCCTTATTATTGAGGAGCATGGCTTCCGTCAGCTGCTTTCCGATGCGCATGATGGGGTTCAGTGCGGAGAGGGGATCCTGGAAGACCATGCTCAGTTTATGCCCGCGCAGCGTGTGGAAGTCTTCCTCGGGAATCTTCAGAAGATCCCGGCCGTCGTAGATGATTTCTCCGTCCTCCACCATGGCATTGCCTGCGAGAATCCCCATCACAGCCCTTGTGGTGACGGATTTTCCGCTGCCGCTCTCGCCTGCAATCGCCAGTGTCTCGCCCTCGTTCAGGTCAAAGGAAATGTCCCGCACCGCACGCACTGCGCCATTGTTGGTACGGAAGGATATCGTCAGATGTCTGACTTCCAGTTTCTTTGCCATCAGTCATCCGCTCCTCTCAATGATGGATTGAACGCGTCACGCAGACCATTGCCGAAGAGGTTGAAGCAGATCTCCAGAATGGCAATGAACACCGCCGGGAAAAACAGGATGTGCGGATAGGTGCTCAGATAGTCCTTGCCATTGGAGAGCATCGTGCCGATGGAGGTCAGCGTGGATGAGGTATCCAGGTTGATGATGTGCAGATAACTCAGCATGGATTCCGAGAAGATGACGCCGGGAATGGTCATGACAGCACCCGTGATGATGGTGCCCAGAGAGTTGGGAAAGATGTGCTTGAAGATCAGCCTTCGGTCGCTCGCACCCAGGGTGCGGGCTGCCAGCACATACTCCTGCCCCTTGAAGCGGTAAAACTGGGTGCGGACACGGGATGCCGTTCCGACCCACCCCGTCAGCACAAAGGCGAAGAGCAGGGACCAGACCACACCCACCTTTGCGGCAAGATGCAGCTGGAAGAGGGTTGCCACCACGATGAAAGGCACGTCTGCCAGAATGTCAGAAATGCGCTCCATGATCATGTCCACCCAGCCGCCATAGTAGCCTTCAATGGCACCGTAAATCACACCCAGGATGAAATTGATCGTGGCGACACAGATGGCGAGGAGCAGGGAGAAGCGGGCGCCCACTGCAAGGCAGGTGAAAATATCCTGCCCATACACATTGGTGCCAAAGAGGAAGGAGGCATAGAAGCCGTTGATATATTGGAAGTACTCGGCATAGTCCACGCGCACCCGGTACCCGGTCTGATTTTTCTGGGCATAGGTGTAGTAAACACCGTTTTCCCCGTCGCCTGCGATGCGCAGGGAGGTATAGCCGGATTTCTGCGGGTCATCCGAGGTCAGATAATTGGCGATATAGTGTCCCTCTTCGTCCAGCTTCGGCAT
This sequence comes from Clostridia bacterium, assembly GCA_017460395.1. Lineage (GTDB taxonomy): Bacteria > Bacillota > Clostridia > Christensenellales > Aristaeellaceae > UBA2943. The sequence goes on along the minus strand of JAFUBA010000202.1, from coordinate 40,918 downwards.
GCCGGTCGTCCCCTGGGACTCATCCTGAAGGAGGTACCAGAAATTGGCACCGTCATTGGCTCGCACAAAGTGCTTGTTCATGGTCTGCTGAAGGGGATACATGACCTGGATTCCCTTCTCGTCCTGGTATGCCATGAGCGCTTTGTACTCCGCCTCACTCAGGTTCACAAAGACAAAGCCGACCGAGCGATAGCTGTCGGAGCGGATATTGTAGAATGTGGCACCGGTCGCATCCTGAAAGCTGTCATACACCTTCATGACCGCGCTGTGCCCATTCTCCTGCCCGATGGCATTGAGATAGAGATACCCGGCCTCGCTCTGCTGTTCATTCTTTCCGCCGTCCCACAAGCCTGTCGGCGCCAGCAGCTCATTTTTTGGAAGCACCAGTTTATAGTAGCCGTCCCGGAATGCCACGGAGTAGTGGGAGACCACGGGCACGATCAGTGCAAAGAGCGTCAGGATCATGATCAGGACAAAGGCCACCACGGCACTTTTGTTGGTGCGGAAACGGATCCAGGCATCCCCCAGGTACCCGATGGCCTTTGTCTGCAGCTTCTCGTCATGGAGATCCTCAGAGCGCTGGACAAATGCAAACTTCTCTTTCGGAATATCGGGAATCCGGTTTACGTTCTTCTCATCCATCATTTCTTCGACCCCATTCTGATGCGCGGATCAATAAACCCGTAGCTGATGTCAATCACGATACCGGACACAAGCCCGATGAGGGTGTAGAAAATATTCAGCGCCATGAAGAAATTGTAATCGCGGACACTGATGGAATTCACATACAGATTCCCGATGCCCGGGATGCCAAAAATATTCTCGATGATCATGGAGCCGCCAAGAATGCCGATAAACTCGCCGAAGATCATCGGGAGAATCACCACCATCGCATTGCGCATGGCGTGCCGGCTGATTGCCTGGGCCTTGGTCAGACCCTTGGTGCGGGCCAGAAGCATATAGTCGCCCGTCAGCACTTCGGAAAGTTCCGCACGGGTATAGCGTGTAAAGCCTGCGATCACACCGAAGGAAAGGCTCATGATGGCGGGTACCATGGACACGAACATCTTCCCCGAGAAGATGGATCCTGCCTGACTGAGCGATGCCAGCTGCAGCGGGAACCAGTTCAGCTTAAAGCAGAAAATATACTGGACCAGAAATGCATAGACATAGCTGGGCACAGAAATAAACACCATGACCAGTGTGGAAATCAGCGTATCCTGCCACTTGTTCTTCTTGAGCGCAGCATAAATGCCCAGGCCCAGGCCCAGCGGAATGGAAATCAGAATGGAATACAGGTTGACCACCACCGTATAAGGCAGCTTCTGCATCATGACATCCCAGATTTCCAGGCCCTCATACATCTGCTCACCGACACCCCAGTCCCAGTCGGTCACAATGTTTTTCAGATACAGAAAGAACTGAACCATAATTGGCCTGTTGTAGCCCATCTTTTCCCGACGCATGAGCACCAGATTGATGTCCTTGCCCATCTCACGCACTGCCGGCAGAGGCAGGAGCTTGATGAGGACAAAGCACATCACCGTGATGACAAAGAGCGTCAGGAACATGAGCAGAATACGTTTGATCACATATTTGGTCATTTCCTTGATCCTCCGCTTCTTCCTTTTCCCTGTCTTTTTTCTTCTCTCCGGTCTACGCGAAAGGGTGTCTTTCTCCGGCACCTTTTCGTGTAAACCGGAACGCGGGCATGAGGGGGGATCCCTCATGCCCGCGCGATCAGGAACTCACTTGACTGTTGTTGGTCGACCGTTTTTATCTGTCGATCGATTCATTCAAAATGACCCGATCAATATACCAGCGTGTTGTTTGCAATGTACTCTGCCCAGGCAGCATCGTCATAATTGTAGGTCAGGTAGTCAAACCCGCCAAAACCGACCAGGGTCAGATAGGTGTCGCTGGCCTGATTGACCTTCTGAGAATCCAGACCGGCCACATTGCGATAATACAGGGAGGTGGTGGGGAACCAGTTCATGAAGCAGTGCTCGATGGCTGCCACCACTTCGCAGCGGGTGGAATACGCATAGTCTGCGAAAGCGCCCAGTGCGTTATAGATGGTGGGCACATCGCTGGTAGCGTTGTTCGCCCACATGGCCCAGTGCTGGAGCGTATCGGTGATTTCGCCCTTATCGCCACAGCCCACAGTCATGCTGATGGCAGCGGTGTCATAACCCAGCTCCATCTGATTGCCGGAGCCATCGGCAGCATCGCAGTAGCAGCGTGCGAAGACACCGAAGGGATCCATGGAAGCACCCCCCCAGGTGGTGAAGATCATGTCAGCACCGCCGGAGTACATGGTGTTGTAATAGTCCGCGTCGGGGGTCATGGTCATGTCGATCTTGCCCTCGAACTTGGAGCCCTTCACGGCTTCTGTCAGCTGGTTCTTGAAGTAGTTGTACATCTGGACATAGATGGTGTCACTGTTGTACAGGCGGATGTCCAGAACGATATCGCTCTCGCCATCCCAGATACCGGTTTCAATTGCCTTATCGGCAGCAGTCGCCATCAGCTGCTGTGCATGTTCCATGTTGTAGCCGGTCATGGCTTCGTAGGCTTCATCCAGTGTTTCGTAGTCGCCGCCCTCGCCATAGCTCATGTCGAACAGTTCGACCAGGGCCTTCTTGGCCGGTTCACTGTCACGGTACAGCGCGCCGGTGAAGGGATCGTAGCAGTACATGTAGTTCAGAAGACCATAGCCGGCAGTGCCTGCAGCGGTGTAGGCCGTTGCAAAGTCATTGGCGTCCAGTGCGAAGGCAAAGCCCTTGCGGAACTCATCAATGACCATGATCTGGCTGTTGGTACCATGCTCCACCAGCTTGTCATAGGCCAGGGAGAAGGTCAGCTTGGTGGTATAGCTCTGAGGTGTGTAGTTGATATAATCGCTGGCAGCGTACTTGTCCATGTCCTCGTTCTGCAGACTGACACTGTCAATCTCGCCGCTCTCGAAGGCCAGGATGGCGGTGGCGTGGTCTGCAATCACAGACACGACGATATTGTCGGTCATATACTGGCCAAGGTGCTTTCCGTCGCTGTATCCATACCACTTCTCATTGCGGCTCAGGGTGTATTCCTTGTCCAGCTGGAAGCTGGTGAGCATATAGGGACCATAGGACACGGTGTTTTCAAGGCTGCGGCAGTAGGAGCTGGTCACAGAATCAGCCTCTTCCTCGGTCGCCACGGGCTTGCCGTCGGCGTCAAAGAAAGACTTGCATGCCTCGTATACATCCTTCTTGACCAGGAAGTTGCCAGACAGGTTGTATGGCACATAGAAGGCAGCTTCCGCAACGGGTGCTTCCAGAATGAAGTCGATGGTATAATCGTCGATCTTCTTAAGACCAACTTCGTCCCAGGTGACAGCCTTTGCCTGACTTGCAACCTTCAGATAATCAGCAGCATAGGCTTCATAAGGCGCGCCGGCTGCCAGATAAGTTTCATACAGATACTTGGCAGATACCCAGGCTTCGTCGGCCGTCTCATCTTCGACAGCCGCATCGCGGTACATGGTGTCATCCGCCACAGAGATGTACTGAGGTGCAGGATTGCCGTCAGCATCGAGTGCGCCGACCACATTCCAGAAGCCCATGTCCAGGTACACATCCTTGCCTGCTTCCAGAAGTGCCTCGGCACTTTCGGGAATGGCATCATAGACGGTGCTGCCTGCATACAGATAATTCTTGGCATTGACGATGGAGAACTGTCCGTCATACCAGGAGTCTGCGCGGCGGTTGAGGATCTTGGGATTCAGCTGCTGCTGCATGGAGTAGACATAGTCGTCCGCATTGACTTTGGTGCCGTCATCAAAGCAGAGATCCGGATTCAGGGCGATACGCCAGGCCTTACCGGTCTCTCCCTCAGTCACACCATACTGTCCCACATACTCGCTCGTGACGTCCACGGGCATCTCGGCCGCTGCTTCAGGAACGATCGCATAGCCGGTCTTGTCGGCATTGACCTTGAAGGTATAGAAGCCGGAAATAATGTAGTCCGTGATGGCTGAATCGTCGCTTGTTTCCCAGGACAGCACGTCCCAGTTCATGCTGGAGGTCAGCGCAGAGGTGTAATCGTGGAAGGTGTATACCTTCTCATCGGTATAATCCTTGCCTTCCTCCCCGGCATACACTAAGGTGTTCACCTGCCCGCCGCCTGCAACAGCGGGTTCAAGCGTGATGGATCCTGCGTGAAAAACGCGTTCGCCGGCATCATAGCTGGCTGCTGGCGTAAAGCCTTCTGCAAACGCAGTCAGGCTGCTGCACAGCATGGTGAGCGCAAGGATCAGAGCAAACAGTTTCTTCATGATTCCCCAGTCTCCCTTTTATATATTTATTCACCGCACGCAGCGGAGAACATCATGCCAGTGCCTGCCAAAAAAAGCAGGCAAAAGGAGACCCATATATCTGCCTCTCCCAACAAGACAACGAAAAACGGCCGCATCTGCTCGCATGCAAAAAGGGCCGCGCAGCAAAAGTCGACCAATATATGGGCTGTATAATTTCATGGTAGAAGTGGATCCAGGTAGACGTGGCACCGGGGCAACCTTAGTCATTATAACCGATTTTTTCGGGTCCCTCAAGGACCTTTTCAGGAGGCCTTCTCGCAAAAAAGCACGGCCGGGCCGATCACCCGCCGTGCAGCATGTTATTCTTTTGTTTTTGACCCGCACCTTTTTGCCTCAGTTCTCTGCATCAGAAGGATCTCCCTGGTATCCACAGGGCCCATGGCATAGTCTTGATCCCTGCCCTCCAGATTCAGATACTCCCTTCTGACGGCCCGGTTCATCGCCTTGGGTTCTCCTGTGACAACCCTTCGGCCTTCCCCCTGGAAGTCCGGATGCTCATCGTATGGATCAAACAGACCGATCTCATCCCCAGGCAGCAATTTTGTCAGGAGCACATAGTGGGGGATCTTCCCGGTAAAGCAGCGCACAAGCGCGCAGCCGCCCGATTGAAGGCACGCTGTCACCGTGCCCTCCTTTTCCACCACCGCCGATGTATCTTCCAGAAACTCCGCATGCAGAGGAAATCCGCAACCCTTCGCATAAGCATTGAACCAGCAAGCCATGTAACACATGCTTGCCTTGCTTGTCCCGTGTTTCCCCAGTTCACCCGCATCCGAAAAGGTGTCATTCCCCATGGTCCAGATGTGCTTGAGGATGGCCGGGGGGATCTCCTCCCTGTCAAACAGATACCGGATTCCGTTTACCAGGGTGGTGGGCCCGCAGTCATACTCAGAGGACTGACAGATCAGATCGTTTTTCATTTTTTGCTCGCTTTCTAGAAAATGCCTGTGCTTTTCGCGTGATCTTTGATGAAAAACCGTTTGTACCCGCAGACCATCTTGGTCTTTCAGAGCCTTCCGGGCGCGGATACAGTATATGGTTTCAGGTTATCTCAGGTTCCTTGGATCCAGGGCGTCCCGCAGGGCATCGCCCACGAAATTGATGCATACCACCAGAAGGATGATCGCTACCCCCGCAGGGATCCACATCCACGGTTTGCCGGTCAGCACGGACATGGACTCTGCGCCGTTGAGAATGTTGCCGAGGGACGGAGTCGGCGGCTGTACACCCATGCCGAGAAAGGACAGGGCTGCCTCATCGAGAATCGACAGGGCAAAGACGCTGGTGGCATACACCAGGACCGGTGCCATCGTGTTTGGCAGGATCTCGGAAAAGAGGATATAGTGCCAGGGCATGCCGGCCGTACGGTCGCTTCTGATATAGTTCATTTCCCTGAGGCTCAGCACATTGCCCCGCACGAGTCGCGTGACGCCAGGCCAGTCCACAAACCCCAGGATCAGGATGATGGACCACATCCCCGGCTGAAAGATGGAGGCAGCCACCAGCACCAGAAGGATATAGGGAAAGGACATGACCATGTCAGTCAGGGCCATCAGGCACTTGTCCACCCATCCGCCGACATACCCTGAGATGAGTCCCAGCACCACCCCGATGAAGGTGGAAATCAAGGTAGCAAGAAAGCCCACCAGGAGCGACACGCGCATCCCGTAGAGGATCCTTGTCAGCATGTCCCGTCCGATCCTGTCGGTGCCCAGCAGGTGTTCGAGGCTCGGGCCCTGGCTGAACTTGCCGGAAGGCTTGGTGGGGGCATAGGGTGTCAGGACCGGCGCCAGCAGCGCCATGGCCACCATGAAGGTGAGGATAAAGAGACAGATGACCGCCAGACGGTGGCGGCAGAACCGCTGAAGGGCCGGAGACCGCTCCATGAGGCCTTTCTTCTTTGCGGTCGGATGCTCACGTTGATTTCTCATACCTTCCCGCTCCTAGTACTTGATCGTCGGATCCACCAGGGCATAGATCAGATCCGTCAGGAGATTTGCAGCCAGGACCACCACGGCGGAGAGGAGGCATACACCCATCACCACCGGATAATCCCTGCCCATCACCGCGCTCATGGTCACAAGGCCAAGGCCCGGCCAGGAGAAGATCTGTTCCACAATCACCGCCCCGCCAAAGAGCGTGGGGATCTGCATGCCTATGACCGTCACAATGGGCAGGAGTGCATTTCTGAAGGCATGGGTGTCGATCACCCTCCGCCGCCCGATCCCCTTTGCACGCGCCGTGCGGATGTAATCCATCTCAAGGATCTCCAGGACGCTCGAGCGGATATAGCGGATGTTGCTGCCCGCAACCTCCACCGAGAGAACGAGCGCCGGCATGATCAGGTGCCGAAGCACATCTGCCGCATCCCCGCCTGTTCCGGGCGTAGACATCCCGGAGGACGGGAGCCAGCCGAGGCGCACGGTCAGAAAGAAGATCAGGATCAGCGCGAAGAAAAAGCCCGGAATGGATGAGAAGATGAAGGACATGGACACCACGGCATAGTCCCGCTTCTTGTAGCGGTGCACCGCGCTGTAGACGCCGGCCGGTATGGCGATGATGAGCCCCAGAAGAAGGCTTGTGCCCATCAGAAGAAGGGTCGGTCCCACGTGGCTGCCGATCATCTCCGACACCGGCTGATAGCTCTTGATGGAGTACCCCAGGTTCCCGTGCAGGACCTCCCAGAGCCAGTGCAGGTACTGCATGTACACCGGTTCATTGAGTCCCCACCGCTCTGCCCTGAGCGCGATGGCCTCCTGGGTCATCCTCGGCCCGGTCAGCATGTCAAGGGGACTGCCGGCCAGGGACATGAGTCCGTAGTCGATGATGGTGATGCCAAGAAGGATCGGGATCGCAAGAAGCAGCTTTTTCAGTACATATTTTCCCATGTCAGTTCTTTGCCTCCTCTCCCGTATCCCTGGCTCTCATGCACCGGCTCAGGTGCTCCCCGCGTGCATCCACGCTCCTCAGTGAAAGATCACACCCGCTGCAGAGTGCATCACTGTACGGGCACCTCGGAAGAAGCGGGCAGCCGTCGAGCGCGCCGACACGCCCAAGCTCCCCCTTCAGGTGCACCCGCGCCCTTTGCTTTTCCCGGACATCCCCGGAGGGCGCCGCGTCCACCAGAGCCCGGGTATAGGGGTGGCAGGGACTGGAAAACACCTCATCGCTGTCCCCCTCCTCCACCACCTGGCCTGCGTACATGACCGCCAGGCGGTCCGACACATAGTGGACGGCGCCGAGGCCGTGGCCGATGAACACCATGGTCAGATGCATTTCCTGCTGCAGTCTTCTGAGAAGATTCAGAATCTGCGCCTGGATGGACACATCCAGTGCCGAAACCGGCTCGTCCAGGATCAGGATCTCCGGCTCCAGGGCCATGGCCCGCGCAAGGCACACCCTCTGCCGCTGTCCGCCGGAGAGTTCGTGCGGATACCGCCCGCCCATCTCACCGGCAAGGCCCACCGCGTCAAGATAGGTCCTCAGCACCTCCTCCGGGTCCTTCCCGTCAAGAAGCCCGTGATAGCGGAGAGGATCCAAAATCTGGCGGGCGATCTGCTTTCTGGGATTCAGGGAGGATCCGCTGTCCTGAAAGACCATCTGGAAGCGCCGCCGATGCGGCTTCAGCGCCCGCTCGCCCAATAGGTCGAGGCGCTCACCTCCCAGATAGATTTCTCCCGCGTCCGCCTTTTCCAGGCACATGATGAGCCGTGCAAGGGTGGATTTGCCACTGCCGCTCTCCCCCACGATCCCGAAGCATTCGCCCTTTCTCACAGACAGGGTGACGTCCCGCACGGCATCGGTGACGCTGCCGTGCGATCTGTAGCTCTTGGACAGGTGCTTTACACTCAGTGCCGTCCCGCTCATGCCGCCCCGCCTCCTGTCTGCGCGCTCAGGCGGCACCTGACATGACCGCCCGATGTCTCATAGAGTGTGTCATCCGCAGTATAGGGGCACGATGCCCGCTTCGGGCACCTTGTGGCAAAGCGGCACCCGGGCAGAAGATCGTATCTCTCCGGCACCGCGCCGTCAATGGAAAAAAGGCTTCTGTCCCGGCTCTGGTGAATGGCGGGTACAGACTGCATGAGCGCAAGCGTATAGGGATGAGACGGATGTCCCAGGACCTTTTCCACGCTCCCCTCCTCCACGCACTGGCCCGCGTACATCACATACACCCTGTCGGCCATCTCCGCCACCACCCCGATATCGTGGGTGATGAGCAGCACGCCCATGCCGGTCTCGTCCCGAAGGGACCGGATCAGCTCCATGATCTGCAGCTGAATGGTCACATCCAGCGCCGTGGTGGGCTCGTCTGCGATGAGGAGCTTCGGGCTGCAGGTGAGCGCCATGGCGATCATCACGCGCTGCCGCTGCCCGCCGGAGAGCTGGTGGGGGTACTTGCGCATGACCTGCTGGGGATCCGGGAGGCCGGTTTTTTCAAGGAGCTGCATCGCCCTTTTCCGGGCATCTCCCTCACCCATGCGCATGTGCCGCCGAAGGCCCTCCACCATCTGAAAGCCGATGGTCAAAACAGGATTCAGACTGTACATGATGTCCTGAAAGATCATGGCAATCCCGCGCCCGCGGACCTCATCCATCTCGCGCTCTGTGAGGCTCAGAAGATTCTTTCCCGAAAAAAGAATTTCCCCCTCCACCCGTCCGGTGCCCGCAAGCAGTCCCAGGATCGACATGGCACTCACGCTCTTGCCGCTCCCGCTCTCCCCCACAAGGCACACGATCTCACCCTCCTGCACCTGCAGGTTCAGATCCGACACAGCGTGGAACGGGGCACTCTCCGCCTTTTTCCTTTTGCCCTTATTTGCAGAGGAAGAAAAGCGGATGTTCAGATTTCGGATGTCGAGCAGTGCCAAGCCATCACCTCCCGCAATCGTCCAGTTCTCGAAGCAGCAGGCATCCCCCTCCACGGCGGATGCCTGCTGCTTCTTATGTTACTGAATATCCCAGTTCTGCACGTCCACAAAGGTGCCGAACACGTCCGGCTCGGCGCCCGTCACGCGCTCGTTCACGGCGCCAAGACTTGCCAGGACCCAGCCGGAAATCATGGCCACATCGTCCTGCATCGCCCGGTCCACCACGAGAAACTGCTGGGTAATCTCGTCTACGTCCGTCAGTTCCTGGGTGAGCGCAAGTGCCTGAGCCACTTCATCGGTAGAATACCCGGTCCAGCTGCCTTCGCCGCCCAGGAGCCATGCCACATCGGTGTAGGGATCCACCGGCGCATAGGTGTATTCCACGCTCATGATGTCATGTTCGCCGTTCCCTGCAATGTCCATCAGGTTTGCCAGGTCCACGGTGCGGATCTCGATGTGCAGGCCGATCTCCTCAAACATGGCGGCAAAGTATTCCACTGCCTGTCCCCAGGTGCTCTCGGAGGAGTTCACATACCAGGTCAGGTTGGTCTCGGCTCCGTCCGCCTTCGCCTCGTCCACCAGGCGCCTGGCCTCCTCGGGATCGTAGGCGGTCACACCAAGGTCCTCTGCGAAATAGGGGGATGCGCTGACCAGGAAGCCGTCCACCAGTTCGCCATTGCCCTCCAGAAGTGCATCAAACATGCTCTCACGGTCCATGCCCAGGAGCAGGGCCTTGCGGATGCGTGCATCGCTGACGCGGGCGGTGTTGATGAAGATGGATTCGTTGGTGACAGGCGTGCCGCGAACGGCCTTCACGCCCGCGAGGTTCCGCACGGCCTCATAGTCCTCCACCGGGATGGAGCCCATGGTCTGCTGCACCAGGTCAATCTCCCCGCTGGTGAGGCCGGAGAGCATCTGGGCGGCGGAGACGACGTTCATGTTGAGGTAGCGGATCTTCGGTGCACCCAGGAAATAGCTCTCATTGGCCACAAAGTGCACATAGTGCTGCAGATCCGCCTGCTGGATGAAATAGGGGCCCGAGATCACGTCCGGCTGATTGAACCAGGGATTCGTGAGCAGGCTTTCGCGCTCCAGCTTCTCCACGACATGCTTGGGCACCGTCAGAAGATAGCGGCCGAAATTGTTCTCGAAGGTATACAGGGCTGTGGGCCACTTCATGGTGACCGTGAGGGTCTTTTCATCCTGGACCTTCACACCCGAGATGCTCTGCGCGCCGCGTTCAATGAGGCCGCCGTCATCGGTGCCCTCCACAGCATACATGGCAAGGGAGGCATTGGCGGTATCCGGGTCCGCCGCCAGCACGAGGGTGTATTCCACATCCTCTGCAGTCACGGGCGTCCCGTCAGACCAGGCTGCACCCTCCCTGAGGGTGATGACAAAGTTCAGGTTGTCCTCCGTGGTGATGCTCTCCGCCAGCTGGGGCACAAACTCCAGCTCCCGGTTCAGCTCCACCAGGGGGAGGAACACCAGGGATGCCGCATACTTGACGATCTCGGTGTTGTCCATCGCAAGGGGCGAGAGGGTCGTCAGGGTGCTGGTCACACCGATGTTCACGGTCTTGCTGTCCTCAGCCACGGCCGGCACCAGCTGGCCAAAGAGCAGCGCGAGGGCGAGGAGGAGACTGAAAAATGCCTTCTTGTTCCGCATGTGTTTCTTCCTTTCTTTATCCCTTTTCTTCAAGGGTAGTGACGATACTGCGTTTCGATACGCCAGGGGATGTCTTCCGGGTGGATCCTTTTTCAGATGTCCGGGTGTTCCATGGCATCAAAAAAGAGGCATCCATGCGGATGCCCCCTGAACATATCGGCTGACTTACCTGGATACGTGCTGGCATGCGCATGACAAAAAGTGCCGCTGATTGCAGCTGCACAAACACAGACACATGCAGGACAGGTTTCGTGTCATGTCACATTCCTCCTCCGTTTTTCCAGGATGGACGCATTGTAGCCCGCAAACCACTCCGCGTCAACGCGCCCGGACCCTGGCGATTGTATTTCGGTTGTATTTTGCATGTGGCCAGGCTGCTCCCCGTCTTTTCTCAGCCCCGCATCAACCGTTCTTCCGCAGGACCTTGTCGCCAATGTCAAACAGAAGCCATCCCGCGCTGATGCCCCATTTCTGTTCGATCGCCTTTGCCACGGGATCTGATACCGGGTATTCCCCGCGCTCCATAAGCCCGTAATATTGCGCCGAGATCCCCAGCTGCGCGGCCATCTCGGCCTGCGTGATGCCGATCTCCGACCGCACCTCCTTCAGTTTCGATTTCTTTCCCTTGCCGAGGCCATAGAGGATCCACCTCGGGTCCACGCCGTAGAACGTGTAGAGCTTTTCTGCCAGAGGCGCTGACACATCCATGCGCCCGGATTCCACCTGAGAGATGTAGGCCGCGGAGTATCCCGTTTGCTCCCCCAGCTCCTTCTGTGTCAGCCCCTTTTCCTTCCGGAATTCCTTGAGCCGCTGGCCGCTGGTCAGCTTCATCATGCCGGCCTTGTTCGTCGCCCCGCGCCCCTTGTTGCTCTGGTACAGATACATTTTCACGCCCTCCTGCAAATATGTGTTTTCATCAGACCGTTCCGCATCATCGCCATGAAAGCCATGGAGTTCTTTCCCGGATTTCCTCCGCCTCCCCGGGCGTGACAGGCACAAAGTGCACCGTATCGCCCGGGGACAGCCTTGAGAGGAGCGGGAGATCCGCGGAGATGACGGTGGCGATCTTTGCATACCCGCCGACGGTCTGGTGGTCGCACAGCATGACGATCATCTTCCCCCGATCGGATACCTGCACGCTGCCTGCCACCACGGCATCTGAGAGGATATCATAACCACCCTCTGCTATAAGTTCCTTCCCCTCCAGGCGGATGCCCATCCGCCCGGTCTCCCGCGTGACCGTGAAGGACTCGGAAACGAAAAGCTCCACGCTCTCCGGGGTAAACTTCTCCGCCTGCGGTCCGACGGTACACCGCACGCGCGGATGATGTTCCAGGCACGGGACGGGCCAAGGCTGCGCCATCGGGATCTCTGCATCCATCTTTCCCCTGCCTGCGACTGGCACACGGTCGCCTGCCAGAAGGCCTCTCCCCTTCCATCCCCCGATGCCGCACTTCAGGTCCGTCGCACGGCTGCCGAGCATCGGGCGTGTCCGGATGCCGCCCCGGATCCCGAGATAGGCCCTGTTTCCCTCCCGGATGCTGCCCACGTGCAGCACATCGCCCTTTTTCGCGCGCACAGCCTGAAAGAGGGGGACGGGCAGGTCATGGAGAAAGGGCGTCAGGCCAAAGCCGCAGATGGCGATCAGCGCATCCTCCTCAAAGAGAAGGTCCGGCCCCGTGAGCGTCATCTCAAGGACGGCCGCGTGCATATCAGGAGAATTGCCACAGAGCATATTGCAGTAGGCCGCAAGTTCCCCGTCACACGCGCCGCATTCTGTGTAGCCCTCCCCTGCATGCCCGTATCTTCCGCCGTCCTGAACGGTGGTGAGAAATCCGCCCTGCAATACCCTGAGGCACACCTGGGTTTCATCCCGTTCAGGCTCTGCCGCTTCCGGCTCCTTCCCCTGTGCCCTGAGCATCTCCTCCATGGTGTCCTGCGATATGGGCACGAAACGGATCCGGTCGCCTGCCCGGTACGGGATATCCCCCTCGGGCCCCAGGAGCCGCATCGGCGTCCGGCCGATGATCCGCCAGCCACCGGGAGAGGGCAGCGGATAGATGCCGGTCTGGCTGCCCCCGATGCCCACGCTCCCCTCAGGGATCCGGGTGCGGGGCTGAGACAGCCGCGGCGTGTGAAGGCGCGGATCCAGACCGCCCAGGTACGGAAAGCCCGGAAGGAAGCCCAGCATATAGACAGGATAGGTCCGCCCCGCATGCAGGGAGACGACCTCCTCCTCGCGCAGCCCATGGAGCGACGCAACCTCCGCAAGGTCCGGCCCATACGCGCCGCCGTAGCACACCGGAATCTCGATCACGCGCTCCGCAGAAAGCTCTCTGCCATTCGACTGCCTCTTAGAGCCTTCCTCTGCCTCCGAGATTTTCTTTGCGGCAGAAAATACGGTGCGTATGACCTCCTCGCGGCCTGCCCGCGAGGGATCCACGATCAGGAGAAGGGACTCATATCCCGGAACCATGTCCAGGATGCCGGGAAGTGCGAGAGACTTCAGATGGCGCGCCAGCGCATGTATCCGCCTGGAAACCTCCTCCGAGATCTCTCCCTGCGCATCTTCTGAAAAGGCATCCAGAAGCACATATGCATCCCCGACAGCCCTTGCCCGCACGTCCATCCCTCCCCCGTCTTTTGCCCCATTGTACGTTGACCACGAGCACATGGCAAGCATCCAAAGTGCTTTTGTTCTCCGTGTCTTTCCTTCCTATCAAGTCATGTCCACAGCTCACGTTGTTTGCAAAGCGTGCATCTACGTGATACACTCGCACCCGTGGCGCCATGTGCCTTCGGGCTGCATAGAGCCATCAGTCACGATATTCTGGAGGTGCACAGATGCACATCGTTCGTCTGGAATCGCTGGGTGTGGACGAGCACGCCTGGGAGGAGGCCATCCGCCCCTTCATCGCGGAGGGCCACACCTTTTCTGTATATGACCGCACCACTGACGAGGACCAGCTGGTCCGGGAGCTTTCCGGTGCAGATGCCGCCATCCTGGCCAACATGCCCCTGCCGGGCCCGGTGCTCGCGCGCACCTCTGGCCTTCGCTTTCTGGATGTAGCCTTTACGGGCGTCGACCATGTCGGCATGCAGACGGCAAAGGACATGGGGATCACCATCAGCAACGCCAGCGGCTATTCCACCTGGGCGGTGGCCGAGCTCACCCTTCAGATGATCCTCTCCCTGCTCAGAAACGTCCCCGCGCTCACGGAGCGCTGCCGCGCAGGCCTTGATAAGAGTGGGCTCGTCGGATCCGAGCTTCACGGAAAGACCGTGGGCATCGTGGGCCTTGGCGCCATCGGACTGACGACCGCACGTCTCTGCCAGGCCTTCGGATGCCGGGTGATCGGCACCAGCCGCACACAGACGGAAGGCCTTCGGGACGGTATCCCCTGCTGCTCCCTGGACGAAGTCCTCAAAGAGAGCGACATCGTAGTGCTCCACTGCCCGCTCACGGAAAAGACGCGTCATCTCATCTGCCGGGACACCCTGAAGAGGATGAAGCCGACTGCATACCTCATCAACATGGCCCGCGGCCCGGTCGTCAACGAGGATGACCTCCTTGCGGCCCTTGAAGAGGGTACCATCGCAGGCGCCGGCGTGGATGTGTTCTCCATCGAGCCGCCCCTGCCCGTGGATTATCCGCTCCTCAGGTCCCCGAACCTTCTCGTCACCCCGCACGCTGCCTTTGCCACGAAAGAGTCCATGCTCCTGCGCCTCCAGATCGTCATGGACAATTTGCGCGCCTTCCTGGACGGGGCGCCGAGAAACGTGGTGGAAAGATGACCGGGATTGTCTGTGTGGGCAAACTCCGGGAGAAACCCTACCGCCAGATGGCGGATGAGTATCTGAAGCGCCTCTCCCGCTATGGCACCTTCCAGGAGATGGAAGTCCCGGACCTTCCGGAGCCCGCCCACTCCTCCCCGGCCGTGGAGGAGCAGATCCGGGAGAAGGAAGGGGCACAGATCCTCTCAAAGATTTCGCCCTCCGATTATGTCATCGCCATGACCATCAGGGGGAAAAAGCGGGACAGCGAGGATCTGGCAAGGCACCTCTCCGGCCTCCGTACCCAGGGAAAGAGCCGGATCCTCTTTGTGATCGGCGGCTCCCTCGGGCTCTCCCCGGCCGTGGTGCATCGTGCCCAGGAGGAGCTCTCCATGTCCGACATGACCTTTCCGCACCAGCTGGCCAGGGTCATGCTCCTAGAGCAGCTCTACCGGTGCGAAAAGATCAATGCAAACGAGCGATACCATAAGTAAAATCAAAATGAGAATAGGTGAGGACATATGAAGCAGCCCTTATACCGTGTCGTATCCCTGCTGGTCATCCTGACCCTTCTTCTGAGCCTCCTCTGCCCGGCCCTGGCAGAGCCGCTCCTGTCCAAGTCGAAAAAGAAGAAAAAGACCACAACCCCCACCCAGACGCCCGCCATCGTGGAGAGTACCCCCGTTCCGACAGGGACGCCCGAGCCCGAGGAGGATGAGGGGCCGATCATCGAGCCGCAGAAGATTGCGGACTACCTGTTTGTATACGGCCACCTGCCGGACAACTTTCTGACCAAGAAGGAAGCACAGGCCCTGGGCTGGGACAGCAGGGTCAATTATGTCAGCGATGTTGCGCCCGGCATGTCCATCGGGGGCGACTATTTCGGCAACTATGAGGGCCTTCTCCCGAAGGCCAAGGGCCGCTCCTACTACGAGTGTGACTGCTACTATGAGGGCGGGAAGCGCAGCGCCTACCGCATCATCTTTTCCAATGACGGCCTGGTCTTCTACACGGAGGACCACTACCAGACATTTGAGGAAATGCATCCCAGTGTCCCCGGCACCACCCGCGCGCCCTGACATCTTGCATGACGAGGAGGCAGCATGTCTATGTCCCGGTTTTCCGGATCCCACAGTCTGAAATATCATGCCTTCTTCTGGGACTATGACGGAACGCTCATGGATACCTATCCCCTGATGTGTGACATCCTTCGGGACCTTGCCCGTGCATCCGGCTGGAACATGGAAATGCCAGAGCTTCTCTCCCTCATGAAGCATTCCCTCACGACCTGCCTGAGCGCCATCTCCGAAAAAACCGGCGAAGACAGGGACGTGCTGCTCCGGCGCTTTCGGGAAGAAGAGCTTCTCCGGCAGAGCGAAGTCCGCCTGATGCCCGGCACCGCAGAGGTCCTTCGGACGCTCCGGGACAGAGGCGGGCGGCACTTTCTCGTCACCCACCGGGATGCCCTGGCGCTTCGGCGGCTCCGGGAGCTTTTGCCGGACTGTCCCTTTGAGGATTCCGTAATCTCCGACCTTGGCTTTCCAAGGAAACCGGACCCGGCATGCCTTGAATATCTCCTCTCCCGCCACCGTCTGGATCCGCGGGATGCCCTCATGACGGGGGATCGGCCGCTGGACACGCAGTGCGGCCACCGCGCCGGCACGGCCGCCTGCCTTCTGGACAGCGAGGAGCGATTCCCTCAGGAGCCCTGTGACATCCGCATCCGTGACCTCAAAGAACTTCTTCAGCATGTTATGTGATGATTTTTGCAACAAATCCCGTTTCCCGTTCGTCTTACTATATGGTACCCCAAAGGAGTCTTTATGAACCGGAACCTCACACATTCCCGTCCTCTCTTCTGCTGCCTGACCTGTCTTGTGCTGGCGCTTGCAAATTTCCTGCCGATCCTGGCCCCACGGGCCCTGACATCTGTGGAAGCGGAGGGCGTACCTTCCCTGCTCGTCCCGGAGGGCGGCATCCGCCCGGGCACAGAAAATGAGATCACCTTCTTTCTTCCGGAGGACGGCAGCTACACCATCACGCTGCGCGGCGATGCCCTTTTCGAAGCCGATATGACCCTGCAGGACAGTGAGGCGCCCGCAGGTCTGTACACGCTGACCTATGACGGGCTCGTTCAGGGGACGCCCCTGGATGCCGGGGAGTATGTGCAGTCTCTCCATCAGGGGGATCTTGCAGCGGAATTTCCGGTCCGCGTCACCCTTCCGGCGCCGGATCTTCTGGACCTTGCCGTTCCCCAGCACGCCCTCTCGGAATCCTCCCCGTGGGAGCTCGGCTACTATGCCACCTGTCCCGGCACGCTGCAGGTGCAGATCACGAGAAACGGCGCCACGGTCAATACCATCCGGGAGGAGATCTCCGCCGGGGAGGGCACCTTCTCCTGGGACGCGGAGGGCATGCCGGGCGGGCTCTATACCCTGCTTGTTTCCCTTGAGGACGAAAGCGGGCTTACATCGGATGCGCGCAGGGTGATGGTGGATGTGGCAAGGGACACGGACATCCCGCTCCAGACCACCGTCTTCACGCCGACCTACGGTTCTCCCTATCAGGACGAGGAATTCTCCTACTGGACCATGCCCATGGACATCACCGATGAGGAGGCCATATGGAAGGCCATCACGGAGCCCGTCACGGTGCTGGACACAGGAAAAAAGAACGCCCAGAAGACGCAGATCACCATCCGGAGCGAACCCTCCCTGGATGCACCCGGCGTCGGGGTGGTCACCTGCATCTCACAGGCAGTCCATGTGCTTGAAACCCTCGACAACGGCTGGACGAAGATCGAGTGCTATTCCTCCTCGTTTTTTGACAGCAAAGTGAAGGCATGGAACATGCTGGTGCAGGGGTATGTGGAGACCAAGTATCTGAAAACCACCGTGCCGTCTCAGAAGATCGGGATGGTCATCGACAAGCTGACCCAGCGCCTGTATCTGTTTCGGGACGGACACCTCTATGACACCCTCATGGTCTCCACCGGCCTGGCCAATGCCCGCCAGCCCTACAATGAGACCCGCTCGGGGGAATTCCTCCTGCTTTTGCCCGCCGTCGGCGAATTCCGCAGCGACGACCTGTACTGTTCCATGGCCATCCGCTTCAACAGCGGTGACATGCTCCATGAGGTCCCGCACCTCATCAACTGGGACGGCACCTACAATTACGGAAAGACGGAGGCTGCCCTGGGAGAACGGGCCAGCCATGGCTGCATCAGGGTTCAGCGCCACAAAACCAGCCTTGGCACCAACATGAAGTGGATCTGGAACCACAAGGAAAAGAACATGAAGCTCCTGATCTGGGAGGACTGGCAGGGACGGCAGATCTCCTATCCCTCGGATGACACCACCGTGTATTACAATCCGAAAAACGGGAAGAGCTACCACGCAAGCGAAACCTGCTATTCCGCCACAGGCAAGACCTTCACTCCCTTCACATACGGAGAGCTGGAGGATGAACCCTATGCCTCCCTGACCCGGTGCGACTACTGCAACCCTCCCCTCCGAAAGGGCGAAATCGATTCGATCAACCTGCTCCATGCACCCGGCGGGGATCACGATCCGATCCTGACCGAGGCCCGGGAGGCGCTGAAATAACAGTTCCATTTGAGAAAGGCTATCCAAGATGAATGTCGTAGACTATGTCATTCTGGGCATCGTCGGCGTGAGCATGCTGTTCGGCCTGTACCGCGGCTTTGTGGCCTCGGTGCTCAATACCGGCGGCTGTCTTGTGTCCCTCGGCCTGTCCTTCTGGCTGTACCCAAAGGCCTCAGAGCTCATCCGCAGCAATGTGGACCTGCAGCGGATCCTGCTCACCTACACCGATGCCTCCAGCCGGATCGGAGATCTCAATACCGCCGTGACCACCGCGGGCAACCTGTCCGCCCAGGGCATCCAGGATGTGCTGAACAAGGTGCAGCTGCCTGCACCCATGGCAGAGATCCTGCAGAAAAACCTGGTGGACAAGGTGTACGGATCCACCGCCACCGTCTCCAGCTACGTGAGCCAGACGGTCCTGAGCACCAGCGTCAGCATCCTCTGCTTCCTCATCACCTTCGTGCTGCTGTATATCGTGATCTCGCTGGCGATCAGCATCATCAAGGCAGTGTTCCGCTTTCCGGTCCTCAAGCAGATGGACTCCCTTGCGGGCGGCGTCTTCGGGATCCTCAGAGGCATGATTTTCGTCTTTGCCCTCTTCGCCCTGGTTCCCCTGGTGCAGACCGTGGTGCCCATTGACGCCGTGACAGACCTGATCTCGGAATCCACCCTGTCAGGGCTGTTCAATTCGGGCGTCCTGGTGAAAGCCATCATGAATGGCGGACTATAGTGATTTTACGCGGAGGTTTTGAAATGAGACGGCTGTTCTCCTTTCTCATGGCCCTGCTGACAATGTGTTCTTTCCTCTCGCACTTTGCCCTGGCAGAGGACCTGCCGGATGCCCCGACCGAAGAAACGACAGAATCATTCATTTCTGATCAGTCAGACACCCTTATCCCATCACCCGAACCCGATGTCACCGAGGCGCCGCCTTCCGAGGAGCCCGTGAGCGATGTGCCGCCGGAAACGGAGGCCCCGGCGGCGGAAGTCCCCGATGCGCCCGTTCAAGCAGAAGAAACCCCGTCACCTGCACCCGCGGAGGAGGCGCCGGGCGACCCAGCGGATTTGCCCGCAAGCGCCCCGCCGGACGGGGATGCTGCGCATGCGGAGGAGACGCCCTCCCTTGAGGACACAGATTCCAGTTCGCAGGAGACCTCCGGGGATCCCGGCGATGACAGCGCCCCGCTCGAGGAGACGCCCTCGCCCGATGAGGAAGCCGTCTCTTCGGAGGAATCCGGAGCCGGGGAGACAGAGCTCCCCGATTCCTTGATCCCGAGCACCAACACCCCGGACCCGGATGCAGATTCCCCATCCGAGCAGGGCGATGAAGCGCCCTGGGACGAAGCGCTGTGCGACCATGCCAATGAACACTGCATTCAGGCGCCGGCATGTACCATCCAGGGCTGCACGCATATCGGGAAGGATGCACACGGCCTCGACGTACCCCTGTGCGAGCTCGGCCTGTGGCTTCTGGACCGTCAGGATGCCATCGCGCGGCAGCGTGAGCACCCTGAGCGCGAACAGAATCTCACCTCCCGCGCACGCCCTGTCTCCATCGATCTGAGCCTGGGGAGCGCCACCATCTACCGAAGCGGTGTCTATACCGTGACCGGCACGGACCCCGGGGCCACACTGACCATCGCACCGGACCGGATCGTCCTTCTGACGCTGAATGGACTCAGCATCGACACCCTGACCATCTCGGAGCGTGCCAGCACGACGATCAGACTGACAAAACACAACCGGCTCGTGTCCCTTCGCCTGGCCTCCGCCTCCAGCCTGTCCATTCAGGGAAGCGGCGCGCTGCACGCCTCCTCCCTCTCGCAGGCATCAGACGCTGCGATCCTTGTAGAGGGCGGTGACGTCTTGCTGCCCGGTGTAAAGGACGGGCGCGGCCGGGAGATGTTCGTCTTCCCCGCAGCTGGCGCCACCTCACTGCTTCTGTCCGGAGAGCAGTATCCCTGGAGCGGTTCCCCGGACGGGGATGCCCATGTGTTCCTTTCCCCTGCGCCGGACGGACTCATGTGGACCTGTGAGCTTTCAGGCAGCGTCCTGAACGTGTTCCAGGCACCATATCTTCCGGACGATACGGTCAGCCCACTTAAGACAGAAGCCCCGGCCATCACTGAGGAACAACCGGTGGACACGCAGGCCCCGGGATCTGACGCGACCGAGTCACAGACCCCTGCCGAAACACCTGGCCCTGGCACGGAGCTTCCGGAAGCCACGGAGCCCTCCGAAGAGGATGCTCATGACCCCTCCATCACCCCGGCGCCCGATGTGGCCTCCGGTGATGATATCGCCACCTCCTCCGATCTCTCCCCCGCCCCGTCCTCACCCACGCCCCGGCCGGATGTCATCTACATCACCGAAGCCCAGGCAGGCGCGGTCTATGAGATCGGACCCGACACGCCGCGAAACACGCGCCTGGTGATCGGCGAAAGGGACGTGACGGTGCTCCTGAAGGGTGCATCCCTCCACGCATCGCAGCTGCAGGCGCTCACAGACTATCGCCTGATCGCCTCCGGCGAAAGTGAGATTCTCGGGGCAGAAGACCTGCACCATGCAGCCATCTCGGCCCTGGATCCCCTGACCGTATCCGGCCCGCTGCCCGCGGACAGTACCCTGGTCTCGGGACGGTTCCTCGTGGACAGCCTTCCCGGTGCCTGGCAGGTCTGCCCGCTCAGCGAGGACCGGGCAAAGAATATCCGGGAGATACGCCTGGATGGCCTGGTCATTCCCCTTGTCACCCTGTCCGATACACTCCTCATGCCCGCCCCCGGTGAACACGTGACCATGGTCATGCATCTTCTGCCCGAATCACCGGATGTGCTGGAGCTGGAGCGCGTCCTGGATGCGGAGGCTGTCTATCAGCTGGAAGAAGCAGACGGGCCCCTGCAGATCAGCGCGGCCACCTTCCGGATCCTTGGAAGCGATGGGTATCTCAGCGGCACCCTTGCCTTCATGACCTCCGGCACGGGGCTTGCAGAAAACGTGCACCTGACGGGCCGGGACCCGCTCATCTCTGTGGGCTCCGGGAGTGTCATGCTGGAGATGAAGGGGGACAACGGCCTTCGCTCAAACGGCCCCGCCTTCGCCCTGTCCGCTGACGCAGGCCTTACCCTGCGCGTCATGGAGGGGCGGCTGCTCCTGAAAACAGCGTCCATCCCCGAAAGTGTCCATCTTTTTGGGAACATCAAGGTGGAGGGCATGGAAACCGAAGCCACACAGCTGCTGTTAAAGGACGCCTCCGGCAATCCCCTGCCCAACCGGCCCATGCTTGTCCACATCGGGGAGGAAACCTATCACTTCACCTCCCACTACGATGGCTCCATCTGGCTGTGGGGCCTGGATGCTCAGGGCGCAGAGGTCGCCATGACCGATGGTACGGAGGTGTATGCCTCCGTCGTCACCTCCCGCCAGACACCGGTATCACCCAGACTTTCCATCGAAAACATCACCTATCAGGACATGGACGACGGCAGCGTGCGCATCTCCTTTGCCTGCTCCGGCGCCCTGTCCGGCGGTATCCAGTACCTTGCAGCCCGCCAGGGCCGCGACATTCCGGACACCTTTGCGCCGGATGCAGGGCGGGCGGAAGCCACGCTGGAGGATGGTCGCTTCCTTGTGACGCTGCCGCCCCAGCCCGCCGGCTTCATCCTTTCCTTCCGTGTGTATGCAGCGCCGTCTGCCGGCGTCGTCCTCACCCAGGGGACACCGGACGGTTTTACCTTCTCCCGCGTCATCCAGGAGCGGCACCTGGCCCCCTTTGCCTTTGACAGCACACTGGACCGGGCCTACACAGGCAAACCCTACGTCTGCCCCCTGTCACTCCCGGAGGGCGCAGAGCTTACATATCTCACGCCCGACGGGGCTGCCCCCTCGGATGTGGGCGCCTACCAGCTCAGCGTGCATATCCCTGAAGGACAGGGCACATATCTGCCCGGCGACTATGTCTTCCCCTTCACGATCCGTGCCATCCGCCTGATCATCTCCCCTGACTACAATCAGGAGAAGTTTGAGGGCGAGGAGGATCCGGTCTTCACCTACACCGCCCTTGGGCTCCTCCCGGGGGACGAGGTGGAGGGCGAGCTCCTGCGGGAGGAGGGCGAGGAGGCCGGAAACTATGCCTGGGACATCTCGTCCCTCTCGGCCCCCGACTATTACACCCTGCAGCTTTCCGCCGATGCCGGCTCCTTCACCATCCTCCCGGGTTTCTTCGATGACTGGGACATGGGCTTTGGCATGGGCGGCGGAGCATGGGAAACCCTGCATCCGGTCCGCCAGGAGATTGTGCGCCAGGATGGACGGAAGCTGTTCATGACACTCACCACCAAGGAGACGCTGTCTGTGTCCAACCTGGTGCTGGGGCAGGTTTGCTTCTCCATCAATTCCTACACGCCTGCACTCTTCTCCCCCTCATTCTCCTGGAACAGGGACACGGACGAGGTCCTCCTCCGCCTTCGCACCCAGCCGGAAATCAATCCGGACCGGGGCTATGCGACGCTCTCTGACGGGAGCCTCAAGTGGGGCGGACGACAGGTCATGCTTTCCTGGTATGCCCTCGAGCGCATGCAGCAGATGGGCCTGGACGCCATCTCCCTCAATCACTGCAGTGCCTCCCTGACCGTTCCCCTCCAGTCCCTCATGGATGAGCACGTGGTCGCGCTGATCCGGGAGGAGAGGTGGAACGTGTCCAGCATCCGCTACTTCCTTGAGATCGAGCCCGTACTGGATACGCCCGGCGAGGTGCTTGCCAGCAGACCTGTGTCCGACGGCTGGACCATGGCGATCTATCTTGCAGAATCATCCAATTTCAAAACAGGCAGGCGCGTGGACATCACAGGGCTTGTGGACGGCGTCATCTCCGCGGTGGACCTGGAGCCGATCGCTGAGCTCCTGGAGACCATCGGGCGCTACGATGAGGAGAGCTTCGGTGAGGACCTGACACTGACGACCTCCTCAGCCCCTCAGGAGATGCTGGACACCACCATGGTGGAGCCCTACATGCCCTCCGAGCAGGAGAAGGTCCGCTGGTCCCGTCTGATGTACAATCACCGCTATCTCTATACCACCCCGGAGCACCTGGACACCTTCTGGTGCATCCGAAGGGCAGAACAATAACGCAGAAAAACCGGCCGAAACAAGCTTTCGGCCGGTTTTTCTGCATATACATTCTTATCAGTAGATGCCCACCATCGCCTGGGTGAGGCTGCTCATGGCGGCAATCAGATCGCTCTGGCCAAGGCCGGAGGCAATCACGCTCTCCACCCGCTCGATGGCCGATACCATGGCCTGGTACTGGCCGGAGACGGGATCCATGGTCGTGAGCATGGCGCGCGCCTGGTCCACCAGGGACCTTGCATCATCATAGAAGCCGCTGGCGCTGTCGATTGTCTGTGTGGTGCCGTAGGATGTGTGCACCGTGCATACCGTGGATGCATTGGACACGTAGGAGCCCAGATACTGGTTCAGCACGTCCTGGTACTCGGTCCCGAGGAACTGATACAGCGGGTGCCCGTAGGGGATCGTCACGACGCCCCTCTCCTGTACGTTCGGGCAGTAGGGGCCCGCCAGCATGCCCGTGTCCGCACACACCGTCTGAGAGGTATGCATCTGGCAGGAGACGGTGGGCTGTGTGCCCTGCGCCCACCAATCCGTGACCACGCCGTAGCCATGGCCGTCCGCGCGGCACGCATCGGTGGCAAGCTGCCCCGACACGGCACAGGTGGTCACCTTCACAAGACCGTACTCGGAGGGATCTCCCTCCAGGATATCGCGGTTCGGCAGGCCTTTCATGGAATGGATCTTGCTCATGTACGCCTGCCAGAGCGGCACCGCGCTGCTGGAGCCGGTGGTCTTGCCGGACAGGGCCTTGTAATTGTCGTGCCCGATCCAGACAAAGGAAGAGTAGTAGCCGGTGATGCCTGCGAAGGACACGCCCTTCTGATCCGAGTTGGTGCCGGTCTTTCCGCCCACCGTCTGGCCGGAAATCTTCGCGCCGGTGGCGGTGCCGGAGGCCACGTCCGTCTTGAGCATGTCGACGATCATATAGGCGGTGGAAGCGGAAAAGACCCGCCTGCGCTCCTGATTTGCATGGCCGTCCCATACCACTCTGCCCTCACCGTCCGAGATGCCAAGGACCGAGATGGGTTCCTGATATACCCCGCCGTTTGCCAGAACGCCATAGGCCACCGACATCTGAAGGGGTGTGATACCGCTGGAACCGAGGGTGACACCGAAGGGTGTAGCGTCAATGTGGTCGTCATCCACGCCCATCTGGCGCAGGAAATCCACCGCCCGCTCCACGCCCACCATGGTCATCATGGTCTGGGCTGCGCCCGTATTGTAGGAACGCTTCATGGACTCCCTCAGGGTGATGGGCCCGGTGTAGCTGCTGCCGCCATAGTTGCGCGGCCAGGTATCCTTGCCGTTGTCCCGCCATCCGGCGATGGGCAGCGGCATGTTGTAGACGACGGAGGCGGGGCTTGCCCGAAGCTCCAGGGCCGGCGCATACACCGCCAGGGGCTTGATGGACGAGCCCACCGGCATCTTCATGTTGACGGCACGGTTCAAAGTCTTCCTGGCCGTCGGCACGTCCCGGCTGCCCACGATGCCCTTGATCTCCCCGGTCCTGTAGTCCAATACCACGGCCGCCGCCTGCGGCTGGATGATCTCGTCATAGGTGCCGTCCGCGTTCTTTGAGCGGTACACCTTATCTGAGGTATCACGAAGATCCGGGTACTTGCTCCAGGAGGAAAGGGTGGTCTCCAGCGTCTTCTGTATGTCCGTGTCGATGGCCAGCTGGACCCGGTAGCCGCCTGTCCTGAGCCTGTTCTCCATGGCGGCGCGGTTGACGGAGTTGTCCTCCAGCCCGTTCAGCTCCAGGAGAATGTCCACAACCTCCGAGATGGCATACTCCACGTAGTGGGGGTACTCGTACATCCCGCTCGAGGCCGTGGGATCCTGCTCCAGCACCTTCGCCGTCGACGGGTCCAGGGCGCTCTGGTACTGCTCGTAGGTGATGTACTGGTTTTCATACATGCACCTGAGCACATAGTTTGTGCGGTCGTTGGTGATCGCGACGTAGTCCACGCCCTCCTTGGAGCGCTGGTAGAAATTCCTTCTCGGGTTATAGTAGTAGGGCGAGTTGGTGGTGCCGGCCAGGATCGCACACTCGCGCAGCGTCAGTTCCCCCAGTTCCTTCCCGAAGTAGCCAAGGGACGCCGTCTGGACGCCGTAATAATTCTCCCCGAGATAAATGGTGTTCAGATAGCTCTCCAGGATCTGATCCTTGGTGTAGGTCTGCTCCAGCTGCATGGCCAGATAGGCCTCCTGGATCTTCCGCTTGTAGGACTGCTCGGAGGAGAGGAGGGTATTCTTGATCAGCTGCTGGGTGATAGTCGACCCGCCCTGGGTGGAGGAGGAGGAAAGGTTTGACACGAAGGCGCCCACAATCCGCTTCAGGTCCACCCCGCTGTGGGTGTAGAACCTGGCATCCTCCACGGCCACGAAGGCCTCCTGAAGGTACTTCGGCATGGCTGCGAGGGACACCATGATGCGGTTCTCCGTCCCCTTGTATTCGCAGATCAGGTTGCCCTCGGCATCGTAGATGAAGGAGGTCTGTGCCTGGTCATCCAGGGCCGCCAGGTCCAGGACCGGGGCCGTGTCCACGTACCCCTTGGCGATGCCCGCCACGGCGCCGACGCCGGCAAGACCTACCAGCAGCACCAGCACAAACAGCAGCCGCACCACGTTCACCAGGGTCGTCACAAGAAAGTTCGGCTTTCCCACGTCCGGGCGGAAGATCGAGCGCTTCTGGTGCTCCGCATCATCCACCCATGGGCCCTCGTCTCCCTGATCCCCTGCCTGATCGGAGTCATTCTGGTCCGTTTCCCAGGAAGGATCCTCATAAGGCTCCTGGCAGGCATCTTCATACATCTGGCCGTCCGCATACGCCTCCCAGGTCCATCCGTCTGTATTTTCCGGGCCTGCCTGCGCATCGTCCTGCGCACCCGGGATATATTCGCCCGTAGCCCCCATGCCCAGATCGTCCGATGGCATATCGTCATATCCCTGCATGTGTCGTCTCGGCAAGCGTTTCACCTCCAAAGAAAAACCTGTCCCTCATTCCGGGACCTCAGGTCCCGGAATGCATTATAGCGCCTTGACCGCCATTTCACAAAAAAGACGGAAGCGCATGGAAAAAAGGGATTCCAGTCGGATCCCAGGTATATAACGGCCCTGCCCCTGCCATTCATCCCCTTTGATTGCCAAGCCCTCCGCATTCTGTTATCATGCCTTTCGTTTGTCCCATGTTTTTCCCCAGGAGGTAAGCGCCCTTGTCCGGTACAACCACGCCCCCGTCCTCCGAACTCCGAAGGATCTATCTGGACCTTGTCTATCAGTCCCGTCAGCACTCCCTCATCGATCAGTTTACCCGGGATCATTTTGCCGGGCAGGGACGCAGCGCCAGGCGGAAAGTCCATGAAAAGCATACACCCGAGGAGCTTCGGGCCTTTCAGGAGAGCCAGGAATACAGAAGCTTTCTCGAATATCTTCCAAAGCGGGACCCGCTCCTTGGTGCCATCGGCCAGGCCCTCCAGAATTGCGATCAGGCATCCTGCATGGCGGACCTTCCCCGCTTCCAGGACGAATATACCCTCCTGGAGCCAGCACTGAGAGATGCGTATCTGGAGGGAAGACAGCCCACGCTCCGCACGCTGCGCGAGGACCTCAAGCAGCGGGAGGCCGAAATGCGAAAGCAGGCCCAGATAGAGCAGCGCAGGCATGCCAGGGAGCTTCTGAACCAGAGCGGGATCGTTGAGGAACTGAACGGCAATCTCTCAGAATATGTCCGCGACCTCATGATCGCGATCCGGCAGTATCTGTCCGAGGAGGATCTGAGCCGCCCGCTGCAGCCCGCCACCGATCCGCTCTTTGGCGCCGCCACGGGCTATCATCCGCTGTCCAAGGGACGGCTGCAGCTGTATTTTGAGCAGTTCCCCGCAAGGAGCACAAAGGTGCAGCCGATGCTCATGACCTTTGTGTGCTCGATGCTGGACGGACTCTATGCCCCCTCCTCCGTGCTCTCGGCCTGTCTGAAGCGGTCCCCCGAGCTGCAGGGGGCAAGGGATGAGCTGGCAGATGCCATCATCCAGTGGTCCTGGTCGCTCCTCGACCTCCTCTCCCCGCAGATGACCCGCGACAGGGTCTTCTCCATGGTCGCGGAGAACCCGCGCTACCAGAAGATCTGCAGAAAGATGCTGAAGGAGGCAAACTCCAAGTCTTCCCTCCACCAGAGCGTCCTGCGGGCCATTCCCGACCGCTACCGGGATCTGTACCCGGACGCCAGGGCCATGCGCCGGCATTTTGTTCTTCACATCGGCCCCACCAACTCCGGAAAGACCCACGATGCCATTCAGGCCCTGATGGCAGCACCCCGGGGCGTATACCTCGCGCCCCTGCGCCTTCTGGCCTATGAGCAGTACGAGTCCATCAACCGCGCCGGCGTCCCCTGTTCCCTCCTCACAGGCGAGGAGAGGAAGCTCGTATGGGGCGCAGGGCTTCAGGCCAGCACCATCGAGATGGCAGACCTGACTGCCCACTATGACGTGGCCGTCATCGATGAGGGCCAGATGATCGCGGACCGCGACCGCGGCGGCTCCTGGTCTGCCGCCATGCTCGGCCTGTGCGCCGATGAGATCCACGTGTGCGCAGCCCCCCAGGCCCTGCAGATCCTCAAGGAGATCATCCATGACTGCGAGGACACCTTCGAGGTGATCGAGCACAAGCGCCAGACGCCGCTGACCTGCGAGACAAAGCCCTTCTATTTCCCCGGTTCCGTCACAAAGGGCGATGCACTCATCGTCTTTTCCAAGCGCAATGTCCACGCCGTCGCCTCGGACCTTCAGAAGCGCGGCCTTCGGTGCTCTGTGATCTACGGAGCCCTGCCCTACGATGTCCGCCACGAGGAGGCCCGCAAGTTTGCAGAGGGCGAGACGGACTTCGTGGTGGCCACCGACGCCATCGGCATGGGCCTCAACCTGCCCATCCAGCGGATCGTCTTCCTCGAGGACTGCAAGTTTGACGGGCAGGAGGTCCGTGCGCTGACCACGGCCGAGATCAAGCAGATCGCAGGCAGAGCCGGGCGGCTGGGGATCTATGATGAGGGCTTCGTGAACGCGCCCTTCAGCAAGCGTGCGATCCGAAAGGCGCTCACCTGCCAGGATCCCCCCATTGAGCGGGCGGTCATCCGCTTCCCTGAGACCCTCCTTGGCATCGACGCTCCCCTGCGGGATATTCTGAGACGCTGGATGGCCATCGAGCCCCACGACGGCTGGGACAAGGCCAGCTGCGAGCGGATGCTCAAGCTCACCGAGCTGATCGAGCGAAAGGGCGTGGACAAGGACCTGATCTACACCTTCATCTGCATTCCCTTTGACGAGGAGGACATGGACCTTCTCACCCTGTGGATGGACATGGCACAATCGGAAATCCGCGGGAAACACCTGCCCGTGGAGCGGCTTCTGCCGGACCCGCCGGAGGTTGAGTCCTGCGATATCCGGATGCTGGACAGCCTCGAGCAGCAGTACCGGGTCTGCGACCTGATCTACAATTATGCCCGCCGCTTCCTCGCCCCGGAATCCGAGGACGACACCCTCCTGATGGCCATCGAGTATGTGAAGGAGAAGATCTCGGGGGGCATCATGCACATCCTGTCCACCCAGCGCCTGACCGGCCAGTCCTTCATGCGGCGCCAGGGCAGTGCAAAAAACAGGCGCGGCGCGAGTGCCGGGCAGAGGCGCAGAGGCAGCCCCTGGTCCGATGATGACGACGATTTTGATGATGACTGAGACGGCACAACGTGCCCTTTGAAAGGAAGGCGCAGCAGATGAGCGCACCGCTGAAGACAGGCATTCAGCCGTTCTGGTTCTGGAACGGCGACATGCGGGAGGAGGAGATTCTCCGCCAGATCCGCCTGATGCACGAGCAGGGGCTTTCCGGTTTTCTGATCCATCCCCGCCAGGGCATGGAGATCCCCTATCTCTCCAAAAGCTACTTTGACCGGGTGCGCCTGGCGGTCGGGGAGGCAAAGCGCCTTGGCATGGAGGTCTGGCTCTACGATGAGTTCCCCTACCCCAGCGGTGTCGCGGCCGGCCTTGTGACCGAGGACCATCCGGAGTACCTCTGCCGCCAGCTCTGCCACGAGACAGCCACCTTCGGGCCCGGGGAGGAAATCTCCCTTCAGGCGCCCTTCGGGCGGCTGCTCCTTGCCTGCGCCTATCCATGCAGGGGCGATGTGTGCGATTTTACGAGGCCCCTGGACCTGTCAGACAGCGTTGGCATCGTCTACTCCTCCGACGTCTTTCAGCGAAGCGGCCTCACCCGCTACAACAGAAAGCGCTATTTCCAGGGGGATGCAGTCCAGTGCCTGCAGACCACCCTCCCGCAGCTTCCCGAGGGCTTCACCCACTGGAAGGTATACCTCTTCACCGAGGCCGTCTTCCGGCATTTCAAGTATTTTGAAACCTTCGTGGATCCCATGCAGGAAGGAGCGGTGAAGTCCTTCCTGGAAAACGTGCACGAGCGCTACGCTCGGGAGATCGGGGACGAGTTCGGAAAGACCGTCCGGGGCTTTTTCTCCGATGAGGTCACGGCCTTCCCGCCGGAGCAGCCCTGGTCCACCTGCCTCCCAAAGTGGGTCCAGGAGCGCCATGGCATTGACCTGATCGCCCATCTTCCGGCCCTGTTTGAGGATATGGGCGAGATCACATCCCGGGTCCGGTACGCCTACTGGGAGACCTGCACCCACCACTTTATCCAGAGCTATGACAGGCAGGTGCAGGAGTGGTGCCACAGTCACGGTCTCATGTACATCTGCGAAAAGCCGATCCTGCGCAGCGCGGAGCTGGAGTTTGTGGATGTGCCCGGCATCGATACCGGGCACAAGAAGGTGGGCGACGACCCGCAGATCGAATCTCCCTCCTACCGCGCCAGCGGCAAGATTGCCAGCAGTGCCGCCCACTTCTACGATAAGCCCGCAGCCCTCTGTGAGTCCTTCCACTCCATCGGATGGGGCATGACCATCCAGGATATGAAATGGATCTACGACTGGCTGGCCATCTCCGGCATCTCCTGGCACATCACCCACGCCTCCTTCTACACCACAGATAACCTTCGAAAGCACGATGCCCCGGCCTCCTCGTTCTATCAGATGCCGTGGTGGCAGGACATGCACGTGCTGAGCCGGTACGTGGAGAAAAAGAACGAGTTCCTGGAGCGCTGCACGCGCCAGACCTCCATTCTCCTCCTGGATCCGGTGACGAGCGTGTGGTGTGCGGACGCATCCCTCGCGCGCAAGCTTTCGGAGGACTTTGCCCGTCTTCGAAATCTCCTGCTGCACCGGGGCCTCGACTTTTACGTCATTGACCCCCTGCTCTTTGAAAAGGGATACGCGGACGGGTCGGGCTATCACATCCACGATGAGACCTACACCCATGTGATCCTCCCCTACATGACAAACCTTGAAGCAGGCGCCGGGCGCATGGTGGAGGACTGCCTGCGCGAGGGCGTCAGCGTCCTGGCCGTCGGTCTTCTCCCCTTTGAGCAGCTGGAGGACGCAGACCTCTTCGTGCTCGGGGACCGTGCCACTGCGGCATCCCTCCTGGAAGCCTACCGGGAGGACAGAAATGCGGCCCCGGCAGATACGGGAAAGCTCCTCTTCTGCCCCGATTCAGGTGCCCTCGTGTCCCTTCTTTCCTCCCGGATACGCACCCACTTCACCGTCTCCTCCCCGCTTCTGGAGGCAGGCCACCTGGCCATGGCGGAGGCCGTGGACGGGGGCGGAAAGTACAGGCTGTTCCTGGTCAATCTCTTCCGGGACGAGGGCCAGGTGCTGATTGAGACAGACGCGGGGAAGCGGAAGATCTGCCTTCATCCCTTCGAGTCCGTCTTCCTCTCGGACGATGATATGCCCGAGCGTGTGGCCCAGGAGATTCCGCTCTCCGTCTCCCTGAGCGGCACCTTCCCCAGGAGGCGCACGCAGCTCAACGCCCTTCGGCTCGGGGATTTTGAGATCACCCTGAAGGACGGACAGAAGGGCACGGCCGCAAGCGTGCCGGTCATCAACCAGCTGGAGGAGAGCGGGCTCAGGGTTCCTGTGAAGACCAAACCCTACTTCGGCTGCCCGAGGGAAATGGAGTTCCCCGAGCCCGGCATCCATCTGGAGGCGACTTTCCAGAGCCTTCTGACGCCCTGCACCCGGGTCCGCCTCTCCATGGAACAGGGGACCATCCTGGAGGAGGACTGGTCCATGTGCCTGAATGATGGGCGCATAGAACCTGGCGATCTTGAGACGGTCAAAAGTCCCACGGGCGAGCTGCTCTGCGCGGACGTGACGTCCCTCATCCGTGCGGGCGAAAACCGCCTGTCCATCGACATCAGGGCGAAGCATTCCTTCGGCGGACTCCGAAACCCCCTGTACCTGGAGGGTGATTTCGATGTGGCGTCAAAGGACGGCGTCTTTGCGCTCATGCCCGCCACGGGCGAGGGCAGCATCGAGGACATCGCACACACAGGTCTTCCCTTCTATGCGGGAGACATCACTTGCACCGTCCCGCTGCATGTGGAGGATCCGGACAGGTATACACACCTCCTCTTCCCGGACGCCTTCCTTCAGGACAGCATGCATGTCACGCTGAACGGTCAGGACCTTGGGTGTGTCTGCTGGAGCCCCTACAGCTTCCCGCTGCCCTCCGGCCTTCTGAAAGAGGAAAATCAGCTCCAGGTAACCCTCTCTACCACCCTCATCGGCCGCTTTGAGGGCGAAGTATTCAGCCTTTCCGCCCAGCGGTATGTCCCCGTATGACAAAAAGGAGCAAGCATATGGACAATCTTTCCCTTGAACAGCTTTCATGGTTTCAGACCATCCACAGAAATCCGGAACTTGGATTGCAGGAAAAGGCCACCACGCGCCTTGTCCGGGATGTCCTGACCAGCCATGGGCTCACCGAGCGCCCCTCTCCCCTCCCCACCGGCTGCATTTTTGAGGTGGGCCACGGCGACGGACCCGTCATCGGGATCCGGGCGGACATGGACGCCCTGCCCATCCAGGAGGAGAGCGGGCTCCCCTACGCCTCCGAGGTGCCGGGAAAAATGCACGCCTGTGGCCACGACTTTCACACCGCCGCCCTGATGGGCACCGCCCTGCTTCTCAAGGGCATGGAGGACGATCTGCCCGGGAAGGCCGTGCTCATCTTCCAGCCGGCCGAGGAGATCACCACCGGCGGAAAAATCTTCGCACAGAGCGATGTGCTCCGGGACGTCACAGCCTTTCTGTCCCTGCACACCTACCCCGCCTTCCCGGTGGGCACGCTCGGCATCAAGGAGGGCCCGGTGATGGCCTCCGTCGACCAGTTCACCGTGCACATCCACGGAAAAGGCACCCATGCGGGTTTGCCCCACAAGGGTGTCGATCCGATTCCTGTTACGGCGCAGCTGGTGATGGCCCTGCAGACCATTGTCTCAAGAAAGCTGAATCCCTTCGATGATGCCCTTCTGTCCATCACACACATGGAAGCGGGCAACACCTGGAATGTGATCCCGGAGCAGGCCATCCTGGAGGGCACCATCCGCACCTTTGACGATGCTGTGCGCTCGGACATCAAGCAGAAGATGGAAGAGATGTGCTCCCTCATCTGCCGCTCCCAGGGCTGCACCTGCGAGGTCGAGTTTATCGAGGGCCCGCCCGCGCTGCAAAATGACCCGGCACTGTGCGAGATCGCCCGCGAGGTGGCCCTGGAGGACGGCTTCACAGTGGACCGGCAGGAGGACACCATGGGTGGCGAGGATTTTGCAGAATATCTGCGCTTTCCCGCCCCGCGCCCCGGCTTCTTCGTGCGCATCGGCACAGGGCTCAGCTTCCCCAACCATCATCCGAAGTTTGTCGCAAGCCCGGACGCCCTCTATCCCGCATCCTGCTATCTGCGGGATCTCGCGGTGCGCCTGATGGTCCGCCTGTAAGCCTCACCTGAGCTTCCTTGCGAGGTTTGTATCGTTCATGAGGCTGTCCAGGGAGTAGCAGCAGAGGATCGCATCCACGTCCCCGGCTGCCCTGGCCGCCTCCTGCGCGCTCCCCGCATAGTACCTCACATCCACCGCGACCACCTTCCGGAAGCTTGCCGCAAGCAGCGGCAGGAGGCAGTTGGCAAAGGAATCCTTGTAGACAAGCAGGGTGCCGCCGTCTGCGTTTTCCCCCGTGATCTCAAGGTAGCCGTGGTTGCCACCAAGGTACACGGCATACCCGTCATAGGTCTCGGCGTGCTCCGGGAAGATCAGGTAGTCAAACGTCTCGCCGCTGTCCCCGATATACAGCCTCCCGCCCTCCTTTTCCGCCGTGCGGATCGTATCCGCCCGGGCAAACAGGAGCCCCGAGCGGCTGAAGGTGGTGCCATAAAAGCCGGGGAATTCCCGGCAGGTAAAATCCTCCTGTGACACGCGCTCAAAGCCCATTGCCCTGCATACGGCATCATAGGCCATGGAGGCTCCGTCCAGTGTCCAGTGGTGATCCGTGCGGTAGTAGACCGTCTCAGGCGATGCCGCAAATTCCTCTGGCAGCTCGATCATCTTTCCCGTCGAGCGAAGCGCCTCCAGGAGGTCCGCCTCCCCGTCATAGAGCGCGCCCATGTAGCCCGGCATGCTTTCCTTGAGGAGAAAGCCGTGGGTGGGCGGCGTCAGGAAATAGACCGGTGCGCCGATTTCCCCGGCGAGGCGTTCAAACTGCTCTGCCCTTCGAAGGATCGTATCCCTCTGTCCCGTGACAGGCTGCTCCACGATGGCATCCCCGACGTGCCATGTCTCCATCTCGGATACCCTGCCCGTTGCCTCGCTCATCCCGGCATTGATCCCCACCAGGAGGTGGCGCATGGGCACCCGGTCGCTCAGGTAAGATTCCACCTCGCGGTCCGTCTTCCATGTCTCATGGAGGCGCGGCAGTGCCGGGGCCTCGCTCAGGTACCGGCGCTCCCGGTCGGAAAAATCTCCCCTGTGAAAGAAGCCGGCCCAGAGCCCCAGGGCCAGCAGGCCCCCGAGCAGAAGACCGACGGTCCAGGCATCCCGACGCGTTTGCCTCTCCATGTACATACCTCCAGGCATTCTTTTGACTGCCTGGTATTATACCTTCTTTCCCAAAAAAGCAAAAAGCGCGGCCGAACTCCGCCGCATCCGGAGAAAAAAATGTTCAAGCGCATCCTGATCTGCCTTCTCGCCCTTTGTCTCACCGCCTCCCCCGCCCTCGCCGAGCGCCTTCCCGACAGTGTCCTCGCCACCTACTATGATGGCTCGCTCTTTGTGGGAGACTCCCTGGTGCGCATGCTGCGCAACTACATTGCTCCCCTCCAGGAGGAGGATCCCGGCTTTTTCCGGGACGTCACCTTCTGCACCGCCTACAGCTACACCATGCTGGCCGCCTCCCAGGAGCATCCCATGGGCTCAGAGGATGCGGTCAACCTGATGTTCCGCGGGCAGGAGATGAGCATGGTGGAAATCGCCGGCGCCCTGCAGCCCCCGAAGCTGTTCTTCCTGGCCGGCCTCAACGATACCATCGGTCGAAGGGTGGAGGCCGGCATGGGCCATGTGGAGCGGATGATGGGCTTCATGGATAAGTACGCAAAGGACACCCGCGTATACTTTTTCTCCCTGACCCCTGTCACCAATGCCGTCGAGCAAGTCCGGCACCTGCAGGACGACTGGGATCTCTACAATGAGGCCCTGAAAGAGAAGTGCGGGGAGGTCGGTGCCACCTACATCGACATTTCAACGCCGCTCAAGGGCAGTGACGGCCTTCTGCCCATGGCCCTCTCCCAGGACGGGGAGTACCATCTGAATGAGGAGGGCAACGCCGTGTGGGTTCAGGCCCTTCTGGACTTTGCCCAGAGCGAATATGATGCCGGCCGATGGGTGCCGGACATGTGACTGTACCATTCCAAAATCAAAAAGAAGAAGTGGCTCATATGAGAAAACCTGTATCTCTCCTTTTGCTCCTTGCCCTCCTTGGCCTTCTGCTGTCCGGCTGCGCAGCCAAAAATCCGGCCCCTCAGACGGACGCGGTCCCCGTCCCCCTCAGCGAGCTGGCTCAGACGGCCCTTTCCGACCGGGACCAGCTTGTGCAGCTCTACCGGGACGATCTTACCGATGTGATCGGCATCGAAAAAAGCGACTATACGGAGTCCGTGTACCTTGGTACGGAGGATCTCAGCGGGCGGGAAGTGATCGTCCTCAGGGCAGCGGACGCGGATGCCGCCGGGCGGATCGAGGAGCGACTCGG
Organism: Clostridia bacterium; assembly: GCA_017460395.1. GTDB lineage: Bacteria > Bacillota > Clostridia > Christensenellales > Aristaeellaceae > UBA2943. The sequence continues at coordinate 5,317 of JAFUBA010000202.1, read as the reverse complement.
CAACTATCTTCTCCAGCGCCAGAAGGAGACGCGCAACTATCTGCCGGAGGCCTATCAGCTGCTGAGCGGCGCAAAGGTATCAAGAAGCGGCCTCACCGTGGCCCTGATCGTAGGGGAACACGCGGAGGAGGAGACTGCCGCCTTCCTGAAGGGCAATCCATGAGGTCTGCAGCATGATCTTCAGTTCCATCACGTTTCTCCTCCTCATGATGCCCCTGACCCTCCTCGGATACCGGGCGATGCCTTCTCGGGCGAGGCTTCCCTTCCTCTTCTGCGCTTCGCTCTTCTTTTACGGCTGGGGCAATCCCCTCTGGCTGCTTCTGCTCGGATTTTCCCTCCTGCTGAACTATTTCGGCGCCCTCCTGATGGTCCGAGGCGAAAAAAAACGCAGGTCCGTGCTTGCCCTGCTCATCGCCCTGAACCTTTTACCGCTTCTCATCTTCAAGTATGCGGGACTGTTCCGGGACACGTGGAACCAGCTGACCGGACTTTCCTGGAATTTCCCCACGCCGCCCCTGCCCGCCGGGATCTCCTTTTTCACCTTTCAGGCGATGTCCTATCTCCTGGACGTGTGGCGCGGGGAGAGCCGGGTACAGAGACAGTTTCTCGTCTTCGGCGTGTATCTCTCCCTGTTCCCGCAGCTCGTTGCAGGCCCGATCGTGAGGTACACGGACCTGGAGGAACAGCTCCTCAGGCACCCGCGCCCTGCCTGGTCCGAGATGCGCTCAGGACTTTTCAGGTTCTCCGTGGGCCTTGCTAAGAAGGTCCTGCTGGCCGACAGCATGGGGCGCTTCTGGGGACAGGTGAACCGGGACTTTTCCTCCGCCGGCACCCTCGGCGCCTGGCTCGGGCTCCTGGCCTTCTCCTTCCAGATCTTCTTTGACTTCTCCGGCTATTCCGACATGGCCCTGGGGCTGGGTGAATGCCTTGGCTTCCGGTTTCCTGAAAACTTCCGCCGCCCGTATATGGCCAGGAGCCTCACCGACTTCTGGCGCAGATGGCATATGACCCTGACCGGGTGGTTTCGAGAGTATGTCTACTTTCCCCTCGGCGGCAGCCGCCGCGGGCGTGTCCGGCGGGATCTCAACGTGCTGATCGTCTGGGCGCTGACGGGCCTGTGGCACGGGGCCGGCTGGCACTTTGTCCTGTGGGGGCTGTACTTTGCCTTCCTTCTGATCCTGGAAAAGCGCTTCCTGCTGGGGCACGCTTTCTATGAGCGCATCCCCGGGATCCTCCGCCAGGCAGGCACCTTCTTTCTGGTCTTTCTTGGCTGGGGACTGTTTTCCGGCTTCGGGCGCCCGCTCTTTGAAGCCCTCCTCGGGCTTTATGGCGCCGCGAGCCCGGAGGCAAAGCTGCTGTGCATATCCTATGTGCCCATGCTGCTCATCTGCGGACTGTTCAGTTTCGTTCCGCTGCCGGACCGTCTGCGCGTAAAACCGGGGCTTTCCACGGCCGTCTGCCTTCTTCTCCTTCTGCTCTCCCTTGCTGCCATCACAGCTGAGGGCTATGCACCCTTTGTCTATTTCCAGTTCTGAAAAAACGTGCGCATGCAAAGGCATGCGCACGCTTTTTTCAATATTCAAATACCGTCACGACATATCCCATGTTGTCCAGACTGGTCACGCGGTTCGTAACGCCGCTCTTCTGCGTCACATGCACCGTGAAGGGATCGCCGCCTCCGACGTACTCCCTGACGATCTCATACCTCAGCTGACCGTCCTCGAACACCGCGATATGCGGATGCTCGGTCAGGTAGTCCAGATATTCTTCCATGCACAGGTCCAGGGTATGCATGACGGCCGCATTGCCCTTGCCCACATAGCGGAAGTTCTGAAGCTTGACGCTCACACCGGTCTTGTAGCTCTTGTCCTGTGTTCCCTTGATCGGATAGTCCGCCAGCGGGAAACGGAAGACGAGGCCGTACTTCCAGGCATTGTGGTACATCCACACGCCCTGGTCACTCTCAAAGAACTTCAGGTTATTGACCGCATCGTCCCCCTTCTTGTAGAGGATGAGACGGATGGTCTGGCCCGCATTGTAATCGCTGGTGCCGGGCATGTTGACGGCCTTCTTGGCACGCTCAATCTGCTCTGCCTCTGAATATTCCTTGTAGCGTTCCATCTGCGCCTGGAACAGGGCATTCTGCTCATCCCAGGAGCGGTAGCCTTCATGGGCCACAAAGTATTCCAGGTTCTGCGCCTTTGCATCCTCAATGGCCTGGCGGAGCGCTTCCACAGCATCCGGGAACATGCGCACGTTGTTGTCGCGCACGCTTACGGTGCGGTTGGTGGCCTTGGAGACGCTCACCAGCTGATCTTCCAGGAAGTCATCCGGCCTTGAGTGCCATTCGTTCACCAGCAGCATGCCGTTGTAGAGGGTCTCCTGGCGCGTCATGGTGACGGTGGTGGTATTTTCCAGCGGATAGCTGGTCAGGTCGATCACATCCCAGCCTTCCTGCCGGGGAATGGGCCAGGCCAGGTTGGCACCCGATGCGTTCTCCCGCTCAAATTCTGCCAGCGCGGCCTCATACTCCACCTTCAGTTCCTCATTGCGGCTGGTGACCTCATCGGTCATCTCCTGGAGCCTGTCCTGTTTCAGTTTGGCCGCATACCTGCTGCCGGCAATACATGCTGCCGCCAGGATGCCGAGGATCGCCGTGATGATCACGACAATTTTGAAGGGATCTCTCTTCTTTCCCTGTGCTTCGCCCTTCATGGTCTGCCTTCCTTTCCTCCGCCGAAGAGATGAAGGTACTTTTTCATCCCTGCTGTCGGCAGTTCTCATGGTCCTTTCTGTGCCCCGCGCTTCAGGAGCACCTCCGAATAAGCAAATTAGGACCAATTCAATTTGTAAGTACTTCGACCTTTATGTGCTTTTTCCTGCAGGATCAGGAAAGTTTGTTACATCTGGAATGGCACCTGGCACGTAAGTCATGCTTTCGGAGCTTTCTCATCAAAAATCTCTCCTTCACACTGCCCGCAAAATTGTGTATACTTCCCTGCGGTCAAAATATACACAAAGGTGTCACAGCCTGAAGGAGGATCCCATGTATTCATCTTCTGTTCAATATATCGGAACCCACGATACCGAGATTGATCTGTTTGAGGGTCAGTACCAGCTTCTGGACGGTGTCTGCTACAATTCCTATGTCATTCTCGATGAGAAAGTCGTCGTCATGGACACGGTGGATGCGCGCTGCCATGCGGACTATGAGAAGAACCTGCTCGGCGCCCTCGGCGGCAGGAAGCCCGACTATCTTGTCGTCTCCCATGTGGAGCCGGACCATGCGTCCTCCCTGCGCTTTTTTCTCGACCTGTTTCCGGACGTGTGCATCGTCGGCAATGTGAAGACCTTCCAGCTGCTGGAAAACTACTTCGATCTCGGTGACACAAAGCGCCTTGTGGTCAAGGAGGGGGATGTGCTGGAGACGGGCACCCACCGGCTGAACTTCGTCACCGCGCCCATGGTACACTGGCCCGAGGTCATGATGACCTATGAGGAGACCGAGAAGATCCTCTTCAGCGCCGATGCCTTCGGCCGCTTCGGCAGCCGAGACGAAGATGCCGCAGACCCGGCCTTCTGGGATGACGACGCCCGCCGCTATTATCTCAATATCGTCGGCAAGTACGGACCCCAGGTGCAGGCCGTGCTCAAGAAGGCAGCGGGGCTGGACATCCAGACCATCTGCCCTCTCCACGGTCCCGATCTGGACGCGACCATCGGCCACGTGCTTGAAAAGTACAACTGCTGGTCCACCTATACCCCCGAGGACAACACCGTCCTGGTGGCCTACGCTTCCCTGCACGGCAATACCGCCGCGGTCGCCGAAAAGATCGCAGACGGTCTGGATCAGCGGCTCGGCCGGGACATCTTCTTTGCAGATCTCGCCCGGGACGATGCCTCCGAGACCCTCGCCACCGCCTTCCGCTGCTCCCATCTGGTGCTGTGCGCCTCCACCTACAATGCAGGCCTCATGCCCTTCATGGACGACCTGCTCCACCATCTGAAGGCGAAGAACTTCCAGGGCAGAACCGTCGCGCTGGTGGAAAACGGTTCCTGGGCACCCATGGCAGCCAAGTGCATGAAGGCAGAGCTGGAAGGCATGAAGAACATCACCGTGCTGGAGCCCACCCTCACCATCCGCGGCGCCCTGAAGGAAAGTGACCGGGAGCCGCTGGACGCACTCGTGCAGGCGGTCACAGACAGCGTCCTTGCGTGCGATAAAGACTGAGGAGGCGCCTGACATGGCAGAGGCTGTATTTCACCGCGGGCTGGTATCTGAAGAAAACTATGCTTCCTCCATGGAGAAGATCATCCTCCCCTTCCTGAAGGCGCGGGAGGAGGCACAGACCGTACCCGGAAAGGACGGAAAGCCGCTCTCTGCGCATCTCTACCGCGCAGACGATCCCCGCGGGACCGTGGTCATGGTGCACGGCTTCACCGAGTGTGCCCTCAAGTTCAGCGACATGGTCTATGGCTTCCTCCAGAACCGTCTGAACGTGGTGATCTATGATCAGCGGGGACACGGCTACTCCTGGCGCCATCCTGATCTCCCCGGCAAGGACCACACGTGGGTCGGCCGCTTCCAGGACTATGTGGATGACCTGGAGGCCATCACGGACACATTCCTGCCCTCCCTTCCACGTCCCTGCTTCCTCTTTGGACATTCCATGGGCGGAGCCGTCTCTGCTCTGTTCCTGGAATCGCACCCGGACGTCTTTGACCGGGCCATTCTCTCCTCCCCCATGATCGCCCCGCACACGGGCGGAATCCCCGTGTGGGTATCCAAAGTCATCTGCCGGGCAGGGATCCTGTTCGGCAAGGAGAAGCAGCGGATCTTCGTCTCCCAGCCCTACCACGGGCCGGAGGACTTTGACACCAGCTGTGCCACGAGCCGGGAGCGGTTTGACTGGTACGACCGCATCAAGCAGGACACGAGGGACTATCAGAACAGCTGCCCCACCTACCGATGGACACTGGAATCACTGAACGTGACCAGGGCCATCCTGAAGGAAGGCGCCGTGGAAAAGCTGGATCTCCCCGTCCTCGTCTTCCAGGCAGACCAGGATACCAGCGTGCAGGCAGCCCCCCAGAAGGCTTTTGCGGACCGCCTGAAGCATGGCACGTTCTGCCATGTGGACAATGCCCGCCACGAGATTTATAGATCCACCGACGACGTTCTCTTCCCCTACTGGGATAAGGTCCTGGACTTCTATGAGGCCTGAATCAGGCATATGAAAAGGAGCACCGTGCATTCACGGTTGCTCCTTTTCATATGCGAAAGGCTGCATCACTCCGAGAAGATGACCTCTGTGAT
>JAFUBA010000201.1 GCA_017460395.1 Clostridia bacterium | reverse complement strand
TCATGTTCTCCTCCTCCGTCTTCGCGGCCAGGCGAAGGCAGCTCCCCGGCAGGCCAAAGGAATCACAGACGCGCACGAGGATCCCCCGCGACCGGAGCTGTCTCACCGCATCCGTCATGTCTGTGTGAAAGTCAGCCAGAAGGAAATTGGCCATGGAGGGCGTCACCTCGGCCCCGTATCGCCGAAGACGCTCTGTGAACTCCTCCCGCCTTCTCCGGTTGACCTCCGCGTCCCGCCGCATATCGTTCATATGCTCCGGGAGCCTTGCCGCGATCTCCGTCGCCTGCGCGCTGAGGGCCCAGGGGAGGACACGCCGTTCAAGGCGCCTGATCACATCCGGGTGCGCGCACACGTATCCCAGCCGAACGCCCGGGATCCCCAGGACCTTTGTCAGGGATCCGAGGACCATGAGCCCCGGCCCCGCGTCCTTTCGCAAGGTCTCATCGGGGCAGAAATCGATGAAGGCCTCATCCACGATCATCCCGGCTCCCTGTTTCTGAAGGCGCGACCTGAGCGCCAGGAGGGAAGTGCGGTCCATCACCCGGCCTGTCGGATTCTGAGGCCGGGAGAAGATCAGCGTATCGCCAGTGGCAAACTGCCCCTGCCATGCCTCATGCTTCCGCCCGTGAAGTGCAGCCCGTCTTTCGTACTCACAGAAAGAAGGTTCCAGCGTATACACCGTACCGCTCTCTTCCGTCAGGCTCACATCGATCGCAGCTTCGCCGCCTGCCGTTGGCAGAATCCACTCCTCCGGAACACCGGCATACAAAGCCAGGCCCTTTCTTGCCCGCTTCATGTCCGGATCCGGATAGTAGCGGGCAGCATCGATGGACGCGTCCAGGGCTTCCGTCACCCATGCAGGTGGACCCTCCGGACGAAGGTTTGCCGAAAAATCCAGCCACGCCTCCGGCGCCATGCCTTCCCACACATTTCCTCCGTGGAACATCTCTGTTTCCTTTCTGCCGTATGCTGCCCCAAAAAAAGACGGCCACCACAGGTTGTGGCGGCCCTGATGCACTCTTTACCTTTTACTCAAACATCCTGCACAGCTCGGGCCCATTCCTTTCCGCTTGTCCGCAGGGCGCAGCTTCTTCTCCGCGGAACCACTTTCAGGCTTTGTTTCGCTTCATGCACGACAGTGCCCTTCTCGCCTTGCGCTGTGGGCAGATGTAATCCTACTGCTTTTTATGTGTTTTTGGAAGGGAGCGAGAGACCTGGCGTTTGCGTTCCCTCCGTGCCTGCCACCCGGACCTCCACATGCTTTCCCGCAAAGGCAATGCCGTATCTGGAAATGTTCCTGATTCCACGGTCCTCCATATCCCTCAGGTAATGCATTTCCTCAGTCTGACGGAGTGCTTCCTCCGCCATCGCGGGCAGATGATCTTTCTCCTGCACGGAAGCAGCCTTGAATTCCATCAGGATGCCAGGGAGCGTCCTGTCCTTTGGTTCGAGCTGCAGATCAAATCTGCCGTCGCCGGACTCTCTGTTTGAGCGAATGTCATACTTCGAGGAAAGACTCGCCACAAGGCCGAGCACCATTTCGTGCAGGAGACCTTCCGCTGCCCCAGAGAAATGGGAGATACATGTGAGCATGTAGGTTCGGATGGCTTCCTGCAGGCGGACTGAATCACGCAGGTAGACCGCCTTTTCCATCTCAGAGATCACGCTGCCCGGCTGCCTTGCACGAATCCAGCTGAGGATTTCCGTGCTGTAGATCCTCTTGACCTCAGCATTTGGGAGGCGGAGAGCAGCAAACGTTCCCAACTCTGATTCCTCAGGTTTTGATGCTGAGGTCAGATAGCCCGTCTGCAGCAGAAAACTGAAGATCGTATCACTGCTGTCCGTCATACGGGGATACACCACATCCATATTCAGAAATGTGTGAACAGCCTCACCCTGCATGACACCTGCCAGGTCTCCCGCGATCTCTGGATTCAGGCCTGTCAGGATCTCCCGAATGATCTCATTGTCACTTGTATTTGCCCAGTACGGCCTTGCCTGGCCGCGGGAAGCAAAATAGTTCGTGACGGACCACGGATTGTAGATTTTTGTGTTTCCAAAACGGTAGCCGTCATACCACAGACGAATCTCCTCCATGGCACCCTGCCTGTGATAATATGCGGCCATCTGACGGACCTCGTCCTCCGTAAAGCCAAAATATACGCTGTACCTGTCATCCAGTACGGTATTGGCCAGTAGGTTGTTCAGACCGCCAAACAGTTTTTCCCCGGACAAGGGCAAAATGCCTGTCAGGACACCAAAAGCCAGATCCGTATTGTCCTTGAGAGCTCCTGACAGGAAATTGCGCATAAACGCGATGACCTCTCTGTAGAAGCCATGAGCATAGCCCTGCTGGATTGGCGTATCATACTCATCCATCAGGATCACCACCCTGGATCTATGCTTGGCTGAGAGCATATGGGCAAGATTCAGCAGGGAGCGCTGCAGCTCTGCAGAACTGAGCGTTCCCTGCTCCAGCCGGTTCATGGCCTTTTTCGCATCGGCATCCAGGATATCACTTTCATATAGCTCCGCGTGGCGCCTGTACTCATCCTTCATGACCATTTGGATCGCTTCCATGGATTCTTCCCAGGTGTCATATCTGACATCCTTGAATGTGAGCATGATCACGGGATACTTGCCCTGCGCAGACTGGTACTTTTCGCCGCACGTCCAGATCTTCTTGTCCGCAAAGTACCTGGATGTATCCTCCCCGGTTTTTTCGAAGAATGTCTTGATCGTATTGATCGCCAGCGTC
>JAFUBA010000200.1 GCA_017460395.1 Clostridia bacterium | reverse complement strand
GCGCCGAAACCGTGAAGGCCTTCTGTGCTGCCAATCAGATCACGGAGAGCACCTTCTTCCTTGGCGCCATGGCACTGACTCTCGGAAAGTACCTGAACAGCAAGCACGTCTCCTTCTCCACCGTCTACAATGGCCGTGCCCTGGCGGATACCAGGGACACCATTGGCACCCTGATCAAGCGGATTCCGATCTATGCGGATCTTTCCCGGGATATCCCCGTGGATGAATACCTGAAGGGCATCAGCCGTCAGGTATTTACCACCATGAGCAATGACATCTACAGCTTTGATGAGGTCCTCAAAACCTGCCCGGTCAACGAGGACATGGAGTTTATTTACCAGGGCGATCTGTTTACCGATCAGATGGGCACCGCAGCCGGTGAAACCCTGGTGGAGGGCGATAAATGGTTCATGGAGCAGTATCATACCGGCATGGTCACCGGCTGCTTCTCCATCCAGTTCTTCTCCACCGGTGGTCTCTACAACATGACCATGGAGTACCGCAACGAGCGCTTCTCTCCCGACTGGGTAAAAGCCTTTGCGGATCATCTGTTCACCGTTGCCAGCGGTCTCCTCACTAAGGCATCCATTGGCAGCATCTCCATGCTGACCGGAGACGAACGCAAGGCACTGGTCCGGTTCAATGAGACCACAGTCGATCTGCCGTTTATCCCGGTCCACCAGCAGATTCATGCACATGCCATCTCCCATCCGGACAGGATGGCCGTCACCGCCGGCAACAAGGTGCTCACCTTCCGTGAGCTGGATCTGCTTTCAGACCGGCTTTCCATGGAGCTGCAAAACAAGGGCATCCAGCCTGGGACACTGATCGGTGTGCTCTTTGACCGTGAGGTCTGGGCCTATGTGGCCGAGATTGCGATTCTCAAATCCGGCTGTGCCTTTGTCCCCTTTATTCCAGAGTATCCGGATGAGCGCATCTCCTTCTGTATGGATGACGGGTCCATCCCGCTTCTGCTCACCACAGAAGCCCAGCGCGAAAAGCGTGAGGGGCTCCTCACGACAGGCTATACCCTCGTCACTCTGGAGACGCTCTTTGGTGTCCCGTCGCTTGACGACGTCCATGCCGATGCTGTCCAAGCGTCCGCCCCCTCCTTCCCCAGTGTGACTTCTTCTGACCTTGCCTACTGCATCTACACCTCCGGCACCACCGGGCGGCCCAAGGGCGTGATGATTGAGCATGGAAACATCTTCAATTATGTTTCCCGAAATGAAAAATCCCTTGAAATCATGCATTATGCCGAGCCCGGCCGGATCTGTCTGGCCCTGGCCTCCTTCTCCTTTGACGTCTCCGTCGTCGAGGCCTTTGTTCCCCTCTGCAACGGGAACGGCGTGGTCATCGCCACAGAGAACGAAATCCATTCGCCGGCAGATCTGGCCCGCCTGATTCTTACGACAAAAGCCACCGGCATTACCTGTACCCCGACCTATCTTCTCAACCTGCTCCAGGTACCCGAAACCCATGAGGCTCTCCGGCAGCTGACCTTCTTTGACATCGGCGCCGAGGCCTTCCCCGCGCGACTCTACCACAATCTGCGTGAGCTTCGCGAGGACAGCATCATCCTCAACGTCTACGGTCCCACCGAGGCGACCATGGGCTGCTCAGCAGAGTGTCTGACCGGAAGCGACATCGTGACCGTTGGGCCGCCGATTGCAAACACCGTCTTCTTTGTCTCCGACACCTTCGGAAACGAGCTTCCGGCCGGTGTGCGTGGCGAACTCATCATCTGTGGCAAACAGGTGGGCCGCGGATATATCAACCTGCCGGAAAAGACACGGGAATCCTTCTTCACCTGGCGCGGCATGCGGGCTTATCACAGCGGTGATCTGGCTGCCTGGACAGAGGATGGCAAAATCCGCATTTTCGGCCGGATTGACAACCAGATTAAACTCCGTGGCTT
>JAFUBA010000199.1 GCA_017460395.1 Clostridia bacterium | reverse complement strand
GGCCACGCTGACTATGTGAAGAACATGATCACCGGTGCCGCTCAGATGGACGGTGCTATCCTGGTTGGGTCCGCTCCCGACGGCCCCATGCCCCAGACCCGTGAGCACATCCTGCTCGCCCGTCAGGTTGGTGTGCCTTACATCGTCGTGTTCCTGAACAAGACCGACATGATGGATGACGATGAGCTCCTCGAGCTGGTCGAGATGGAAATCCGCGACCTGCTGAGCAGCTACAACTTCCCCGGAGACGACATCCCGATCATCCGTGGTTCTGCTCTCAAGTGCCTCGAGTACGTGCAGAACGGCGGCACCGATGTGGATACCGCTCCCGAGTGCGCCCCCATCTGGGAGCTCATGAACGCTGTGGACGAGTACATCCCCGAACCCGAGCGTGCAACTGACCTGCCCTTCCTTATGCCCGTGGAAGACGTGTTCTCCATCTCTGGCCGTGGCACTGTGGCTACCGGCCGTGTGGAGCGCGGCACCGTGAAGGTGTCTGACACCGTCGAAATCGTGGGTCTGATGGACAAGGCCCGTTCCACCGTCGTGACCGGCGTGGAAATGTTCCACAAGCAGATGGACTATGCTCAGGCTGGCGACAACATCGGCGCTCTGCTGCGTGGTATTCAGCGCAACGAGGTCGAGCGTGGCCAGGTGCTGGCAAAGCCCGGCTCCATCCATCCCCATACCCACTGCATTGGCCAGGTGTACGTTCTGACCAAGGAAGAGGGCGGCCGTCATACCCCCTTCTTCAATGGCTATCGTCCCCAGTTCTACTTCCGTACCACGGACGTGACTGGCTCCATCAAGCTGCCTGACGGCGTGGAAATGGTGATGCCTGGTGACAACATCGATATGGAGATCACTCTGATCACCCCCATTGCTATGGAGCAGGGCCTGCGTTTCGCTATCCGTGAAGGCGGCCGCACCGTAGGTTCCGGTGTTGTGGCTTCTGTCATCGAATAATCATTGGTAAACAGAAGGCGTCCTCCTAGATCGGAGGACGCCTTTTTGCAAGAAAAGACAAATTTGTCGGAGTGATACAAAGATGAAACATTATAAAACACATGGAACATGTTCCACAGATATCGCGCTGGAAATCGAAGACGGCATCGTGACCTACTGTAAGTTCACCAATGGATGCCGGGGAAACACTGAGGGACTGGCCCGGATGGTCATTGGGCAGAAGGCAGAGGATGTGGCACAGCGCCTGGAAGGTGTGCCGTGCCGCGGCAATACTTCCTGCCCGGACCAGCTGTCCAAGGCAATCCGCGCCTATCTGCAGGAAGAGTGCGCCTGAAAGGAATCGTAAGCTGATGAGTGAAAATCAGTCGGCAGACCAGGAAATCACGACGGTGACAGATGAGACACAGGAGAACATCGGCTTTGAGCAGATGGACCTGTCAAAGGAAATTCTTCGAGCCGTCAAAGCGATGGGTTTTACAGAACCATCCACTGTTCAGAAAAAAACGATCCCCCTGATGATGGGTGGCGCGGACATCAATGCGATTGCACCCACCGGCACAGGGAAGACCGTGGCCTTTGGCATTCCTATGCTGGAGTACGTGCAGCTGGATGACCAGCGGGTCCAGGAGATTGTCCTGGCACCGACAAGAGAGCTGGCCATTCAGATCGGCGAGGAACTGACGCAGCTGGCGAAGTTCATCAAGGGTGTCCGGATCGCCGTGCTCTACGGCGGACAGTCGATCTCAAAACAGATCAGCCTGCTCAAACGGAACCCGCAGATCGTCATCGCCACGCCCGGACGGCTTCTGGATCACATGAACCGGAAAAATATTACGCTTCGGGCAGTGCACACCATGGTGCTGGATGAAGCGGATGAAATGCTGAACATGGGCTTTGTGAAGGATGTCACAAAGATCATCGAATGCACACCCCCGGACCGGCAGCTGGTCCTGTTTTCCGCCACGACCAACCAGGATGTTCTGACCATTGCATGGAAGTACCAGCACGAGCCAGTGGAAGTGACTGTGGAAGCCAAGAAGGAGGACCGTCCGCAGATCACGCAGTATGTTATCAAAACGGAAGCCATGCGCAAGATGGATGATCTTCTCTATCTCCTCGACAGCAATGAATACAGTCGCATCATGATCTTCACAAACACCAAATTCATGGCGGACAGGGTGACCAGCCGCCTGAAAAAGGAAGGGTATGACGTGGATGTGATCCACGGCGATATCCGGCAGAGCGTGAGAAGCGAAACGATGCAGCGGTTCAAGCGGGGAAAATTCCCGATTCTCATTGCGACCGACGTGGCAGCAAGAGGCATCGACGTGGACGATGTGGAGGCGGTGATCAATTTCGATCTGCCGCAGGAGAACGAGTATTATCTGCACAGGATCGGAAGAACGGGCCGCGCGCACAAGCATGGCGTGAGCTTTTCCCTGATCACCTTTCAGGACACAGTCCGCATGGATGAGATCCTGCGCTACATGATATCCACTCCGACGCCGCTGCATTTCCAGGATGGTATTCTGCTGAGAGAAGACGGGAGCACCTTCTTTGAAAACGTCTGATGAGGGTTTCCTGCTGAGGTGGAAAAAGCTGGCCTGAATGGGAAGAAATCCGGACATTGACACAAGGATGAGACAGGCTTAAAATACAGGAAGTTTCCCAACAGGACCAATATTATAGCTCCGGACATCAGGCTGACCGCGTGGTTCTGAGGCAGTTTCTGCGAGGGTGATCGGAGCACTTGGGACAATCCAATTGCTGGCAGGTGAAGGATATGACGATACATGAATCGGCAGAGGACTATCTTGAGTCGATTCTGATGCTCCGCCTCGAGAAGGGCTATGCCCGCTCTGTGGATATTGCGCAGCGGCTGAATGTGACAAAGCCGTCCGTATCGGTGGCGATGAAACAGCTGCGTGAGAACGACTACATCCTCATGGATGATGACAACCTGATCACGCTCACGGAGAAGGGCAAGGCCATCGCAGAGAGAATCTATGATCGGCACACAACCCTTACAGAATATCTCGTGATGCTCGGCGTGAACCGCGAGACGGCACGGGAGGACGCATGCAAGATGGAGCATGACCTCTCGGAGGAGACCTTCCAGACCTTCAAGCGGCTGCTCAAAGAGGGCCGTCAGGCAGAGTGACGACAATCGAAAAGCGGAGAAAGACACAGGACCCAAGTCCGCAAAGGCTCGGGTCCTGTGTCTTTCATTTAGGCGCATCGTCTTCAGGGGATGGAGGGCGGCGGGATCACAGGTTTTCTGCCTGTGTCCTTCTCGGCCCAGGCGAGAACGGCATCCGCAGCCTTTCGGTTCATACCCTTGACCGCGAGAAGATCGTCAAGGCTTGCACTTTTAATTGCTTTAATGGACCCGAAATGGGTGAGCAGTGCCTTTCTGCGGCTGGGACCGATGCCTTCAATGTCCTCCAGCTGACTGTGGGTGAAAGCCTTTCCGCGAAGGGCACGGTGGTGGGTGATGGCGCTTCTGTGCGCCTCATCGCGAACCCGCTGGACCAGCTGAAGTTCCGGTGTCCTGTGGTCCAGCACGATGGGCTCTTCACGGTCCGGAAGGAAGATTTCCTCCTGTTTTTCCGCAAGGCCGAACATGAAGACGTCCTTCACTCCGAGGGAGAGCACGGCATCCCGTGCAAAGCGCAGCTGCTGTGGACCGCCGTCGATGAGGATCAGGTCCGGAAAATCGGAGAATTTCCCGCCGATGGGGCTCAGGCCATCCTTTTCGCGTTCCTCCTTTTCCTGCAGCCCGTGGGAAAACCGTCGGGACAGGACTTCATTGAGGGAGGCAAAGTCGTTGGCACCCTCAACCGTCTTGATCCTGAACTTCCGGTATTCTTTCTTGGCGGGCTCGCCGTCGATGAACACGACCATGGAGCCGACGCTCTGCGCACCCTGTGTGTTGGAAATGTCATAGCCCTCAATGCGGCGGGGATAGCGGGGCATTCCGAGAATTTCCGCCAGCTTTGCAGCTGCCCCGCTGGTGCGCTCCTCCCGGATGCTGGCCCGGGCGTTACGCTTGAGGAGGGCATCGGCAGCATTCTTTTCTGCCAGCAGGACCAGCTCGTGTTTTTCGCCGCGCTGCGGTACACGCAGCGTCACGGCACCGCCCTTCTGGTCACGCAGCCACTCCTCCAGCTGCTGGACAGACCCCTCTGGCAGGTGCTGCACAAGCACATTCCTTGGAATCAGAGAGCCCTGCTCGTAGTACTGGGTGATGAACTCGGACAGCACTTCCCCGGGATCCTCCGCACCCTCCCGCGGCAGGGTGAAGTGATCTCCGCCCAGCATCTTACCGCCCCGGACATAGAGGATCTGGACCATGGCATCCAGACCGTCCTGGGCAAGGGCGATGATGTCCTGTTCGCTCAGATCTGTGCGAATGGCGATCTGGCGCTGCATGAGACCCTCAATGTCCCGGATCTGGTCCCGATAGAGGGCAGCCTTCTCATATTCCATCTTTCCGGAGGCTTCCTGCATGTTCTTCTTCAGCTGGTCCAGGACCAGATCGTAATGCCCATCCAGAAAAGACAGGACACCGCCGATCATTTTATCATAGTCTTCCTGTGTGCAGGCTCCGATGCAGGGTGCAAGACATTTGTGCATGTCGTAGTTGATGCAGGCCCGCACGGGACTTTTCAGGGGAAAGGACAGCTTACAGGTGCGAAGAGGAAAGACGTTTCTGACCGTATCCATGACCTGCTTGACGGCCGTGGCCCCGATGTATGGGCCAAAATATCTGGCCCCGTCCTTCTCCATGCGCCGTGCCAGGGACAGGCGGGGAAAGGGCTCCTTCGGATCAAGGCGGATGTAGGGATAGTGCTTGTCGTCCTTGAGGAGAATGTTGTAATAGGGCCTGTGCTCCTTGATCAGGTTGCACTCAAGACACAGGGCTTCGAGGTTCGATTCGCACAGTAAAATCTCAAAGTCGCTGATATGGGAGATCATGGCCGCCACCTTGGGGGTGTGGTAGGTGTCCCGGAAATAGGAGCGGACACGGTTTTTGAGATTGACTGCCTTGCCGACATAGATGATGGTCCCCTCAGCGTCCTTCATCAGGTAGCAGCCAGGGGACTCGGGGAGCATGTCAATCTTCAGATTCAGGTTTTCGCCCCAGTCGAGCTTGGCCATAGGATCCCTCTTTTCAGGCAGAATTTCCATGCCTCAGTATATCACCAGCATGTTGATTTCATCCAGTCCATTTGGTATACTTTCGCGGCTCCGCCCGGGGTATGGTGCCTGCATGCAGGCATGACCCGGCGGCAGGATGAACGGAAGGAAGGGAAGCGGATGACCGGTGGATGCAGGAGATGTGCCGCATTGCTGCTGGTCCTGATGTTCCCCTTTTTCTGTGCACGGGCAGAATTTCTGGATATTCCGCTCCCCGGCGGCGAGACGGGTAACCTCCTGGATAAGGATGTGTTTACGGAGTCGGGCGAGGAGATCTCGGTGGATCTGAATGATGGCAGATTCCTGTATCGCTCGAAAAACCTCTCCGTGGAGATCGAGCGCAGGATCAGGACCTATGACCGGCTGGCCGTGTGGTACCAAGCGGACATCCGGGTGCGCATGCAGGACGGGGTGCCCGTGGAGACATGGGACATGGTGACGCTGCGGGAGGAAAACCCCATGCAGCTGTCTGTATATCCTCACGTGCTCGCGCGGCGGACCGGCACAGTGTTTGCCATCAACGGGGATTTTGCCCACGTACGGCAGTCCTATGTCTGGCCCGGCGTCGTCATCCGCCGCGGACGGGTGTTCAGCGATGCTCCGCAGCCATCAGACAGGCACCAGTTTCCGCCGGAGGATACGCTGGCGATCTACCCAGATGGCGACATGACCGTGGCCCTCTCGGATGCGTACTCGGCCCAGGCGTATCTGGATATGGGCGCCACGACCGTCCTGTCCTTTGGCCCGGTGCTGGTGCACGCAGGAGAAATTCAGATTGATCGGATCTCCAGGCATCCTCTGACCTATGCCCAGAGGACAGCCATTGGAATGGTGGCGCCCGGACACTATGTGGCGATGGTCTGTGACGGGCGAAGCAAGGACAGCAAGGGCCTGTCCCTTCTGGAAACGGCGCAGATCATGAAAGATCTTGGGTGCAGTGTAGCGCTCAATCTGGATGGAGGACAGTCATCCGCCATGGTCTTTCTTGGCCGGCAGGTGAATCAGATGGTCAACAGCCTCGGCAACAGCGTCGGCGGCCGGAAGGCGCCGGAGATCCTGGGCATCGGGCACACGTCCAGTATGTCTGGGGAGGAAGAGCCCTTCTCCTGGTGGAAATGAGGCAAAGAAAAAAGACCGATGAAACATCGGTCTAAAATGCCGGAGGTGGGACTTGAACCCGCACGATATCGCTACCAATGGATTTTGAGTCCACCGCGTCTGCCATTCCGCCACTCCGGCAACAAGCTTATTTTATCATGGGAGCAGAAAGCGGGCAAGGGGACAGAAAAATCCCTGAGTATATTTTTTTGTAGGTAACAAATTCGTGCGGGGGATGATTCCGGGAATGTCCGGATGGTCTGAAAAAAAGGGCATGCAGCCTCAGCTGCCGGCCTGAATGGAAAGGGAAATCATGTGAACACACAGATGTCCATGCGTGAGATCATGGAGATGATGGATGAGAATCCGGATACATGGGCCCACCTGTTTCCGGAAAAAGAGGTCCTGAAAAAGGCGAGGACAGGATGGAAACAGCGCGGGCTGAGGATGAAGAATACTCGGAAAGCCACGCGGTCTCTGATTACCCTCAAGGGCGTGTATCTCTATGAGCGCACCTGTTATGTGCCAAAGGATGAGGAGACCAGGCAACGCCTCATGGCTGAGGGAAACACCACCTTTTATCCGATGGATATCAAGCTTGGCGTGGACCGGCTCCCGTTCAAAATGAGCCCGGGTGCCATGCTCAAATGTGCTGAGGTGGCGGTGAGCACGGAGACTTTCCAGCAGGCAGAGGATATGCTCTGCGGACCGTACAATGTACAGGCAGGCAATGCCACCATCCGTGCGGTGACCAACTATATCTCCAGGATTGTCTGGCCACTGAACCGGGAAGGGCAGTCCAACGAGCTGGCACGGGACCCGAAACACGGGCCGGCGATTCTGCGGCAGAACCTGAAGAACATGCTCCTGGACGGACGGTGGGACGTGGTGAAGGAAAGCCTGTATGCGGAGCTGTTAAAGTGATCCGCCGCCGCATCTGCAAAATATAGATACACCAAAAATCGACACAAACAGAAAGCACCGGCGGTTTGGCTGCTGGTGCTTTTGCTTGCGAAACAGCTTCTTTTGGAGGATTCCAGCCTGTGGCCGGGAACCGGGACGGAGAGCCATGGGATATGTGCTGCAAAAACCCGGAAAAACCATCTTTGTCGTGGCATTTGGCGGGATTTGTGATATAATGTTACGTAAACGCGACATACCCGCTGCCGGGCAGGTTGTGTTTTGTTTCGCAGGGATCCCTAGATTTTGGTGAAGATCCCACGAAACCGGGAAAGAGGCGGTATACGGGATGTCAGATCGAGTCGAATCCCAGACCGTGCCGGAGAAGGCGCAGATTCCGCAGGAGGAGACACTGGAAGATCTGGGCTGGCGTAATCTTCGGATCTTTCAGAAGAAGGAAGGATTCCGCTACGGGATGGACGCGGTCCTGCTGGCAGACTTTGCCCGCATGGGCAGACGGGACCGGGTGGCGGACCTTGGGACAGGCACGGGCATTTTACCAATCCTGCTGTTCGGACGGGACAAGGGCGATTCCTATGATGTCTTTGAGCTGCAGGAAACGATGGCAGATATGGCGCGAAGGTCCTTTGAGATCAACGGCATGGAAGCGTTCACGTCTGTCCATATCATGGATGTATCGGATATTCCGCAGAAGATCCCGCCCTGTCAGTGGGATCATGTGATCTGCAATCCGCCCTACGGCACGCCGGGGGGCGGTATCAAAAACCCGAGTGAGACCATTGCGCTCTCACGCCATCAGGGGGAGGAGGGCATATCGCCCTGGCTCAGATCCGCAGCACATCTGCTCAGGAGCCGAGGCAGGCTGTCCATCATCTACCCGGCCCAGCGCATGCTGGAGCTGATGACCAAGATGCAGGAGATGCACCTGGAGCCCAAGCGCATCCGCCTGATTTACCCCCGCGTGGAGAAGGCTGCAAACCTGGTGCTCATTGAGGCACAGAAGGACGCCAGGCCGCTTCTGCACACGGAGCCCCCGCTGATTGTCTATGGGATGGACGGGCAGATGACGGAGGAGCTGAAGAAGATCTATCATCTGGTTTCGTCCGAACACTTATGAATTTTGACAGAAGGGATGTGGGGCTGCATGTGGGATCTTCTGATCGTCGGCGGAGGAGCCGCGGGGCTCAGCGCCGCAGTGGCGGCCGCATCCCTGGGCGACAGGGTCCTGGTGCTGGAGCGGATGGACCGGGTGGGGAAAAAGCTCCTCGCGACAGGGAACGGCCGCTGTAACCTCATGAATAAGCTGGACCGGCGATATCCTGCAGGCGAAACCTTGGCGGGTGCTGTGCTGGATCAATTTGGTCCCCGGGACCAGGAAGCGTTCTGGCAGTGGATGGGCCTTCGCCTCCGTCAGGAGGACCAGGGGCGCGTGTATCCCGCATCCCTGCAGGCAAGTACGGTGCTGGATGTTCTTCGCTTCCAGATGGAGCGCCTCGGTGTACAGGTGCGCTGCTCCTGCAAGGTCGAGAAGATCTGGGAGGAACAGGGCCTGTGGCACGCATCCATCGGGGATGAGGTGCTTTCAGGCAAACGGCTGCTCGTGTGCGGCGGCGGCCAGGCACAGCCAAAGCTTGGGAGCAACGGCTCCTGCTATGGCCTGCTTCAGGACCTGGGCCTGAAGGTCTCAGGTCCGTCGCCGGCGCTGTCGCAGGTGGAGACGGACACGCGGCCCATCCGGGGCCTCGACGGCATCCGGGTCAAGAGCCGCGTGCGGGTCTTCCGGGAACAGAAGGAAATTTACTCGGATACCGGAGAGGTGCTCTTCACCTCCTATGGGCTCAGCGGCGTGTGCATCATGAATGCCTCCGAGTTCTGTGCCCTGGGGAAAACGGAGATCTCCCTGGATCTGCTCTCGCCCATGGGCCTGGATGCTGCGCGTATGGCCGGGGAACTCAGACGCCGGCGGGACAGTTGGGGCGGGCAGATGTGCGAACAGCTGCTGTGCGGCATCTGCGTGCCAAGGCTTTCCATGTGCCTGATCAAAAAGAGCGGCATCCCGGTGAAGGCCGACATCGGTATTCTCACGGACAGGTCACTGGAAAAGCTCGTCCGCGAGATGGAAGACTTCCGGCTCTGTGTCCATGGAATCCGCGGTTTTGATATGTGCCAGGTGACAAAGGGCGGGCTGGCAGTTTCCCAGGTGCAGCCTGGCAACATGGAGATCCGGGGAAAGGCAGGCCTGCATGCGGCGGGCGAGGTGCTGGATGTGCACGGCAGCTGCGGCGGATATAATCTGATGTTCGCCTTTGCGGGCGGCATTCTGGCAGGATTGAACGGGCGGTCGCCCGTATGGAAGGAACGTGGACTGTGAATATCATTCAGACACTGGCAAAGGAATTTTCTGTGGAACCCTGGCAGGTGGAAGCCGTGGTGGAGCTGCTGGATGAGGGCGCGACGGTGCCCTTCATTGCCAGATACCGCAAGGAAAAGCACGGGGAACTCAATGATCAGGTCCTCAGAGATATGAGCGAGCGGCTGGAGAGCCTCAGGAATCTGGAGGCCCGCAAGCAGGAAGTGTCGGAGAGTCTGAAAAAGCTGGACAAGTGGACGGAGGAGCTGCAGGCCGAACTGGACGCTGCGCCCACCCTGTCCCGGGTGGAGGATATCTACCGTCCCTATCGTCCAAAGCGCAGGACCAGGGCCAGCATTGCCAAGGAAAAGGGCCTTGAGCCCCTGGCGGATATCATCGTCCTGCAGCTGTCCAAGGCAAGATCGCCGGAGGAGCTGGCAGCTAACTATGTGGATCCGGAGAAGGGCGTCAACACGCCCGAGGAGGCCATTCAGGGGGCCATGGACATCATTTCCGAGCGTATGAGCGATGATGCTGCGGTGCGGCTGAAGCTCAAGGCGCTCTACAGTGCCGAATGCCAGGTGGTGACCACGGCTGCCACGGAAGATGACAGCGTCTACCGGATGTACTATGACTACAAGGAACTGTGGAGGACCATGCCAAGTCACCGGGTGCTGGCGGTGAACCGCGGCGAGAAGGAAGGCTTCCTGAAGGTCCGCCTGGATGTGGACACGGGAAAAGCCGTGGGTGTGATCGCCCAGGACTATGTGCTGAATACCGGTTCCTTCACGACCCAGTACGTGAGTGCCTGTTGCCAGGATGCCTATGACCGCCTGATCGCGCCCTCTCTTGAGACAGAGCTTCGGGGCGACATGACAGACAGGGCACAGACCGCGGCGATTCAGGTGTTTGCACAGAATCTGCGTCCGCTGCTCATGCAGCCACCGGTCAGAAACAGCGTGACCATCGGCCTGGACCCGGGTATCGCCCACGGCTGCAAGGTGGCCGTGGTGGACGGCACCGGACGCGTCCTGGACACGGCGGTGGTCTATCCCACCTTCGAGCGGAGGGTGGAGGAATCGAAGAAGGTCATCAGAAACCTGATCCTGAAGCACCATGTCACCGTGGCCGCCATCGGGAACGGCACGGCCAGCCGGGAGACGGAGAAGTTCTTTGTGGACGTCATGCACGATCTGCCGGAAAACACCCGTCTTTCCTATATGATTGTCAATGAGGCTGGCGCCTCCGTCTATTCTGCCTCGCCCATGGCGGCGGATGAATTCCCGCAGTACGACGTGAATATACGCTCGGCCATTTCGATCGCCAGGCGCCTGCAGGACCCATTGGCGGAGCTTGTCAAGATTGATCCCAAGGCCATCGGGGTAGGGCAGTACCAACATGACCTGAAAGGCGCAGAGCTGGACGATGCCCTGGACCACGTGGTGGAGGACTGCGTGAATGCGGTGGGCGTGGATGCCAACACGGCGAGCGCAGCGCTTCTGAGCCACGTGGCAGGCATCAACAAAACGCTGGCCAAAAACATCGTGGCCTACCGCGAGGAGAACGGTCCCTATTCTACGCGCACCGAGCTCAAGAAGGTGCCGAAGCTCGGACCCAAGGCCTTTGAGCAGTGCGCCGGGTTTCTCAGGATCCCGGGCGGGAAGGACCTCATTGAGAATACGGGCGTGCACCCGGAGAGCTACAAGCCGGCCAAGGCGCTGCTCAAGCACTTCGGCATCAACGAGGAGGATGCGGCCAGAGGCAGGCTGAAACCGCTGGTGGAAGCGGAGGGCCTGAAGAAGCTCTCAGAGCTCCTGGGCATCGGCGAGCCGACGCTCCGCGATATCGTGGAGGAGATGTCCAAGCCCGGCCGTGACCCGCGCGACGAGCTGCCGCCGCCGCTGCTCAGGTCCGATGTCATGTCCATGGAGGACCTCATGGTCGGCATGGAGCTCAAGGGTACCGTGCGCAATGTCACGGACTTCGGCGCCTTCGTGGACATTGGGGTTCACCGGGATGGACTGGTTCACATTTCCCAGTTCGGCCGGAGGATCCGGCATCCCTCCGAGATGGTGTCGGTGGGCGATGTGGTGACGGTGTATGTGACGGAAGTGGACGTAAAGAAAAACAGGATCGGGCTGAGTATGCGAAAGCCCATCCAGCAAAAGCCCGCAGCGCCTGCAGGGAAGGGCTGAGGAAGCAACCCTGAGGACCGGGAGAAAGGAGCCCTGGCAGGATGGACGAGACAAAGTTCAGAAGTGCACAGACGGACCTTCTGATGGATGCCATTTTGCATCTCAAGGACAGGGACGAGGCGTACCATTTTTTTGAGGATCTTTGCACGATTGCCGAAATCAACAAGATGGCGCAGCGCCTGGAGGTGGCCGTGCTGCTTCGCAGGAAGGAAACCTATCAGACGATCGCAGAGGCCACCGGCGCGTCCACGGCCACCATCTCCCGGATCAATCGAGCCATGATGTACGGGCAGGACGGGTACCAGGAGATCCTGGGACGGCTGGACCGGGAGGGACTTTTGGGAAGGCTTCCGGGGAGGACCACGGGAAAGCCCCAGGACAAGCCCACGGATCAGGATACATAAAATAGACTATCAGACACCGGTCAGGGCGATAAGCCCGCAGGAGCTGGCGGCGGACAGACCGCCCGAATGAAGAAGTGAGGTATATATGGATCTGAGCATGCTCAACCCCGAACAGCGAAAAGCCGCGGAGACACTGGATGGACCTGTCCTGATTCTTGCAGGCGCAGGCTCCGGAAAGACCCGCACGCTCACCTACCGCGTGGCCAACCTGATTGACCATGGTGTAAAACCCTGGCATATCCTGGCGCGGACCTTCACCAACAAGGCTGCCAACGAGATGAAGAAGCGTATCCTCGAACTGGTCGGGGAAGATGCGCAGGATGCCTGGATCTCCACCTTCCACTCCTCCTGTGCGCGTATCCTGAGGCGGGACATCGAGAAGATCGGCTATGAGCGCTCCTTTGCAATCTTTGATGACGATGATCAGAACTCCCTGTTCAAGGAACTGTACAAGCGGGAGAACATCGACGAGAAGTACCTGCCGGTGAAGGAAGTCAAGGCCAAGATCTCGGACGCCAAGGACAAGCTCTGGAAGCCGGATGACTGGTTTGCACATTCCGACAAGTCGTACCGGGATCAGAAGATCCATGACCTGTATGTGGCCTATGAGGACCGCAAGCAGCAGCTCAATGCGCTGGACTTTGACGACCTCCTCGTGAAGACGCTGGAGCTTCTGGCAGATCATCCGCCGGTCCTGCAGGCTTACCAGGAGCGGTTCCAGTATATCCTGGTGGATGAATACCAGGATACGAACCGGGCGCAGTATGAGCTGATCCGTCTGCTCACGGTCAATCACCACAACCTGTGTGTCGTGGGCGATGATGACCAGTCCATCTATTCCTGGCGCGGTGCCGACATCCGCAACATTCTGAACTTTGAAAAGGATTTCCCGGAGACCGTGGTCATCCGCCTGGAGCAGAACTACAGGTCAACCCAGAACATTCTCGATGCCGCAAACCAGGTGATCGCCCACAACGCGCAGCGGAAGGACAAAAAGCTCTGGACCGAGTCCGAGGCCGGGGAGAAGATCCAGCTGTTCTGCGCAGAGGACGACCGGGGCGAGGCTGCCTGGGTCACAAACCGTATCCGGGATCTTGTGCGCCAGGGCCAGGATTACGGTGAGATTGCGGTGCTCTATCGTACCAACAACCAGAGCCGCGTGCTGGAGGAACTGCTCACCAATTCCTCCATTCCCTACAGCGTCTTCGGAGGCATGAAGTTCTACGACCGCAAGGAAGTGCGCGACCTGATCGCCTATATGCGGATTCTGGTCAACCCCTCCGATGACCTGAGCCTCAAGCGGATCATCAACGTACCGAGGCGGTCCATCGGCGACAGCACGGTGCAGGTGCTGGAGGATCATGCCCACGCGGAGGGAATGCCGCTGTACTCTGCCATCATGGCACCGCCGGAGTCCCTGGCCAGCCGCCCGCGCAAGTGCGTGAATGAGTTCGCAGAGCTGCTCAATCAGCTGCACATCTGCAAGGAAACCATGAAGCTGAGCGAGTTTGTGGTGCAGCTGGTCGAGCTGACCGGCCTTCGCAAGCAGTATGAGGGCCAGGACAACGAGGATGCCAAGAGCCGCGTGGACAACATTGATGAAATCATCAACGCCGTGGCAGCCTTCGAAAAGTCTAACCCGGAGGGCAAACTGGAGGACTATCTGGAGAGCGTCGCCCTGGTATCAGATCTGGATAAGGCAGATACATTCACCGGTCGCGTGACCCTCATGACGATCCATTCGGCCAAGGGACTGGAGTTCAACAACGTCTTCATCGTGGGCCTGGAGGAGAACCTCTTCCCCTTCCACAGAAACGCCGATACCGAGGAGAAGGTGGAGGAGGAGCGGAGACTCTTCTACGTGGCGCTCACACGCGCGCGGCAGCGTCTGTTCCTCTCCCGTTCGTCCACCCGCATGATCTATACCCAGCAGACCCGCAATGAGCCCAGCCGCTTCCTCAGCGAGATCCCGGCCAGGCTCCT
Organism: Clostridia bacterium; assembly: GCA_017460395.1. Lineage (GTDB taxonomy): Bacteria > Bacillota > Clostridia > Christensenellales > Aristaeellaceae > UBA2943. The sequence continues at coordinate 10,368 of JAFUBA010000199.1, read as the reverse complement.
GGCGGACGATCTGGCCAACAAGCGGGCCAGAGCCTTTGGCTCGGATCCGGCGCCTGTGCGACAGAGCGGCGTGCGGCAGCCCCGGCCCATGAAGTCGCCCAGCGATCCTTTGGGTCTTGGCAGCCTGAACATTCCCGGCGTGCGCAAAGGGTTTGTCGGGAGCGCAGCCAGGGGGCTTGAGCCCAAGAATGCCGAGCACTTTGAGGTGGGCGACCGCGTGATGCACAAAAAGTTCGGAGAGGGCATTGTGGAGGAGATGATCGGGTCAGGTGCAGACGCCAGGATCCGCATCGAGTTCTCTGCCTTCGGCGTGAAGGAATTCAACCTGGCGATCGTGCCGCTGATCAAGCTGGAGGACTGAAAAAGTGGAAGGTGCACAGAAGGCTTCGGGCATGAGCGATACGTCTCTTCGCGAGATGGAGCAGCTGGTCCGGGAGCTGAACGAGACGGCCCACGCCTACTATGATCTGGATGCTCCCGTGATCTCCGACAAGCAGTGGGATGAGATGTATGACCGTCTGCGCCGGATGGAGGAGGAGACGGGCGTCAGGCTTCCCGACTCTCCCACCCACCGGGTGGGCGGGGAGATCATGAAGGGGTTTGAGGAGCACCGGCACATCACCAGGCTCTGGTCCATGGACAAGGTGCAGACCATGAACGCCCTGGAGGACTGGACCAGAAGGACCGAAAAGCTGGCCGGGCGGCAGGACCTTGACTACTTCGTGGAATACAAGTTTGATGGACTGACGCTGAACCTGACCTATGAGGACGGTCACCTCGTCCAGGCTGCAACACGAGGCAACGGCGAGGTCGGGGAGGCTATCCTGCCGCAGGCAAGGACCATCCGGACCATTCCTCTCTCGATTCCCTACAAGGGTCGGCTCGAGATCCAGGGCGAGTGCATCATGCGCCTGTCGACCCTGGAACAATACAACCAGACGGCGAAGGAGCCCCTCAAGAATGCCCGAAATGCGGCGGCGGGGGCCCTGAGAAATTTGGATCCCGCGGTCACGGCTTCGCGCCATCTCGACGCCTTCTTCTACCAGATCGGCACCATCGACAATCCGCCCTACGACTCTCAGACGGGCATGTTGGATTTTATCCGCGCCCAGGGCTTCCAGGTTTCCCCCTATCTCGGGGAACCAAAGAGCCGGGAGGAGCTGGAAAAGTGCATTCAGGAGGTGGGGGAAAAGCGGCCGACCCTTGACTGGCTCATCGACGGGGTCGTCATCAAGGTGGGTGATTTTGCCCTGAGGCGGGAGATGGGCTTTACTGAGAAGTTCCCCCGCTGGGCCGTGGCGTACAAGTTTGAGGCAGAGGAGAATGTCACGCGCCTTAACTCCGTGACCTGGGAGCTTGGGCGAACCGGGAAGCTGACGCCAGTGGCCCACCTGGAACCGGTGGATTTCTACGGTGTGACCGTGGAGAACGCGACCCTCAACAATTTTGGCGATATCCAGAGAAAGAAAGTGGCCATCGGGGCGGACGTATGGATCCGCAGGTCCAACGACGTGATTCCCGAGATTCTGGGCCGCGTGGGGGAGCCAAAACCCGGCGAGGTCCCGATCGAGAAGCCGGAGGTCTGTCCAGCCTGCGGGCAGAAGCTGGAGGAGCGGGGGGCGCACCTGTTCTGCATGAACCGGGCATCCTGCAAGCCCCAGGCCGTGGCGCGCCTGGCACATTTTGCAGGGCGGGATGCCATGGATATCGACGGGTTCTCCGAGAAGACGGCTGAGCAGATGTATGACGGGCTGAATGTCCGCGACATGGCAGACCTGTATCATCTCTCCAAGACAGATGTGCTGGGTCTTGAGGGCTTCAAGGAGAAGAAGACGGACAATTTCCTGAAGGCCATCGAGAAGAGCAAGGACTGCTCCCTGGACGCCTTCCTCTTTGCCATCGGGATCCCGAACATCGGGCGGAAGACGGCAAGAGACCTGGCAGGCGTCTTCGGGCGCCTTGAGAAGGTCGCATCGGCCACACAGGATGACCTGACCGCCATCCCGGATGTGGGCGGCATCGTCGCACAGAGCGTGGTGGAGTTTTTCTCCTTTGAGGAAAACAGGGAGATGATCCGAAGGCTCCTGGCAGCGGGCGTGAAGCCCAGGGAGAGTGCGAAGGCTGCAGAGGGCATATGGACCGGTATGAGCATTGTGGTGACCGGCACCCTGCCCACCCTTTCCAGGAAACAGGCGGAGGATCTGATCCGTGCCCAGGGCGGTACGGCCGCTTCCTCCGTCAGCAAGAAGACGGCCTTCGTGGTGGCGGGCGAGGCGGCGGGCAGCAAGCTGACCAAGGCCCAGACGCTTGGCATCGAGGTCATCGACGAGGCGGAATTCCTGCGCCGAATGAATTAGTTTTGCAAAGCAAGATTCCATGGGAATCTTGCTTTTTTCTGTGGACTGAGATAAATAAGGGGACGGACGACTGAAATCAGGCAGATCCGAGAGGGGGAATCAGGGTTGACAGAAAAACCTTGGCGAGACAGCGAACGAACATGGATTGAAATAGATGCAGATAAGCTGAGGGCAAACTACAGGACGGCCAAGAATCTCTGCTCCTCCAGGGTCATGGCGGTCCTCAAGGCCAATGCCTACGGCCACGGGGCTGTGGAGGTCGCAAGGATCCTCAGTGAGGAAAAGTGCAGACACTTTGCGGTCAGCTGCGCGCGGGAGGCGCTGGAACTCAGGGCAAACCACATCATCGGGGACATCCTGGTGATGGGCAGAGCCGAGAAGGAACTGATCCCGGAGCTGATCCGGCAGGACATCATCATGACGGCCGCGTCAGAGGAAGACTTTGATGAGATTCAGGCGGCCACAGAGAAAGCCCACATGTGCGCAAGGGCCCATTTGAAGCTGGATACCGGCTTTCACCGGCTGGGCTTTGCATGCACAGAGGAGAATATCTTGCCGCTGGCGATGCTCATCGCGGATCACTGGTCTGTGCATGTGGAGGCAATGTACTCACACCTGGGGCTGATCAACCGGGAGCGGGACATCGAGCAGTTTGACCGTCTCATGTGGATGAAAGCAGAGCTGGAGAGCCGATATAAAGTCAATCTGCCCACCCTTCACATCTGTGATTCCATCGGACTTTGCAGATATCCCGACTGGCACCTGAGCTACTGCCGCGTGGGCGCCTTCCTGTATGGGGTCAGGCCGTCCGGCACGAAGGACATGCCCTTTGGGTGCGAGGAGACGGTGACCTTCATGACCCACGTGGCCCAGATCCACCGGGTACAGCGCGGGGAGCCTGTCGGATACTCGGATGATATGGTGCTTGAGCGAGATTCACTGATCGCCACCCTTCCCGCAGGGTACGGGGACGGATACCCGAGGCACCTGAGCAACGGCCGGGGCCAGGTCCTGATCCGCGGCCGGCGGGCACCGGTGGTGGGGCTTGTGTGCATGGATCAGATGATGGTGGATGTGACGGACATCCCGGAATGCGAGGCGGGCGATGAAGTGGTGCTGCTCGGCGGCGGGATATCCTATGATGAATATGCCGACTGGTGCGAAACCAACCGCAACGAGTGCATCTCGATTCTCTCGAGGCGCCCCGTGCGGCTCTATATAGAAAAAGGGCAGGTCCGGCGCCGCGAAGACAGCCTGCTGGGTGATCTTCAGGCGAAAAAGCCGCTCGAGATGGACGAACATGCTTTCGACGAGGAAGAAGTTGCCTCGGCGGATCCGGAAGAAGGGGAGAGTGTATGAAAGACTGGTGGCAGGAGACAGAACTGAGAAACTGGGAACCGCGCCTCAGGGACACGGTAGAATATACACGCGCCATTCGGCGCAAGGTCCATGCGCACCCGGAGCTCAGCGGCCATGAGAAGGTGACCAGCAGCATGGTGGAGGAGGAGGCCAGAAAGTCTGGTGCCGAAGTCCATAGATTCGAGGGCTGCGAGGGCGTGATGGCAGAGATCAGAAACGGGGAGGGCAGATGTGTGGCCGTCCGGGCCGACATGGATGCCCTGCCGATTCAGGAGGACACGGGACTGGAGTTTGCCTCCCGCTGCCCAGGGGTCATGCATGCCTGCGGACATGATGTGCATACCTCCCTGGCCCTTGGGAGCATGAGATGGATGTCGGAGCACAAAGACCTATGGCACGGCACGGTACGCTACCTGTTTGAGCCGCAGGAGGAGACGGTGGGCGGAGGTAAATTCATGGCAGGACAGGGGTGCATGGAGGGCGTGGACTGTGTTTTCGGGCAGCACGTGAACCCGAGGTACCCGGCGGGGACCTGGTTCTGCAAGCCGGGCTATGTGAGCGGATCCAGCGATGAGATTCACCTCGTGATCCGCGGCAAAAGCTGCCACGGAGCCTATCCGGAGAGCGGCGTCGACGCCATCGTCATCGCAGCCTCGGTCATCACGGCCCTGCAGACCATGGTCAGCCGCGTGCTCTCTCCCTTTGATCCATGTGCCCTGACGCTCGGGAAAATCGAGGGCGGGCAGGCGAGGAACATTGTGTGCGGCGAGGTGCAGATCGAGGGCACCCTGAGGACCCTGACGGACGCGACGCGGGGCACGCTGAAGGAGAAGATCCGGACGCTTGCAGAGAGCATCGCCATGGGTATGGGCGGTACGGCGGAGGTGACCTTCACGCCGGGCTACGGCGCCGTGCGAAACGATGACCACTATTATCGTCTCCTGGAAAGTGTGGCTAGGGACATCCTGGGGGATGCTCGAATGGTGGAGCGGGCGCAGCCCAGCCTTGGGGTCGAGTCCTTCTGCTACTTTGTCGAGCACACGCCGGGCGTCTACTATGATATCGGCTCCGGGATCTCCACTGCCCTGCACACGCCCACCTTCTGCGTGGACGAGGATGTGCTGCTGCCGGGCCTGGCGCTCCAGTGCGCCGGGATGCTTGCCATCCTCGGAGAGGAGGGAAAGGCATGAGCGTGATTCCAAAGCCGCTGTCCCTCGGGGACAGGGTCCGCATCATTGCAATCTCGGGGTGCCTGCACGAGGAAAATCCCGAGAAGGAACTGAGGGACGCGGAGGCGAAGGTCCGGTCCTATGGATTTATCCCGGTGATGGACGAGAGCTGCCGCAGGCAGTACGGGTATCTGTCCGGGACCGACCGGGAGCGGGCGGACACGCTGATGCGCGCCTTCGAGGACGAGACCACGCAGGGGATCATCTGCCTCAAGGGCGGATGGGGTGTCATGCGGATGCTGGACATGGTGGACTATGAGGTCATCCGGCGCCATCCCAAGGTATTTGTAGGATACTCGGACATCACCAGCATGCACCTGGCTCTCAGGCAGAAGGCGGATCTTGCCACCTTTCATGGCCCCATGGCGCATTCCAAACGCATGAGCGGAAAGGCGCTGGAGAGTTTTCTCGGGGCACTGACAGGGAAGATCGCACCGTCGCTTCAGAATCCTGACGGCACGAAGCTGTCTGCGCTGCGTCCCGGGCAGGCCGAAGGCGAGCTTATGGGCGGCAATCTCACGCTCATGGCCGCGGCGTGCGGGACAAGATATGATCCGGACGTCCGAGGCAAGATTCTCTGCCTTGAGGACATCGGGGAACATGTGTACCGCCTGGACCGGTCGCTGTGGCAGCTGAAGCTGGCAGGCAAGCTGGATGAATGTGCCGGGATTGTGCTTGGAACCTTCACGGGATGCGACTCGGAGTATGAAGGCACCGACTTTTCTCTGGAGAAGGTCCTTCAGGATCTGACGCATGACCTGAAGGTGCCGGTGATGACGGGGCTCCACTTTGGGCATGTGCAGGATTCTCTGACGCTGCCCCTGGGGCGCATGTACAGGATGGACACCGGGCGCGGCACCCTGGAGCTGGCAGAATCAGTTTCATGAGATTCTCATCTGTCTTTTTATGGATTTTCATCAAGTGATCTGGCATAAAAATGACAAATGGTTTGACACAAAAAAATAAAGAAGGTATGATGTTCCCGGCCCGTGGACAGAGATGACGTGGGACACCACGTCATTTTTTTGTCTAAAGGCATAGAAAAAGCGCCTTCCGACTGCGTACGGCGCGCAAGGCCCGAATCAAAGGGGGATGAAGCATGGGCATTCTTTCCCGCGTAAATTACTACTTTTCACTGCTTCGGGATGATCCGATCTATCTGATTCTCTATATCATCGCAATCCTGATGAGTCTGATTCTGCATGAGTGCGCGCACGGGTACGTGGCGCTGTGGTGCGGCGATCCCACGGCCAAATACTATGGCCGTCTGACCCTGGACCCGAGAAAGCACCTGGATCCCCTGGGCACCATCTCCATGCTGATCCTCGGCATCGGCTACGCAAAGCCGGTTCCGGTCAATCCGAGAAACTTCAAAAACTACCGCAGGGACGACATTCTGGTGTCCCTGGCCGGCATCTGCATGAATCTCCTGCTCTTCCTTGTATCCACAACGCTCTTTGTCATTCTCTACAAATACACCTATGCACAGACAAGCCCTGTCATCCGCTATCTGCAGCGCTTTCTGATGCTCCTGGCGCAGCTGAATGTGTCCCTGGCCATCTTTAATCTCCTGCCGATTCCGCCCCTGGACGGCTATCATGTGGTGAATGACATTTTTCTCAGGGGCCGTTTTCAGCTGAATGGCCAGACCTTTCAGATTGCCCAGATCGTCCTGATTGTGCTCATGCTGACAGGCGCTCTCTCGGGCTTTCTGTCCACGGTCAACAGTGCCCTGTTTAACGGTCTTCTGAATTTTCTGATTAAGATTTTCTGGTGAGCGCATGACATTTCAGTTTCAGGATTTTGATGGACCACTGGACCTGCTCCTGCAGATGATCCAGAAGGCAAAGATCGACATCCACGATATCTTTGTCTCAGAGATCACGGACCAGTATATCGAATATATCCACCAGGCAGACTTCCTGGACATGGATGAGGCGACGGACTTCCTCGTGATGGCCTCTACCCTCCTGGAAATCAAGAGCCGCGCCATGCTCCCCAAACCGCCCAGGCTGGAGGAGGGGGAGGAGGATCCGGAGGAGGCGCTCATCCGCCGCCTGGAGGAATACAAGCGCTTCCGGGAGACGGCCGAGGAGATGAAGGTCTTTGAGAAGACGGCCCGGGATCTTCTGACCAAGCTTCCCGATGAGTTCCCCCTTCCGCCTCAGGAGACGGAGCTGGTGGGCCTCACCCTGGACGGCCTTGTGGCGGCCATGCAGCGGATCCTGGAGCGGCGCCCGGCAGAGGATGAGAGCGCGGAGAACAACCACTATGCGCCAAGGGATATTCACCGGGACGAGCACACGGTCCAGGAGTGTATGCTGACGCTGACACGGGCCATCCGAAAAAGCAGCAGGATGCGCTTTGAGGAGGCCTTCAGCGAGGCACCCACCAAGGAGGAGGTTGTCACCTTCTTCCTTGCACTGCTGGAGCTTCTGAGGATGGGCGAGATGTACGCAGAACAGGATCATTCCTGTGCGGAGATATTTCTTGTGCGCGGAAGGCGGCCGGAGAGTGCCCAGGTGGAAGAAGAGGAGCTGCCCGGGAAGCGCAGAAGGCGCAGGAACAAAGCCGGAAAGGAACGGGAAGATGATGGAGACGGAAATCCTGGAGGAAGAGACGCAGACGCAGGAGCATCCTCAGGGGGAAGCGGAGACGAAGAGGGAAGCCGCGATCTCTGAGACGGAAGAGACAGAGGACGCAGGCGGGGTGGAACAGAAGGATCCTCTGCGCAACCTGATCGGCAAGATTGAAGCGATCCTGTTTATTTCCGGGGAGCCGGTGGAGATGAAAGACCTGGCCAGGGCACTGTCCGTGGACAGGGGCGATCTCATGAATGCGCTTTTCCGGCTCCGGGACGAATATGACTATGGACAGCGTGGCTTCTGCCTGAGAATCTTCGGAAGTCACGTGCAGCTGACCACGAGGGCCATGTACGCCCAGGATGTGGTCCACCTTCTGCAGCCGGTCCAGCGCCAGACCCTGTCCCAGGCAATCATGGAGACGCTGGCCGTGGTGGCCTACCGCCAGCCGGTCACAAAGGCCGAGGTGGAGCAGGTGCGCGGCGTCAAATGTGACTATTCCATCCAGTCGCTCACCCAGAAGGGCCTGATCTGCGAGGTGGGCCGAAAGGATGCCCTCGGGCGGCCAATCCTCTACGGGACCACAGACGCCTTCCTGCAGCACTTCGGGATCTCTTCTCTTGAAGAACTGCCGGAACTTCCGGAGAAGGCTGAGGAGGGCAAAGCGGGCGAGGCAAAAGAGGGAGAAAAGAGGGCGGAGCTGACCGCCTGATTTTTAACACGATTCTAAGCCAAATCAGGACTGCAGTTAATGTTTGACTGCGTAAGTTATGGTATGATAATGACGAAGATGATGATTTTGACCCGGCGCCCTGATAGCGCAGATGGAGGTGGTTGCGGTGGCTGGTTATTCCATGGATGATATTGAGACGATTCGGCGAAAGAGCGGCATCAGCTACGAGGAAGCTGCAGCGCTTTTGCAGTATCACGGCGGTGATCTCCTGCAGGCCCTGATGGACCTTGAGCGAAACGGAAAGCTGAAGGATGACAAAAAGGACCAGAGGCGCAGCGAAAAACCCAGGCGGCACGGCATCATGGAGCTACTGGAAAATCTCTACTGCGTGAGGGTCAGGATCCGGCGCGGCAATGCGACCGTCCTGAATCTGTCGGTGATCATCATTGCACTCCTCATTGTCCTGCATCCCTGGTTTGCCCTCCTTGCCCTTGCGCTTTCTCTGATTCTGGGCTACAAGATCAGCTTTATCCGCCACGACACCGCCTTTGAAGGCGCGGATCTGCAGGACAGCTTTCAGCATGCGGCGGACCACATGAAGTCATCCTTTGGCGAATTCACCAGGGGCTTTTCAGAAAAGGAAAACGCTCCCGGGCAAGACAGTGGCACCGCCACCACGGGCTTTACCGACCGCAGTGGACAGACGCACCGTGCGCCTTCCATGCAGGTGCCCTACAGGGGACAGGGTCGGGACGGCTCCGTCAGCGTCGAGCAGGACCAGGACGGATTTACCAGTGCAACGATTCAGTAATATGGCCTGAAAGGCTGGGATGAAGACATGAGCCGGATCCTGATTGTGGAGGATGAGAAGCGGATTGCCCGCTTTCTGGAACTGGAGCTGCAGCACGAGGGGTATGAGGTGCTGCTGGCGGAGGACGGGAGAAGCGGCCTGGATAAGATCCTGCAGGACCGCCCGGACCTTGTGATCCTGGACCTGATGCTCCCTGAGATGAGCGGCATCGAGGTGTGCAGGAGGGCCAGGCGGGAGACTGATGTACCGATCATCATGCTGACGGCCAAGGACGATGTGTCAGACAAGGTCATGGGCCTGGACATCGGCGCAGATGACTACATGACCAAGCCCTTTGCCATTGAGGAACTGTTGGCCAGGATCCGCGTGGGCCTCAAGAAGCATCGCGCGGACGGTGTCGGTGCCGCCCACGAGGGCGTGCTGCGCGCCGGGGGCCTGGAACTGGACCCTGTGAGCTACGAGGTCAGCTATCAGGGAAAAGCCATCAATCTGACCAAGAAGGAATTTGACCTCCTCCACTACCTCATGGCCCATGCCGGCGAAGCCGTGACGCGGGAACAGCTCCTGAAGGACGTGTGGGAATACGGGTTTGCAGGGGACACCAACGTGGTGGACGTGTACATCCGCTATCTTCGCCAGAAGCTGGATGTGCCCCATCACCTGCATTCGATTCACACGATCCGCTCCGTGGGCTATATGTTCCGGATGGATGCGGACAGGGACGAGGGCAAAGATGCGCAGGAGAACGGGTGAAAGTCATGCAGCCATATGATCCGTCAAATGATTGTAGAGATCATGAAAAAGATAAGATGACAGAACAGAAAAAAGATCAATTCGATCAGGGAAAAGAAACGGAGGTCAGGGGTCTCAACCTGATCTCCGCTTTTCTGCACGGCAAGGCCAGCAGCATGCGCCTGTCTCTGACACTGCGCATCGCCTGGCATGAGTGTATCCAGCTCCTTCGTTCCCTTGTCCTGATCATTCCGCTGAGCCTTGTCCTGTTTGTGTGTTCCCTCGCGCCGCAGATCCACGCGCAGAACAAGCGGATCCTCTATGCGATCCCGGGAAAGGACGGCACCTACTCTCAGGCGGTGATCCAGGCAGCGGGCGTCAGCGCAAAGGTAGCGGAGGATGAGCTTCCACAGACCTTTTTTGAAAAGGTCCAATACATCGGGAAGCACCTTTCTGACGGGGGCAGGGGAAACATCACCTGGCCCAGGCGCCACCGCGTGACGGGACAGATGATCCTGATCAGCAGGGAGCTCAAAGGATATGCCAGCCAGGGCGTCATTCTCCTTGCGGGCCTTCTCCTCTGTGACCTTGCGCGCATGTGCTATTTTCTCTATCACCATCACCG
>JAFUBA010000198.1 GCA_017460395.1 Clostridia bacterium | reverse complement strand
GATGTTCCTTCAAAGGCTGCTCTGTACCGTCTGTGCGTTTATGCGCTATGTACTCCATGATCCCATCTCCTCTGCATCTCACACGCTTCTGGCCGAGCTCCGGTATAACTCAGGAGCAGACGTTATAAAAAATCGAGACCGCATCATGCTGTTATGCATTCCGTAGTCTCGATTATACCTTGTTTGTATCCTGTATGGCAAATCACGCTATACTGATTTTCATAAAGATCCGGAACGAAGCTTTGAATGAAAATCGTATATGCCCGCCCCTTCCAGATCATTCTGAGAACGGGAATAACACAATCTCCTACAAATCCAGCGCCGCCCGGATATGCCGGTGCAGGTGTTCATCGCGCAGATATACATACTGCACCGACGACATGATCTTCACCCCGTCCTTCCAAAGGAGTGATCCCCTGCCATCCTCGCTCAGCCCATAGTCGGTAAGAGATTTGCCCTGCGGCGGCACAAGGACCGTCAGCCGATCCAGCACCCTGTTGCCAAGGGCCACGATAAACAGCCTTCTGTCAGGATCAATCGACAGATGGTGGCCTGTAAATCCGGATACAGCCAGCGTCTGATCTCCCATAAACACCGGCACCTCAGAATAGCGCTGTATGGGATGCTTTACATAGCACTGGGCGCCAAGATACTGGGTGTAGGATCCGTCTTCCAGCTGTCTGCCGGTCCTGTTCTGCGCCATGTCCCTCAGGCTCTCCCTGGACACCACACGCCCGTCCAGCACCCCACGGCAAAGGCGTACCATGTCCTGCACTGTGCCAAACAGCCCCGCATGCCCCGGACAGTCGTCCCCTTCACGATTGAGGAGCCGGGCCTTGGGGTCATGCGGTGTCCCTGGTGTAATCCCTGTTCGCAGAAGCCATCTGTCCGGTTCAATTCGATGCTCCCGGTCGCAGCTCACGGCAAGATGACGTTGTTCCGTGGGCACACTGCAGGTGACATGCATGTTCAGGGGATCAAGCATATACTTTGACAATAGCTTCATATAGGGCATGCCGCCTGCGTTTTCGAGGACATACTTCAGGACCATCGAGTGCATGTCGCTGTAAGCGCGTCTGCCTGCATTTGGGCGCGCTTCGATCCGAAAGAGCATGTCCAGCCCCCGTTCGCGGCTCACCTGCGTGTCCACCCGCTCCGGCGTGATGAGCGCCACCTGAAAGCCCAGTACCTCCTCCACCGTCACGCCCTGAAGCGCAGAAAACCTGGGCTCATAGTCCACCACCGGCCGCGTAAGGTCGATCAGGCCCTCATCGCGCAGCCTGTACACCATAAGGGAGGTCATCAGCTTCGTGAGACTGGCCAGATCAAAAATGCTCTCCTCGGTGACCGCATCGCCCTGCGCATTGATCACGCCTCCGGAGGCGTAAATCGTCCGGTCATCATCTCCGCAGGCGATGGACAGGCAGCTCATGATCCCCGTCTCGTGCACAAAATAGCTCACCGCCTGCATAAGGTCCGGATCCATATGCCTCTCCATCTGATCACTCCAGTCCAATCCTTGTGCAGGCCACCCGTCCCTCCGTCAGGTCCGACAGGCGATGCCGTGCGTGCCCTATGATCACCGTGGTGCCGCGCCTTGCAGATTCAAGGGCATACTCCAGTTTGGCCCTGGCCCCGTTTGCACCCTGTCTACTGGCCCCGCGGCAGTGCTCCTGCAGCTCCCTGACTTTTCTTTCCAGCTCCTCAGGGTTCCTGCCGGTGACATCTCGCACGAGCGTGTCAGGATCCGTGGGATCGCGGTAGATGCCCTCTGTGCTGGTCATGAGGACCAGCGTCTTTGCGTGCACCAGGTTCGCGATCACCGCCGCGGTCTCATCATTGTCCACGCACTCATGCACCTCCACGCCTTCCCGGCGCCTCGCTGCAAGCTCCATTTTGCGGTTTTCTTCGTCCGACAATGGGTCGTTGTAGTTGACAATCGGGATGGCTTTCTGCGAGCCAGCGCGCAGAAACATGTCCCGCAGATGCTCCCGCTTTTCCGGGTCATTAAAATGCCAGTGTTCCACCAGGATCTGCCGCACAGAATACTCCGGCGGAATGAACTGCCGATAGTTCTGCATCAGGATCATCTGCCCCTGGGCTGCATAGTCTGCCTTGTCCTGCTCCAGCTCCCCATGCAGTTCCTCGCCGCAGCGCTTGATGTAATCCAGCCGCCCGATCTCCGTCGCGCCGCTGGTCACCCAGATCATACCCGGCTTCAGCTCAGCCCCGAGACGGGAAAAGATGTTGTAGTCAATGTCCTGATCTTCCCTGCGGATCAGGGCCATGGACCCGATCTTGCCCACCAGATCAATCCGCTGAGCCTGTGTCCTGTGTGTATCCATATGGCCGTCCTCCTACCTGTGCTCCCATAGGTTGAACTGCATGCGTATGATCTTCTCCATGTTCGTGACCCCGGCATAGTATCCCAGGGAATTGTCCAGCCGCAGATCCGCTTCCCGGCGATATATGTCAATGCGTTCAGCATAGAGCCGGTCCACCTCGCCCAGCCCCTTTTCAGCCAGAAGAGGGCGCCGGTCCAGCTTGATGTCTCCCTTGATATCCTCCAGCGGCCGGTCCACCAGGAGCACCAGCCCGTTGGCCTTCATGATTCTCCTGTTCTCCTCGCGCAGGATGCAGCCCCCGCCCGTGGAGATGAGACAGGGTTTCTCCCCGGAAAGATACACCAAAAGGTTGGTTTCCGCCCGCCGGAAAGCCTCCTGCCCATACTGTGCAAAGATGTCCGACACTGAGAGGCCCAGGATGTCCTGGATCATCTGATCCATGTCCACATACCGCACATGCAGATTGCCTGCCACCCGGCGGCCCAGACTGCTCTTTCCGCTGCCCGGCATGCCAATGATAAATATATGCCTTGCAAACATTCCCCGGCCCTCCCCGCTGCGTTTTTTATGCAGGTTCTGTCGCGATCCCAGAGGTGGTTACTTCTGCGCCTCTATCAGCTTCTCCTGCTCTGTGCGGCTCTGCTCCATGATACACCGAAACAGGCATTCTGCATATTCCTTGTTGCCTGCCTGTGCCAGATTTCCACGGGATGCGATGACTTCCGCCTCCCTCGCTGCATCCAGCACCGGCATGCTGTGTGCCAGCTTGTAGGCTGCCACCCGCCTCGAGACATCCATGCGCTCCTCAAAAAGCCGCAGAATGTCCCGGTCAATCCTATTGATCTCTTCCCTCAGGACGCTGAGTTCTTCCGCCGTATCTGTCATTTTCTCTCCTCGCACACCTGTGCTTTTCGTCTGGATTTCCTTTTTTGCCATCTTGATCTACTACCGCTGCCACAGAAACGGCATGATCAGAGGCAGCTGCTTTTCCCAGTCCTCCTCACAGTGCCTGCCGCCCACCTGGCAGTACAGCTGCGTCTGTCCGCCTGCCCGCTCGATTTTGTCTGCCGTCACCCGGCAGGTCCGATACAGCCAGCTTTCCCTGTCCTCACGCGTCGGATCTTTGATCTTGCCATACCCCTCCATGGTGCCCCAGGAAAAGAATGCCCGCGTGTCCGGTGACAAAGCCGTCTCGTTCATGTCATGCCAGAGCTTTCCGGATACGGTCCCAAGGCTTGGCGAGACACATGCTGCCTTGGAAAAGTACTGATTGGCACGCACCACCATCCAGGTGGCCATCAGCCCGCCCATGCTGGACCCGCCGATCCCTGTGCAGTCCCGAAACGGAATGACAGGAAAGGTCCTGTCGATATAGGGCTTGAGCTCATGGAGGATTGCATTCAGCGTGTCCTCGCCCCGCGCCGGAACGCCCCGCAGCCACCCATATGGACTGTCATAGGGAAGGTATTCTGCGAGCCGCTCGCCCTCCCCGTGGCCGCATTCCAGGCCGACGATTACCATGGGCTTGTCCCACCTGTCAAGGTACGCTTCCAGGCCCCAGCTCTTCCCGTACGTGGCATCACTGTCCCGAAACAGATTCTGCCCGTCCAGGAAATACATGCACGGATACGGTCCTTCGCCCCAGTCCGGCAGATAGATGTGCAGCGGGCGGTTTGCGTGGAGCGCGTGGAAATAAAAGTCCTGTCTGAGCAGCATGTTTCCGCTCCCCCTGTCCTGATCCATTGCGTCTCACATCAGATTGAGAAGGTCCCGGACAGACAGCTTTCCTGTCTGTCCGGGACGATCGTATCATCACTGCGCGCCAAAGAGCATATAGAGCACTTCCGCAAGGTCACCCCTCGTCATGGGTTCCTCCTCCGTCGCCTCCAGCTGCACGCCGAACGCGCCTGCAAAAAGATCCACCAGGAACTGCTCGGTCAGGGGCGTATCCAGATCCATGTCTGCTGCCACCAGCCCGTAGCCCGCCAGGAAATCCCTTGCCTCCTCCGGCGCACCTGCGGGGCCGCCGGCCGCCATGTACACCACGGCCATGAGCTCTCCGGCAGTCGCCGTATTGTCCACGCCGAAGGTGTCATCTGTCAGCGGTGCCATCATGCCGGACTCATACACATAGCGCAGAGCCGCATAATCATATGTGCCGTCTTCCGTGACATCCAGGAGCTCTTTCCCGGAATTGTCCTCCACGCCAAAGGGATTGAGGACGGTGAGATACATGTCCGCATTCTGCCCGATCACCCCGGCACCCCCGGCCGTCATCCGGATGCCTTTTTCCGCCAGCAGACGATACATTTCTCCTGCCGCCTGCACCCGCTCAGGCGTCATGGCCTTGAGTTCCCGCATATACCTGAGTGTTTCATTCGGGTCATCCCCGCTGAGCACATTTGCCGCAGCCGCCATGGCACCGCTCAGCTCGCCCTCGGGCTTTGCCATGGCGGAATAGGCGGAGAGAATGTATCCGTTCAGCGTCTCCTGATCCACCTCAAGGCCGCTCACCAGCTCCGCGAGGGCATCATAGACGGCAAAGGTTTCCTGCACGTTGGGGTCCCGGTAGGAGATGATGTAGACGCCGTCCTCCAGCAGGGCACCGTGAAGCACGCTGTACACGCCGTACTGATCGCGGAGCAGCGGGATCAGGTACATGTCCTGCACGAGTGTCGTGAGGGCATCCAGACCGCCGTCATACTCTTCCATGCCAAGATCGCTGTAGGAGCCCACCAGGGCGTTGTACTGCACATTGCCGTCCACCACCAGGGCTTCGGACGCAGAAGCCTTGGGCAGGTCATAGGCAGCGCGGGTCACTTCGTTTTTGCCGAGCGTCGCAAAGAACCTGTCCGCCACTTCCCGGTTAATCCTGGCCGTCTCGCTGTCGCCTGCAAAGATCGTCATGGCACCGGTGCTGCTACGGAATGCCTCCTGAACCCTTTTCAGGCCCTCCACGACAGGAGTCGGGTCATCCTGGATCTGCTGCTCCACGCTCTCCAGGAACGCATAGTAATCAAGATAATTGTAGTAATTGTAATACGCGTACTTTTCCGAGAAGGCACTCAGCGCACGGTACAGCTCCACACTGTACGGGGACCCGGTGATACTGCTCCTGAGCGATGCCATGACCGCCTGCACCGCCTCGAGAAGGTCCTGCGTGTCATCAAAGACGGTCTCAAAGACAATCTCGCGCATCAGGTCATAGGCAGGCTCCAGATCCTCAGCAGATGAAATCCAGCCCATGCGCAGATACGGATGATAATCATCGCCTTTGCCCATCAGCGACAGACGGCATTCTGCGCCGTACAGATATCGGCTGACCAGCAGGTCCAGCTCCTCCTCTGTGTGCGCCTTCGTATCCATCTCACCCGTCACATCGCACAGCAGATGGAAGAAGTGAATGTCCTCCTGGGAAAGGCCCTGTGCATCCAGGAACAGTGCCACCTGACCCATGTCCTCCACGGCGGCAGCCACATCCAGATGGCGGATGCCCTCCGCATCCGTCTCGTCCGTCATGTCATAGGTCCTGACCTCTTCGGGGAGCGATTCCACCGTCACAGCCTGCAATTGCCTCACCATCTCGGAGGTGTCTTCCTCCTCGGGCGATGCATTGCTGCTCAAGATGATCGCGGCCTTCTCCTCCTCCGTCAGGCTGTCCTTGACCTGCTGGAGCTTTTCGGCCAGAGCAGCGTCCTGCTGCTCCTTGAGCCCGGCTTCCGGGTAGGTGGTCACAAGCGCCACGGTGGGTTTATCCAAAAGCCAGTCTTTGACCGCCTTCTGGTAGAGTCCCTGTGCATTCCAGTCTTCCATTTTGCCCAGGCTGTCCACGTACTTAAGATACCCGAAGGGATCCGAGGATATGGCCGTATCATAGGCAAAGTTCGGGATGATGTTGACTCCGAGATCGCTGTTTTCCGACATCAGGCGGATGCTCAGATTGAGAGAGGCCATCGCGCCGTCCACCATTCCTGAGTCAAATCCGTGTTCTGCCACGTCTCTGAGGGCGGCATCCACCGTGTCACGGAAGAGTGCCGCGTCCCCGGGGTTGACGTTGGTCGCGGAGAACACGACCGCCTCATCCGGTGCCGTCGTATCAATGTACGCGCCAAAGCTGCCCGTGGGCAGGGCCTTTTCCAGGCTCTGCATGAACACGCTGCCACTCTCATTGAGCAGGTCCGTCAGGGTATTCACCACCTGCTCGTCCGCCGTCTCCCTCAGGCCGGGGCAGACGATCACGTAGGTGATGGCTGACTTGTTGTCTGTGGATGATGTGCTCTCCACGGGATAGGCAAACGCTGCCTCCACGGGCTCTGTGATGGGCGTGTAGCCGGTATCCTCAAACGTGATCTCCGCGCGCTCATAAGGCGCATACGCTTCCTCCAGCATGTCCAGGAAATCTTCCCAGTTCTCCAGATCGCCATAGAGGTAGCAGATGGAGTTGGACGGATGGTAGTACAGCTGGTGATAGCCCTTCAGTGTTTCCCACGTCATGTCCGGGATGTATTCCGGCACGCCGCCCTGGTCAAATCCCACCACGGAGCCCGGAAAAGCCGTCCGGTACATATTGAAATTGGCAGCGCGCTCCAGGGTGGTGGCACCGAGCATCTCCGAATACACCGTGCCCTCAATGGTCAGCGGCTCATCCTCGGATGCCATGCGGTACCGCCATGCCTCCTCGCGGTAGATGCTCTCATCCTCCATCACCATGGGATGCAGGCAGGAATCCGTATAGAACTCTGCCAGCTTCAGCAGCTGCTCTTCCGACAGCGACGCCACAGGGTAGGATGTCATCACCGAGTAGGTGGATGCATTCATATAGCTGTTGTAGGTCTGCATGCTGACATTAAACCACAGCGCCTTGGACGGATACTTCTCGGACCCGTCCAGCGTGGCATGCTCGAACACATGCGGGAGACCTGTATCGTCCACAGGCCTTGTTTTGAACACAAGATCAAAGGTCCTGTTGGTATCCCCATTCTTCAGATACATGACCTGGGCACCGGTTTTATCATGTTCCAGCAGAATGGCGGTGGCGCCAATCAGCGGAACGTCCCGGATTTCCGTGACCGTAAACGAGTGAATGGTATCCCCGATCCCGGGCATTCCCTGTGCATCTGTGCTTTCCGCCATGGATGCACAGATACCAAGCATAAGGCAAACCGTCAGACACCAGGATAGCAGCTTTCGCATACAGCTTTGTCTCCTTCAGCTATTCTTGCATGATTTTTGAAGGTCCCAATCTACGAAAGGGCAGCGGTGCTGCCCTTTCGTATGACTGCCCTATCAGGTACGGATCACGGCATTCCATTTCTCTGCCGCTTCCTTCAGCACCCGGTTCATGGCCTCGGTGATCTCAGGCTCTGTCAGGGTCCTGTCCGGTGCGCGGAACACAAAGGCGAAGGATACGCTCTTCAGGTCCGCTCCCAGCACAGGCGACCTGTACACATCAAACAGCTTCACGTCCTCCAGAAGCTTGCCTGCGGCCTTGCCGAGATCGCGCATGAGCGGGCCGACCTCCGTCTCCTCGCTCATGACAAGGGAAAGGTCACGGCTCACCGCCGGGAACCTGGGCATGGCCTTCACCTGGCCCATGGGCGTCTTGAGGGTCATCAGCTGATCCAGATCCAGCTCCGCCACATACGCGCGCACCGGCATCTCAAAGCGGTCCATGACATCCGGGTGTACTTCGCCAAGGGTGCACAGCACCTCTTCGCCCTGAACCAGCCTGGCCGAGCGGCCGGGGTGCAGGTAGGTTTCCTGAGCCCTCTCCACGATGTTTTCCACGCCAAGCTGTCTCAGCACACTCTCCACATAGCTGCGCAGGGTGAAGAAATCCTCCGCAGGACCGTATGCGCCCACCGACAGATGGACCCGCTCCGTGGGCAGCCCCTCCGCCGTCTTGTGGGACGGATCGAAGACATGGGCAATCTCGAAGAGCTTTGCCTTCTCGTTGCCGTGGTTCATGTTGAGGGCAAGGGTGCTCATCAGGTCCGGCAGCAGCGTCGTGCGCATGACGGAGGTATCCTCGCCCAGAGGATTTCTGATGGGCAGCATCTGAAGCCGCAGGTCGCCCTCCTGAAGGCCCAGCTTTTCCACGGACTTCGGGCTCACGAAGGAATAGTTCATGATCTCGTCAAAGCCCATGGCACAGAGGGTCTGGGATACCTTCTGGCGAAGCTTCATGCCCTCACCCCTGCCGCCCGGCGTGGTCTCGCCGCGAAGGAGCGTGCCGGGAATCCTGTCGTACCCGTATACACGCAGGGCCTCCTCGCAAAGGTCCGCCTCGCAGGTCACGTCCTGGCGATAGTCCGGCACCTTCACGCTCAGGCTGTCGCCGTCCCGGGTCACCTCAAAGTGCAGCCTGGTCAGAATCTCCTCGATCTCCTCGGGCCTGATCGGCACGCCGGCGCGCTTTGCGATCCGCTCGCAGCTCGCCTCCACCACCTGGTCCCCAAGGGGTTCCGGATAAATGTCGATGACGCCGCTGATCACATCGCCCGCATCCAGCTGCTCAATCATCTGGCAGGCCCGGTCCATGGCCTGCATGGTGGTCCTGACGGCCACGCCCTTCTCAAAGCGGGAGGAGGACTCGGTGCGCATGCCAAGGGCTCTGCCGGTGAGTCTCGTGGCGGCATAGTCAAACACCGCGCACTCAAACATCAAGGTGTGTGTCTTCTCGGTGATCTCGCTCTCCTCGCCGCCCATGATGCCGGCCACGCAGGAAGGCTTCTTCGCGTCACAGATGACCAGCTGGCCGGGGGTCAGCTCGTGGACCTTGCCATCCAGCGTGGTGATGCTCTCCCCCGCCTCCGCCTGGCGCACAATGATCTCTCTTCCTTCCACCATGTCCAGGTCGAAGGCGTGCATGGGATGACCGGTCTCAAGCATGACAAAGTTGGTAATGTCCACGACATTGTTGATGGACCTCATGCCGGCGCCGTACAGGTACTGCCTGAGCCAGAGGGGGCTTGGGCCCACGCGCACATTGTCCACGACCCTCGCCACATACCTCGGGCAGAGATTCGTATC
>JAFUBA010000197.1 GCA_017460395.1 Clostridia bacterium | reverse complement strand
GGAGCTCATCCGACAGGAGCTTCGCCTTCTGGGGATTGATCTCCATAATGGTCGCATGAATGCCGGTGCTGGTCAGGAACTTGGCAAGATAATAGCTGATCCTGCCGCCGCCGATGATCATGACGTTCCTGACGCGCAGCTTGTTTTTCCCAAGGGCATCGAAATAGGAAGTGACGGTGTCAAGTTCGCCCGCCACAAACACCCTGTCGCCGGCATGAATCACGAAATCGCCGCCCGGGATCGTGACCTTGCCATCCCGTTCCACGGCAGCATACAGTACCCTCGGCAGGTGCCGGTGTTTGGAGAACAGATCCTTGAGGGGAATGTCCACCACCATGTCTCCCTGCTGGGCCCGAAACTCCACGATCTCCACCTGGCCCTTGGCAAAGGGCTCCACATTGGAGGCGAAGGGGAAGCGCAGCACACGGCTGATTTCCTGTGCGGTTGCGCGCTCCGGGTTGATGGTCATGTCGATGCCGAGCTCCTGCTGTAAGAGCACCAGGCTCTCATTGTACTGAGGATCCCGGATCCGGGCGATGGTGTAATCGACCTTGAGCCGTTTGCCGATCAGGCAGCAGAGCATGTTGATCTCATCACTGGCGGTGGCGGCAATGAGGATATCCGCCTTGTCCACGCCCGCCTCAATCAGCGTCTGGGCATTCGCACCATTTCCGGGGACACACAGTACATCCAGGGTATCCTCGCACTCCTGGATCACCTGCTCGTCTTCATCAATGACGACCACATCATGTTCTTCCCCTGTCAGATGCTCGGCCAGGGTCTTGCCGACCTTGCCCGCACCGACGATCAGTATCCGCATGAAAGACGCCTCTTTCATCATCTTTGATGGAGCGCCAAAGCCGGGAGGCCCACAGGGTCCCCGCAAGGCACAAAACGAACGTATTGTAGCACCAAAAGAAGAATTTGCAATGTACATTCTGGCCGCCCGGGGCAGGCATTCGCTGCTTCACAGGCTTTCTTCCGGTTTCTCCTGTTTTCCTGCGGCTTATTGCATAAACCATCAAGATTGAAAATCAGGCCTCCCTGGCATATAATGAACAGCGTCTTCCATCGCTTTCCCAGGCTCCGGGAAGTGGAAGATCAAAGCATAGACACTTGAGGCATCTTCAGACAGGTGCCTTTACGAAAGGAACGACCGGATTTCCATGGACCCTGCCCAATGGTGCCTTCTCATAGCCACCTTACTCTCTGTGGCCCTTTCCTCTTTCTTCTCCGCCTCCGAGACGGCGTTTGCTGCCGCAAGCCGCGTGAAGCTCAAGGCCATGCATCAGCATGGGACAAAGGGCGCGGAAGATGCCCTGCGTCTTCTTGATGCCTACGACCAGATGCTGACCACGGTGCTGGTGGGAAACAATGTGGTCAATATCGCCGGCACGGCGGTCTCCACCGTCCTCTTCACGGCCCTCCTCGGCTCCATGGGAGCCACGGTGTCCACGGTGGTCATGACCGTGCTGATCCTGATTTTCGGCGAGGTCACACCGAAGACGCTGGCCAAGCGTGCCCCGGAGCGATTTGCGATCCGGGTGGCACCTGTGATGCTGGTCCTCAGGCAGATTCTGTATCCTGTGAACTGGCTCTTTGGCCGGTGGAAGAAGGTCCTGGAAAAGCTCTTTCCTCTGCAGGAGGACGAGCTGCCCATCGAGGATGAGCTGAAGACCATCGTGTCGGAGGCGCAGGTGGAGGGGGACATGGACCGGCATGAGAGTGAGCTCATCCGCTCCGCCATCGAGTTCCAGGATCAGGACGCCCTGGACATCATGACGCCGAGGGTGGATGTGGAGGCGCTGGAGGATACCGCCACCATGGAGGAGGCCGCCGAGATGTTCAGAAACAGCGGATACTCCCGGATCCCCGTCTATCACGAGGACATGGACCATGTGGTGGGCATTCTCCACGAAAAGAGCTTCTATATCGCCCAGCATGCGGGCGCAAGATCCATCCATTCCATCATGGCACCGCCCGTCTATGCGCCGGCCAGCATCAAGGTGTCCAAGCTCCTTAAGCTCTTTCAGGCCAGCCGCACCCATATGGTGATTGTGCTGGACGAGTTTGGCGGCACGGAGGGCGTGGTGACGTTGGAGGATGTGCTGGAGGAGCTGGTGGGGGAAATCTGGGACGAGCACGACGATGTGTCCAGAGATCTCGTGCAGCTGGAGGATGGTTCCTACCTGGTCAGCGGCCTTGTGCCCATCCAGGAGATGACGGAAACCCTCGGCATTGAGGATATCTATGAGGCCGACACCGTGGGCGGGTTTGCCGCTGAGGTGCTCGGCCGGATCCCGGAGGTCGGGGACGTCTTCCAGACCCAGGGGATGACCTGCCGTGTGACCGGCATGGAAAAGCGCAGAGTCACGCAGGTCAGAATCAGCCGTGAGAAACACGCAGAGCATCAGGAGGATTGAGAAACATGAGCAATCATACGGCAAAGCAGAACACAGAGGACAGGAAAAAGAAGTTCACAAGGATGCTGTGTCTGATCCTGGCAGGCGTCATGGTCCTGTCCGTTGTGGCCTCTGCCATCTTCAGCAATTTCTGAAAAGCTGATATGTTATGAAACACAGCGCGCGACACGGAAAGCGGCCTGTCTCCTTCGGAACGGTCGTCATGCTTTTTGTCACTGTCCTGGTGCTCGGCATGTGCGGCTATGCTCTCCCGCGGCTCATGGGTGAAAAGGACCTGAGCGATGCAGGAAACCGTCTGGGCGATCAGATTCTCTATGCCATCGGAAATCTGCAGATAGAAGAGCAGGCCATGGAGGCAAGGAACATTCCCCTTCAGGCGGCAGAGGACGTGCAGATCAGCACGCCCACATCCACGCCCGTCTTTCAGGGCGGAGATATTACCCTGACCCTCGGCGGGACGGTGGCCCTTGAAAAGGTCATCCGCCAGAGCGGCTACGACAAGTCCTCCAGGACCTACGATTTCCGTGAGATTCTCTATGGCATCTCGCCCATCATGCAGGGGGACATCCGGCTGATCGGGCTGGAGAACCTGATCATGCCCTCCAAATCCTACACGGACATCATCTCACCGGATGAGCTCTCGGACCTTCTGTCATACTCTGGAGCCAATACCCTGATGACCGCTTTCCCCAAGGGATACGACCAGGGAATGGAGGGCATCACAGAGACGCTCATGAGCCTTCAGAGCAGGGATCTTGAGACCGCCGGCATGTACATGAGCGAGGGCGAGGCTGCGGTCGCAAGGCGCATACAGGAGATCCGCGGCATGAAGGTGGCCGTCCTCGGATACAGCGAGACGCTCTCCTCTGCCGGCACCAAGCAGATGCGGAAGGATGACAGGTCCTATGCACTGCCCCTTGCCGCTCAGGCAAAGGCAGACATCGAGATCGCAAGGAACCTCGGTGCCCACCTGGTGGTGGTGTGCATCTCATGGGGTGAGGCTGGAAAGACAACCATCTCTGCATCCCAGCGGCAGCTGGCCCAGGAAATTGCGGATGCCGGCGCCGACCTGATCGTCGGTTACGGGAGCCGCAGAATTCAGGAGATCACCTATCTTTCCGCTCAAAGGGACAGTGGCCAGGCGCCAGTCCTTTGTATCTACGGGATCGGAAACCTTCTCTCCTCATCCACAAAGACAGGCGCTCTCGGCGGCATGCTGCTGCATGTACAGGCCCATGTGGATCAGAGCGCTCATGTGTCCTTTTCGGAGCTTACGGCCACACCGACCTTCATCTGGCGCTTTCAGATGGACGGGAAGACCGTCTTCCGGGTGGTGGCAGCAGACCGGGAGGCAGATGGGATGAGCGCAGACCAGAAGAAAAAGCAGGCGTCCGCGCTCGATAACACGAGAAAAGCCCTGGAGGGAAGTCCGGTAAGCCTGCGCTGAAGGTGCCGGATGGCTTCAGGTGATTCATATACGAATGGGGGAGAGGCTCGTGTTCTGCTACTGCGTCGCCTGCCAGGTGGACCGCTGTGCCCAGGTGGCATACATGCTGGAAGCACGCGGTGTTCTCCGGGCATTTTCTCCCCAGGTGCTCCAGCACAGGGCCAAGGAGGGAAGACTGGAGGAAAATTACCAGGATCTTCTGCCCGGCTATGTGTTTGTCTATTCTGAAAATGAACTGACAAACCTGTGGGGTTTTCGGGACATCGAAGGAATCAACCGCTGGCTCCGCACACTCTCTGGGCGCTACGAGCTGGAACTGGACGACTTCGATTTTGCCATGAATCTGTACGATAAAAACGGCATTCTGGGCAAGGTGAAGATGGTGAAGATCGGGGACGAGATGACGGTAGATGATCCCGTCTTCCGGCACGTCCATGGTACTGTCGGAAAAATCGACTGGCGCAAGAAACGCGCCAGGGTGGACTTCATCTTTCATGGCATGCCCTGCAGTATCTGGACTGCCTGTGAGCTCCCGGACGGGGACCGAAGGGTGGACAAGACTTGAAACGTTTTCGGGCGCTTCCGGCGCTCTTCTTTCTATCTTTCATTCTGTTATTGATCCTGCCTGCGCCCGGTGCCCTGGCAGACGTTCAGGAGGAAGGTTTTCCGGATGACTTTGCCGCCTACGCACATCGCGTGGCAGAGGTCGGGAAGGGAAGCCTTACGGGAACGCTCACAAGCCGGTCCCGGGAGCCGCTCATGGATCGGACGCTGCTTGTGAGATGCCATGGCGATGAGCCCGACTGGGACGGCCTCGGGGCCAGTCTCGTGCTTTCCGGCCCTGAGGGACTGTGCACAGTCTATTTTTCTACCGCTCGCGCGGCACGCTCTGCACAGGAACTTCTCTCCTCCATGGAGAATATTATCTATGCCTGCATGGACGGGGAAGTGACGGCAGCGGATGCGGGAACTGCTGACAGTGTCTCGTTTCGCTCCTGGGGCGCCGAAGGGATGAGCTTTCAGGATCTGATTGCGCAGGCCGCAAGCAGGTCAGGCAGGAAAACCATCGCCATCGTGGACTCCGGAGCCGTCCACCACGAAGCTTACAGTGCAAGGCTCCTGAGCGGCGGATATGACTATATCGATCTGGACCAGGACGTGAGCAATGACGGGTACGGTCACGGCACCAACGTGGCCGGCATCGTGTACGACTGTACCCAGGGCACAAACGTGTACATTTATCCCATCCGCGTCCTCAACGATGAGGGCAAGGGCTCCTTCAGCAACCTGGTCAACGGCGTCCGGGAGGCGGTGGCTGCCGGCGCAGACATCATCAACCTGTCACTCCAGTCAAAGGTCATGTCGGCAGCCCTGGACGATGCCATCCGGACGGCCGTCAGCAGCGGTGTCACGGTGGTGGTGGCCGCCGGCAACAGCAGCACGGACACGTCCATCATTGAGCCCGCACACCTTTCCGATGAAGGGGTCATCGTGGTGGGAAGTGCCACACGTGAAAACGGAAATGCGGTCCGCGCATCCTACTCAAACTATGGCGACAGTGTGGATCTCTACGCGTTTGGTTCCTCCATCTCCTGTGCCGCAAACGATGGGGGCTATAAGCTGAACTCAGGAACCTCCATGGCGGCGCCGCACATCTCAGCTGCCTGTGCGCTCCTGCAGCTGCTGAATCCTTCCCTGACGCCTGTGACCACAGAGCGCCGGCTCCTTCAGCAGCCTGTGCTCGCCGGGAACGTCCGTGTGCCGGACTTTTCGATGCAGAGGATCCGGGACGCGCTCGGGTTTCACATCACGGAGCTGACGATGTTTCCGGGGGAAACCCTGAGATTTCCTGAGATCACGGATGCGCCTGAGTTTTCGTGGCTCATCTCCTACACCTCCGGAAACGCGGATGTGCTCAGCGTTCAGGGCACTTCCCTCACAGCCCTTGCCCCGGGTGAGACGGTGGTCATCGTCTCCTGCATGGAATTTCAGGTCCTCAGCTTCCATGTGACCGTCACAGGGGGCGAGGCTTTCGTCCTATACGTGCCATCTCACATTTCGATTCTGGAAGAAGAGGCCCTGTCAGGTGTCCCTGCATCTGCCGTCGTCCTTCAGGAGGGCCTCGTGAGCCTTGGAGCGAACGTCCTGTCAGAGTGTCAGAACCTCCGCCTGGTGCACTTGCCTTCGAGTCTCAGAGAAATTTCAGAGAACACATTTTCAGGAGCGCTGCTCCTGTGCCCGAAGAACTCCAAGGCGCTCACCTTTGCGCGGGAGATGGGCCTCAATTACCTGACGCTGGATCCCTAGGAATAATTGTGAAACAAAGGGGGAGAGCCTGATTTGAAACGGTTTCTGCTTTGTCTTTCTGCCGTGGTGTTCTCCCTTGCATGTCTTTTTGTGTCTGCACTGGCCGAGGATGATGATGACGTGGTCCTCGCGATCCCGGAGGGCGTCACCGTCATCGGCGAGGAGGCCTTTCAGGGCCTGTCCACCGTGCAGTTCGTGGATCTTCCGGGGACCGTCCTCGAGATCGGGGACAGGGCCTTTGCAGGCATGGAGACCCTCTATGAGATCACCGTGCCGGAGAGCGTCAGGTCCGTCGGCAACGGCATCGTGGATGGAGCGACCGATGCCGTCCTCATGATCGCCCCCTACGGCAGCACGGCCCACCGCTGGGCCGTACAGAATCGCATCGATTACGATGCCGACACTGTGTGCCGCGCCCTCCTCATCTCGCAGACCTACGAGGGTTCAGATGCTTTCTATGAGGATGAATGGCTGAAGGGACCGTCAAACGACGTCCGCAACATGAAGGGCTGCCTTGAGGCCTTCAGCAGGACCACCTATGAGGTCACCATCAGAACCAACAGAACCTGCGAGGAACTGGACCAGGATATTCTCAGCACCTTCTCCGGCGCCAAAGATTCCGACATCTCCCTGTTCTATTATTCGGGCCACGGGGATGAGGGCGGCATATTGGTGGACTACAACGATGAGGATTATCCCGCCACCCGGCTCCGCGCCATGCTGGACCAGATTCCCGGCCGGAAGATTGTGATCGTGGATGCCTGCTATTCCGGCGGCCTCATCGAGGATGACGGCGAGGTGTACAGTGCCGGTGCAAAAGATCCAAAGGACTTCACCTCCGCCTTCATGTCCGCTTTCTCCGGCGGGCTCACGTCCCGCTCTGTCTTCAATCCCAGCTCGTATTTCGTCATGACGGCCGCAAGCTCCGACGGACTCAGCTGGGAGGGCACGATCAGCGATGGAAAACTGTCCAATACGATGGGCATGTTCACCTACTACCTGTGCCTCGGCTGCGGCTGGAACGGGCTGACGGAAAAAATCGACAAACTGCTGGCGGACACGGACGGTGACGGGGTCGTCTCCTTCCAGGAGGCCTGGACGTATGCGAGAGTACGTTCCTCCAGAGCCGCACTGGACGGCGGCCAGTCACAGTATGCCCAGGTCTATCCCACTGGTGTCACCTGGTTTTCACCATTCAGGGATTAAGATTTCGCATGTAATTAGCATATTTTAGCATGTATTCGCACAGATTCGCATTACGCAACTTATTAAGGAGGAACCCCTCTTGAAACGACTGAGCCTCATGCTGCTTCTGATCGGCTGCCTTTTCACAGCCACAGCCGTTTCGGAGGGGTTTTTGTCTTTTAAGCTGAACAGGCCATACTATGATGTCGGCGACACCCTCTGGATCTCAGGGAGCGGTGCCGGACAGCCAGTGACACTGGAGCTTTATCGTGAGGGCGACCCTGCCTCCGTGATCGCCTCCGGGGAGGCCCTCGTGCGCGAGGACGGATCCTTTGTGGGCCAGCTGCCCCTGGATCTGGAGGGCGTGTACGAGGCGCGTGTGAGCATGTCCGGTGAAAGCGCCTCTCAGGGCCCTGTTTTCGTCTACGGTGCTGCTTCCGAGCAGGCACCCGAGGTGCATCATAAAATTGAAAACGATACCCTGGTGCTCTCCGGCGAGAGCACCGCGACGGATCTTCGCTGGGTCAGAATCTGGGCCCTGGATGCGGACGGCCAGCAGGTCTATTCCACCAGCCGCCCGGTAGATCAGGACGGAAGCTTTTCATTCCGCTATCACCCGTCCAGTGGCGGAGTATACACGCTCTATGCCGTTCTCTTTGATGAGTTTACCATGGGACGGTATTCGGCCCCTAGCTCGGTCACAGGACGCCTGAAGGGGACCGACGTAGCGGAGGATGAGATCACATTCTCTCTTCCGGAGGAACTGCCGGCGTTCACCGATGCGGTGCTGGAAACAGGCGTGTCAGGCCTGGAAACCGATCTCTTTCGGGGAGACACAGAGGAAACCTGGATCGCGCACCTGACGGCAGACGCAAACGGGACGATCCGCGTGTCCGGCGAGATCCTGACAGAGGGTCAGTATTGCCTGAGCGCTGGAGGTGCCAGGAGCACCTTTTCTGTGGTTCCGCGGGAGGAGAGGCCAGCTGCACCGGACATGGATATCCTGTATCCTGGCGATGTCATCTATCCGAGGGAAGCCTTTACCATCTCGCTGAAGGACGCCTGGGATCAGGCCGTGATTGATCTTCTGGACGCGGAGGGCAACCCGATCCCCTCCGGACGGATCGAGATGAAACAGGCGTCCGTGGAGATCGCCATGGATCCTGCGGGCACGTATGCCCTCACGGCCCGCGGTGCACGGGACGGCGTCTGGAGCGACATCTCCGCGCCCGTGACCTTCGAGGTGACAGATGTACCGGAGGATGGCGTTTTGAGCATCATCTCCCCTGAGGAAATTCAGACCGGAGAAAACCTGAGCGTCTACTGCCTGCTGCCAAAGATGGCCGGCAATGTTTCGCTGCAGGTTCTGTCCCTCACAGAGGACTATTGCGAGACATATGAAACCTCCGCCACAGAAGAGGGCTTCTGCAGCTTCTACCTGGATGCGGAGAGCGCAGAAAGGCGCGGGAAGACCCTGCTGCCTGGAACGTATCGTCTGAGTGTGACCTATGCCCCGGAAGACGGGGACGCGGAGACGAAGGCCCTGGATCTTCAGGTGACAGGGGAGCGGCTGACCGCCCCGACCCTCTCGACCTTGAATCTGACCTTTGCTGCCGGTGACACGCTGGTGGTCGAGGGCTTATCCGGCGATGCCGACAGGATCTCCCTTCGGCTTACAGGAAAGACCGTGGACGGATCAGATGCACCAGGTACAGTGCTGGATGTGCAGCCCTCTGACGGAACATATACAGCCGAGATTGTCTTCACAGAGTCCGGCATCTGGACCATCGAAGCAAAGGGCACCCTTTCCGGCACGCGCCTGACAGGGGTTACGGAAAAAAGAACGATCCTGGTGACGGACGAATGCACCGCCCCTGCGCCTCTGCTCGAACTGCCAGAGGACACATATGCTGCAGGTAGCTGGATCCGAATCCCGGTGGATGGGCCTGTTCAGGGAGAGGTGCGGGACAAGGTTGGGCATACGCTCCTCCGTCTGTCCGAAGATTCTGGCGAGGTCCATTTCGCGCTTCAAAGCGGCGGAGACTATATCCTGTATCTCTGGCGTACATCCATGCTGTCGTCGCCCGCTGTGCTTCCTTTGCACGTGGATGGCGAGGAGCTTCAGGAACCCGTATCCTTTGATGTTACGCTCCCTGAGACGCTCACAGGCTTTCAGGATGTATCCCTCACACTTCAAAGTGAGGCTCCGGATGCTGTATATCATGTTAGACTCATGGACGGCATCTCGGGAGATCTGCTCTTCGAGGCATCTGCAGATGTCTCCGTGCTGATTCCCGGCTATGCCCTCCCGGGCGATACGCCCCTGACGCTGGCCGTGACGGCCTCGGCGCCGGGGCTTGCGGATGCAGAGAAACGCTTTCGTCTGATCCCGGAGGGCGGCGAAGCCATCACCGCTCCGGAAGCGCTGGACATCGATCGGACGAAGGAAGCCCTCTCGATGCATCTGCGCGAGCGCTATGACGCCATATCCGTGCTCCTCGAAACGGAAGCCGGGCGCACTGCGTCCTATGCCTGGGAAGCGCCAAACGATTTCCTCGAGATCCCGGAGCTGCCCTTTTCTCCTGAGCATCCCCTGAAGGTGACGGTTCGGGGGAAGAAGGGCGATACCTGGAGCCTGCCCGGAGTCTTCCTGGCAGAGGCCGTGTCCGCAGGAACACCTCCCCTGGAAATTCTGGATATGCCCGCAGAGGCAGTCCTCTTTGAAGACCTGTCCATTGATGTCCTGAATGTCGAGGGTATCACAGCTTACACGGCGGAGCTCTTCACCGTGCTGGACGGACGGCGGGTGTCTGACGCAAGCGAGACTGTATATACAGCCAATACAGAAAATGCAGGTGATACAGTCTCTCTGTATCTCTCCTCCTGGACGAAAGAGGCCGCGGCAGGATCCGCGGTGCTTCGAATCTATGCTGAAGCGGAGGGACAGACGATCGCAGAAACTGAGGCAAACCTGACCCTCACTGAAAGCCCAAGGCCCCGGATCCTCAGGACCGACACGTATTCCGAGTCCGGCTCGTCTGTGGTGCTGCGCCTTGATTCAACCTTTGAAATCATAGATGTGACCGTCCGGGACGGTGACGGTTTCGTGCACGCCGCAGTCGAAAACACCGACCGGGTTTATCTTGACCTGCCCGAGGGCACCTTCATCGCCGCGGTGCAGGTGTTCGATGGCCGGGCGTGGAGTCTGCCAAAAACTGTGACACTCATATCTGCTAATATACCCGGCCCGGAGTACAGGGAAGCAGCTCATCAGGCAGACATACCGGAAGAGAAACAAATTCCAGCTGAGACCATCGATCTCGGCTTCCTGCCGGCGACGGTGACAACAGGCGAGTGCAATGTACAAATCCCTCTGCCTGAGGGGACGATCCGCGCCTGGTACACGCTTCTGGATGAAAGCGGGCGTGAATGGGAGACAAAACGTGTTCCGGATTCCGGCAGCATCTCGCTGAACACAGATCTCCTGGATCCGGGCGAATATGTGCTCTCCGTGACGGCCACGACGGAAGTTGGGGAGGCCATATCCTCCAGGACATTCACTTTTGAGACAGACCGCCCACAGGCGCCCCAGGTGTCCGTCCGCGACATCGCAGCGCCCATCCATTCCGTGATGGTCCTCGATGTGACCGCTCCCGGCGCCACGGCACTTTCCATCCACAGGGACGATGCGTGGTGGGACACATATGAGATGGCCGCGACAGGTGATGTGACACGGGTGCCTCTCTCCATGGATTTTGGCGGCGAGGCATCCTTCCGCGTGCGCGCAATGACAGACGGTACCTGGTCCTGCTGGTCTGAGCCCGTCTCCCTTCGCTCCTACGGTGACAAGGACCCAGCTAAGCTGCAGGTCACGTTCCCGGAAGAAATCTATGAACCCATAGACGTCTCCGCGGAGCAGGCGGAGGACCTGGTGCTGACGCTCACACGCGATGGGCAGGTGCTCTATACACAGCATATCCAGGAAGGTTCTTACATTCTGCCAACACCCCTTTTCTCAGAGGGCGGCACATATACCGTTTCGGTACAGGCCTTTGGCGATGGCAGTGCGAAGAGCATCCTTCAGGAAGCTGCCTATGACATTTTCCCGCAGGAGGCGGATGCTGAGCCCTGGAGCCTCCAGGATCTTTCCATATCCTTCGGTGAACGGGTCGAGCTCGAGTTTCCGACGGATGCTTCTGCCGCTCTCCTGCAGGCATACGACGAAAATACTCCCGGCCGTGTGACGCTCCTGGGCGAGGAGGACGGCAGGGTATGGCTTGACGCCCTGCCTGCAGGTGAACATCACTTCCGACTGGCCGTGCTTTCGGAAGGCGCATGGTCTTTCTGGTCCGAGCCCTTTACGGTGAGGGCAGGGGAGCCTGAACTACAGCTTGCGTCCCCGGCCGTCACGCACCCATCCACGATTTCCTCCAGCAGCCTGCTGGACATTTCCTGGGACGAGATCGAAGGCGCCGAGGCATACCTCGTGACCCTGACTCCTGTCCTTGGCGGGCAGGCCTTGGAACTGAGATCTTCCGAATGTGAAGTGCAAGTTCTCGAGGATACCCTGGCCCCCGGCTGGTGGCGCCTGAAGGTGACGGCCCTGGCACCCGCGGCAGAACCCGGGGAAAGCCTGATCCACGCGCTGCTGGTGACACCCGGCCAGCATGAGGTTGGGCATCTCCCCAGGAGCATCTTGGCCGTTGAGGAGAAAGCCTTCCTCGGCAGCGCCGTTTCATCCGTCAACGTACCCCGCGGGTGCGAAAGTATCGGATCGCGGGCGTTTGCAGAGTGCAGGAACCTTCAGACCGTCTTTATCCCGTCCACCGTGCGGGAGATCGCAGAGGATGCCTTCGAGGGCAGCACCCTCGTAACCCTTCGGGTGACGGAAGGATCCTATGGGGAGGCATATGCCCTGGAGCACGGTCTGCTCTATCAGTTTGAATAGTTTTTCTATCTGCACCGGGAAGGGAGGGGAGCATGCATGAAGCGCGCTTTATGGAGCGTCACGATGCTGTTTGCATGGATGCTGGTATGTCTGCTTGCAGGCTCTGCGTACAGCGAAGTATCCACGGAACTTGATACGATCAAAGAATACGAGACGGACGGGCGCCTTCTGAAACTCACCTACGTGGACGCTTCCGGCGCACCGGCTCTGGCCGAAGATCTCGGCTACGCCTCCGTAGAATATGAATACTCCGGGAACAGAAAACAGCCGGTCCGCCAGGCCTTCATGGATGCCTCCGGGAATCCCGTGAATGCCTCAATCGGATATGCCGTGCGGGAAGTAACACTGAACCGGGACGGACTTGTCACAGAGACAAGATACCTTGATACAGACGGAAGCCCGGTCACCGGCCCCGAGGGCTACGCTCTTGAAACCGTGAGCTACTCGTCCACCAATCACGTGAAGACCGAGCGATTTTTACCCGACGGGACCCTGGTATCCACGCCCGGTGTCTATGCCTCGTATGTGACGCGCTATGCCCAGAATAACCCTTCCTCCGCGCTGGTCACGGGGGATGCCTACCTGGATGCTCAGGGGGATTATGTGACAGGCCCCGACGGGTATGCCTACTCCGTGGTGGAAAACTATGGACGGTATCCCCTCAGCACCACCTACTTCGATCCCTTCGGTCATCCGGTGAAGCATCAGAAGCTTGGCTATGCGTCCATGCAGATGGAATACACCTTCGGGAAGCTGGCAAAGGAAGCCTGGTTTGATGAAAACGGCGATCTGATTCCCGGCCCCGGCGGCTATGCATACGCCGTCACCACCCATCCGAATTCCGACACGACGCTCACCTTCTACTACAACGCAGACGACACCCCCTTCTGGGTGGAAGGGGAGTACTGCGGGCTCTGGACCACCCTCGGGGTAAAACAGAAGATCGAATCCCTTCGCTACTATGGGGAAAACGGTCAGCGGATCACCACCTCAAAAGGGTATTCCCGGGTGGACAACTACTATACTACCGGCGGCCTTCTGAGAAGAAGGTTCTACTATGACGAGCATGACCAGTACCTGGTCGTGCCCTCCCTCGGCTATGCGGTCCTTGAAAACGAATATGACAGCAACCGCCTGCAGTCCACCGCCTTTCTCGATGCAAAGGCCCAGAAGGTGAACTGCACGGACGGGTACCAGAAGATCGTTTACCGCTATGACAAAAAGGGAAGGATGAGCTCTGAATACTACCTGGATCCGGAGGGACACCCTGCTGCCTCGAAGGAAGGGTACAGCTCCGTCAGCTATGAAAACGATGATGACGGCAATCATCTTCGCATCAGCTATTTTGACGGGGACGGGAACCCCTTCGTGTTCGAAGAAGGGTACGATGAGGTACATGCGACATGGGAAGACGGGCGTCAGACATCCGTCGCCTACTATCTCTCAGGGGAGCCTGTCCTGACAGATGAGGGCTATCACGCGATCCTCTATGCATACGATGCAAAGGGCAATGTGACCTCACTGTCCTACCGACTCCTTGACGGGAGTCCGGCCGTCCTTCGAAACGGGTATGCTGCGATTGAGCGGGAATACTCCGTCTATGGGGATATCGTCTCCACCATGTATCTTGACGGGGACGGACGGATCCTCATGCCCTACACGAAAAAGGTGTATCACGCATCCAGAAACAGCTATACCATCAGGTTCTATGATGTTTTCGCTCAGGTGACGACACAGCCCGGCGGGTACGCCATGATTCGCTTCCAGACCGACGATCACGGAAATGTTCTTCTGGAGGAGCTCCTCGACACGCAGGGCAGGCGGACGGCCGGCACGGACGGGATCTGTGAAACCCGGCGGGCGTATGAAGGTAATCAGGTCGTCCGGGAAGAGTATTTCGATGTGCTGTCCCATCCGGCCCTCAGTCCAAAGGGCTATGCTGCCGTCCATCGCCTGCTCGGCGACAGCGGCGATATTGAACGGGAAGAATACTTCGGGACGGACGGAAAACCCGTGCTCCTGCGGGAGGGCTACGCCAGTATTTCAAGGACCTGGGACCGCCCGGGCGTTCTTGCGGGCGAGCAGTATTTTGGCACTGACGGTGAACCTGTCCTGATCTCCGGAGGCTATGCCGCCTTCTTCCGGGTGAACGGCGACGACGGGCAGATGCTGCAGACGATCTTCCTCGGGCTTCATGGCGAGCGGGTCATGACGGACCGGGGCTATGCAGTGCTCCGCCAGATCCATGATGATCTCGGCCGCGTGATCCTCGAGAGCTACTATGATGAATCGCTCCGGCCGGTTTCTGCTGGAGACACCTACGCTTTTGTGCAGCGGGCCTATGACGATGACGGCAATGTCACCTATGAAGCGTATTTTGGCCCCGACATGCAGAGCGTGCAATGCCTTCAGGGCTATGCTTCTGTCAGGCGTGCCTATGCACATGGCGGCATCCTGACCGAAGAATGGTACATGGATGTGGACGGAACGCCCTGCATCCAGTCAGGCGGCTATGCCCATATGAAACGGTCCCTGGATGCAAACGGGAATGTCCGGATAGAAGTCTATTATGACGAGCATGCCCGCCTTGTGAAATCCAGGGATGGCTATGCCATGGTGATCAGCACCTGGGACCCGCAGGGACGCATCCTCTCGCGCCAGTACATGGACGAGCAGGGGAAGCTGATTTCTCCGGATGGAACCTGCGCTAAATCAGAGTATGTCTATGATGCGGACGGGAACCTGACGCGGGAGACATTCTACGGCGCCGACGGAATGCCGCAAAAGCAGAAGGGCGGCTATGCGTCCGTCGCGCGGACCTTTGACGGTCCCGGGTTCCTCACGTGGGAAGCCTATTTTGACGAAAAAGGATTTGCCACAGACAGCACGGACGGTTACGCCGAGCTCTACAGAGAGCTGGATGCTGCCGGCAACATCCTCTCAGAATCCTACCTCGACGCTGAAGGCCATCCGGTAAGGTCCAGGCGCGGGTATGCGGAAATCATCCGCGCCTATGACGAAAAGCGGCAGGTGATCCGCGAGGCGTGGCGCGATGAGCAGGGCCGCCCGATCACCCTTTCTGACACCTATGCCAGGGTGGAGAGAAGCTTCGATGCG
>JAFUBA010000196.1 GCA_017460395.1 Clostridia bacterium | reverse complement strand
CTTCCGAGCCCGAACAGACGACGGATGTGACAGATGAGATCCCTCAGATGGATGTGGCGGATGATGCACCTGTTCAGGATGAGGAGCCCGAGGTGCCCCAGCTGGACATGAGTGATCTCAAATAAAAAGAACCGGGAAAGCAGTTGCTTTCCCGGTTCTTTTTAGATTTCAGGATGCGCGTATGCGCTCCCTGAGCGGGTTCCATTTTCCTGTGATAAAGGTCAGACCAAAGAGCACAAACAGAAGCAGATTGTGGCCGATCATGCATGCCCAGGCGGAGATGAGGCCGTACCCAAGCAGCTGCGTGCAGATGAAGGTGCCAAGGATCCGGATCAGCCACATGCCAGCCAGATTGTAGATGAGTGGGAGCCTGGTGCGGCCCATGCCCTGCATCATGCCTTCCACGACGATGGGCACACCGTAAAACGGTTCAGAAACGGCGACCATCTTCAGGACAGTGGTCCCGAGCTGGATGACGTTCGGGTCCTGGGAAAACAGTGATACGAGAGGCGGGGCAAAAAAGAAGAGCAGACCGCCGGAAATCACCATGAGGGCAATTTCAAGGGGAAGGAACGTCCTGCCAAGGCGGCCGATGCGCTCCCTGTCATTTGCGCCATAGGCATAGCCTGCCAGGGTGGCAGCCGCTGTCTGCATGCCCCAGCCGGGGATGTAGAAGGCAGACTCAACGGTGTTTGCAATGGTATGTGCTGCAGTGGCCGTGCCGCCAAGTGTGTTGATCATGGAGGCAAATACCACATACCCGAAGGATGTACCAAAGCGCTGAAGCATATTGGGCATAGCCACTTTCATGCACCCGCGCAGGATCTCCCTGTCTGGCCGCAGCGTGTGTCCCCGGGGAGATATGTCCTTATGTCTCCACAGGGCAAGGAAGATGAGCACACCGCCCACGGCGTAGGCGACGGCAGATGCCCAGGCTGCACCTTCAACGCCCAGGCCGGCACCATAGACAGTCATGGTTCCGAGCTGCCGTGTGGGATAAATGAGAAAGAAATTCAGTACAATGTTGACGACATTGACCAGGATACCGATCTGCATGGGCTTTTTGGTATCGCCGGCCGCCCGCAGCACGGTGCCCAGGATGATCGTGGATGTCCGAAACAGCATCGGTGAATACAGAATGAGGAAATAGTTCCCTGCCATCTGACGAATGGAAGGGTCTACCTGCATCCAGATGGGGACCTGGTGGGCGATGAGGGTGGTGAGAAAGGTCATGAACAGTCCGACCAGGAGGGTGACGGACACGGATTGGGCGGCGGCTGCGCGTGCCCTCTCTTTTTGCCCTGCACCCCATGCCTGGGAAATGAGGGCGAGAAAGCCGACACCAATTGCCGAGACCGTGGACCCGACCATCCAGTTGACCGTGCTTGTTGCGCCGACGGCAGCCGTGGCTGCAGTACCGAGCGTGCCTACCATGGCCGTATCAATGTACTGGACCGCCGTCTGCATGAACTGTTCCAGCATTGTGGGCCAGGCCAGGGTGAAAATGGTCTTCAGCATGACCTTATCCGGTTTTTCACGTCCCAAAGGTGATCTCTTCTTTCATATATCGGAAAGCAATATAATCGGAAAGCAATATGTTTATCTGCGTCTTCTGCTTCCATAGGTCTCGTGGCTTTCATAGCAGTGTTCGCACAGACGGTGCGGCCAGTTCCACGGCAGGGTCTTGCCACATGCCTTACATGATTTCTGGGGCAGCTTCTGCGTGGACAGAATATGGATAATGCCCTGGGAGATGAGGTCCTTGCGGCGCTGGATCTCATCGAGCAGAGAGCGCTGATCGAGAAAGACTCGGGTGTAGTTGTAACACAGATCGCACAGCCTGTATTCCTCTTCCATCGAATCCAGCATGGATATCGTACATTCCTCCGGTACGCGCTGTTCAGGAAGCAGTAATCCGGGATCCAGATGCTCTCCGGCGGCCTCAGACCGGTACATGGATTTCCAGTAGCCAAGAAGGTCGGGGTCTGTTTCGTCAAAGGGAATGCAGAGGAAGCGATACAGCAGTTCCTTATCCGTCTGTCTGGTTTCCATCATCCGGGCCAGGTTGGCCATGCGGGTGGTAGAGGCCTTGGAAAAGAACGTTCGGTCCTGCATCTTCAGCCACTGATCCAGTGTCTCTGTGAGGGACATGGGCAGACCCAGAAGCGACTCCGGAAAATCCATGACTGCCTCTGTCAGCGGAAGGAGGGGTGTGGCAAGTGCGTGGGCGATCATCGGTCTAAATCCGAAGGCGTTGACATAGCCTACGTCATACTGTCCGTAGCGGCCTGCCCGCCCGGCAATCTGCTTGATCTCGGAATTGGTCAGGGGACGAATCATGTCTCCGTCATATTTCTGGCTCTCAAGAAAGATGACCCGGCGGATGGGGAGGTTCATACCCATGGCGATGGCATCTGTGGAGACGACGACCTGTGTATCGCCCCGTCGGAAGCTTTCTGCCTGATCCCGTCGGACGTCCGGAGGAAGGGCACCGTAGATGAGGGAGACCTTCCAGCCAATGCTCTTGAGCTCAGCTGCCACGGTGTGTACCTTGGCCTTGGAAAACACGATCAGCGCATCGCCGGGGCTGACACTCTCCGGGAAATGGAAACCGCCCGGATCCATCTGAAGCGGTGCCTTCCGGTCATGCCGCACGATGCTAAGGCCATCTCCGCAATCCTGCACAAGGGCGGTCAGCAGCTGCTCAGCATCCGGGGAAGCGCACAGGTGAATCTCCATGGCACACAGTCCGAGAATGGCGGAGGTCCAGGCTCCGCCCCGGTTGAAATCACAGATCATCTGACATTCGTCGATGACGGCTACATCATAGGTGCGCTCAAAGTCTGCCATCTCCACGGTGGAGGACTGGACCCGGCTGGATGGAACAAGGATCTGCTCCTCGCCGGTGACAAGCGAGCAGGGGACGTCATCCAGATTCAGCTGTTCAAACTGCTCGACGGCAAGAAGGCGAAGCGGACCGAGATAGATCCCTTTCAGGGCACCGTGAAGGCGCTGGATGCTCTCGTAGGTTTT
>JAFUBA010000195.1 GCA_017460395.1 Clostridia bacterium | reverse complement strand
GATGACGGCGAGGGTGCGGAACATCCTCCGGTCTTCTCCGGCATCCGGCTGCTTCGTGATCACTTCAGCTGCTGGGCACGTGACTACTGGGAGAAGGAAGACCATCCGGTCACGGGCATCGAGCTCACCGGCTTTGAGGAGCCGGGCTGCGCCGTGCAGGACGTGGAGATACAGAGCGCCAGCTTCCAGGGCCCGCAGCAGATGTCTTTCAGGTGCTGTGACGGCATCCGTGTCAGCCAATGACAACCGTTTCACGTGAAACACATGTGAATCAGGCAAACTCACATCATACGCAGAAAGGATAACATCATGCAGACAGACAGAGGTATGATACAGACAGCACGGAAGCTCGAGCGGTTTGCCGATGCCCTGCACGAGATGATCTTCGTAAAGTGCGGTGAGGCGAAGGCGGAGGGGTATTTTGAGACCCTGACGCCTCTGTCCTCGATCCCCTCGCCCGCATCCTTCGGTCCCGTGCCCGAAACATGGGGCGGTGAAGGGAAATACGGCTGGTTCAGCCTGTCCTTCGATGTACCCCCGGAGCTGGACGGAAAAGTCCTCTTCCTCTATCCCCACACAGGCTTCTATGAAGCCACGCTCTGGGTGAACGGCCGCATTCATTCCAACTATGCTGCCAAGTACGTAGAGTCCTCCCACGGCAACCACTGGTGCAACCGCTTCACCGCGAAAGCCAGGGCCGGGGAAAGATACGATTTTGCCCTCGAATGCTATGCCTTCCATGAGGTCCCGGGCACCGCGCCTTTTGAAAACACGGCCCAGGAGGACTACACCTACCCCGTGCGCGCGGCGGATGTCTGCATCCGGGATGATGAGCTCATGGCCTTCTGCTTTGACCTGAAGACAGTGCTGTCGCTGCGGGATGCGCTGGACATGGATTCTTTCCGGCGCGCCGAGGCGGAGAACGCTCTGTATGAGGCGCACCTTCATCTCTACTACGACCGTGCCTGCTGCACGGAGGAGGAGTTCCGCGCGGGAATCCGCGCTGCCTGGCCATACCTCCGGGAGGTCCTCAAAAAGCATAACGGTGAGGACGGGCCGTGGTTCGGGCTCACCGGACACTCACATATGGACACTGCCTGGCTCTGGCCCATGACCGAGACAGAAAAGAAGTGCGCCAGGACATACGCCAATCAGCTGAACCTGATGGAAGAGTACCCGGAGTATCGCTTCATCCAGTCCTCTGCCTTCCATACCGACTGGCTGCGGCGGGATTATCCGGAACTGTTTGAGCGGATTCAGAAGGCCGTGGCCTCCGGACGGTATGAGCCAAACGGCGGTGTCTGGGTCGAGTGCGACTGCAACGTGACGGGCGGGGAGAGCATGATCAGGCAGTTCCTCTGGGGCCAGCGCTTCACGAGAAAATACTTCGGCTATACCTCCGACTGCTTCTGGCTCCCGGACACCTTCGGTTACTCCTTTGCGATCCCGCAGATCATGAAGGGTTGCGGCATAAAATACTTCCTGACCACGAAAATGTCCTGGAACGACACCAACGTTTTCCCCATGACCACCTTCCTCTGGCAGGGCATGGACGGAACGCAGGTCCTCACCCACTTGAACCGCACCCACGCGGGTCCAACGCCAAAGACCTTCATGGACGAGACCAGCGGCAGCAACCCCATCCGCGAAAAGCGGGTCGCACCCATGCGGCTCTTCTCCTTCGGGCGCGGTGACGGTGGCGGCGGTCCGGAGTTTGAGATGCTGGAGATGGCCCGCAGGCTTCAGGACCTTCAGGGCATCCCGAAGAGTCAGTACATGTCCGTATCAGACTTCATGAATACCCTGGAGCGCACCGCCGTGCGGCCCACAGTCTACGCAGGGGAAATGTATCTCGAGCTGCACCGCGGCACGCTGACCAATCAGCACACGATCAAGCACAATAACCGCTTCTGTGAGATCGCCCTGCACGACCTGGAGGCAGCCCTGGTTCAGAACGCCGTGCGTGACGGTGTGCCGGCCTGCGGGGATGCAGTCGCGCCACTCATGAACCAGCTGCTGGTCCACCAGTTCCACGACCTCCTGCCCGGCACCTGCATTCATTCGGCCCACGAGGAAGCAATCCGGACCATGGGCGAAACCATCTGGAAGGCCCGTGAGCTCCTGGAGGGTGCTCTGACAGAGGATGGCGGTCAGCCCACCGTCTTCAATCCCCTGTCCTTTGACCGCACGGATACCGTTGAGATTGAGGGCGCATACCATGGCCTCGATGGCGCCGTCTCGCAGGTCTTTGAAGACAGGGACGGCGTGATCAGGACTGCCGTCCACGGCCTGACGCTCCCCGCTTACGGGCGGCTGGCGCTCAAATGTACCTCCGAAGCACCCGCCGATGCCTCCCCCTTCCGCCTTGACGGAAACGAGCTCGAAACGCCCTTTGCCTCCATCTGCTTTGACGATGAAACCGGCGCCATCGCCTCCCTCATCGACCGCAGAAGCGGGCGTGAACTGGTGGGCGGTCTTCCCTTCAACACCTTCATGATGTGCGAGGAGATCCCCGCGGACTGGGACAACTGGGACCTGGACGCTGATGCCGGGGACAAGTTCCGTCCGGCCGAAAAGCTTCTCTCGCGCCAGGTCGTGTCCGACGGTCCCGTGCAGCTTCGCATCCGCAGCACATACGCTATCGGGGAACACTCGAAGATCACGCAGGACATGATCTTTGATGCCTTCTCCCCGCTCATCTCCTTTGACACCCTGATGGACTGGCAGGAGGATCACCGCTTCCTGAAGGTCGCCTTCGACACCACGCTGCACGCAGACGGTGTGCGAAACGAAATCCAGTTCGGCTACATCCGCCGCAGCAACCACCGCTCCAATGCCCAGGAGAAGGCGAGATTTGAGGTCTGTAATCACAAGTATTCCGACCTCTCCGAGGATAACGGCGGCCTGGCCGTCTTCAACGACAGCAAGTACGGCATCTCCGCGCTGGAGGGCAGCCTCCGTCTGAGCCTGCACAAGGGCGGCTGTCGTCCGGACAAGTATGGCGACAAGGGCCTGCACGAGACGCGCTACGCCATCTATCCCCACGCGGACGGGTTCCACACAGGGGACGTGGTGCGCGGTGCCTACGCTTTCAATGTTCTGCCCGTGTTCAACCCCAGCGGGAGCGCGGCACCCAGCCTTGTCAAACTGGATTCTTCCAGGGTCATCATCGAGACCGTGAAGCCCTGTGAGGACACGCAGAAGGCGTACATTCTCCGCCTCTATGAGGCCATGGGCGGATATGAGCAGGTGCACCTCACCTTCTCGCATCCTGTGCAGGGCCTGTATGAATGCAACATGCTGGAGGAGGAACAGCAGGAACTGGACCCGAAGGCATCCATCGAGTTCACCCCCTTCAGGATTCGGACCATCAAGGTCTGCTACTGAGGAAAAGGCCGGGAGTGTGGAAACGCTCCCGGTCTTTTGCATGTGTTTTTTACTTGTCACTGTCCTCAATCATGGCAAGATCGCCGTAGAGGACGGAATCATCGCCGAGGGAGGCGACCTTCAGTTCGACGGTCGAGCGGATGGTGGGCATGCAGTAGCGGTCCACCTCTGCAAGGATCTTCTTAAGGAACAGGTCGCCCACGGCCTCCATGACGCCGCCGCCATAGACCACCACATCCGGCGAGATGGTATTGATCATGTTGCCCGTGGCCACAGCCAGATAATGGCAGGCGCGATCCACAGCCTCCATGGTGACCGGATCTTTTTCTGCAATTGCCTGCTTCAGGAACTTGCTGCGGAAGACGCCATCCGTCACCTGATCTGCCAGCATGCTCTTCCGTCCTCTCGATGCCTGCTGGCGGATATAGGCACTCATGCCCTTCTTGCTGGAGAACGCCTCCAGGCAGCCTCTCTGGCCGCAGCCGCACAGGGGCCCTTCCGGATCCAGGATCATGTGACCGTATTCAGCCGCCTTGAACTTGTTGCCGGTAAAGAGCCTGCCGTCCAGGATGAGGCCACCGCCCATGCCGGTGCCCACAAAGAAGCCCACGACATTTTTATAGCCTTTGGCTGCACCGAAGCGGTACTCGCCCAGCACACCCAGGTTCACATCGTTGCCGATATAGAAGGGCACACCGAAGCGCTTCTCCATGGGCGTACGGATGTCATAGTCGCGCATGGGGAGGTTCGGTGTGAACAGGACGATCCCGTTCTCCTGATCGATCACACCGGGGGCGCAGCTTGCCACCGCATGGATCTTGCTCTTTTTGATCCCGGATTTGTCGATCATCTCCTCCACCACCGAGATGATGACCTGCTCGATGTTTTCCGTGCTGCTGCCGCCCTCTGTGGTCTTTTTCTTGAGACGGTAGATGATCTCACGGTTCTCATCGAAGATGGCACCCAGTACCTTCGTGCCACCCACGTCCAGACAGATGTTGTACGACTGTGCCATGGTGTTTCCTCCTTGCTCTCGGTATCCC
Organism: Clostridia bacterium; assembly: GCA_017460395.1. Taxonomy (GTDB): domain Bacteria; phylum Bacillota; class Clostridia; order Christensenellales; family Aristaeellaceae; genus UBA2943. The sequence goes on along the minus strand of JAFUBA010000195.1, from coordinate 32,214 downwards.
GGGTATATGCATATGTCATGTCTGATTGGTGTAGATTATATGGGATTGTCCCAGTCTTGTAAACCGAAGAAAAACAGGCCCTGAAGGAAATGCAGAGCCTGCGGGAAAATCAACAGAAAAGAAGCTGTCCAAAGGAGATCATGAGGGGCAGGGTGCCTGAGAACAGAAGCGTGGAGAGAAGCACGGTCCTGGCACACAGCTCCGCCTCTTTCCCGCACTGAATCGCATAGATCGCTGTCAGCGTCGCGCATGGGCAGGAGATATACACGAGAACGCAGAGCTTTGCAGACGGGTCCATCGGCAGGAGGGAGAGCGCCAGGGCCGCGAGCGCCGGGACCAGGAGATTTCGGATGAAGGTGATCACGTATCCCTGCTTTTCCCGGATCACATCCATGAGGGGATGCTCTGAGAGCATGACACCGATGATGATCAGGGAAAGGGGAGAGATCATGCTGCCGATGCTGGATACGACGGTCTGCACAGGAAGCGGGAAATGCAGGCCCATAAACAGCATGAGGATCAGAATGACAGTGCTGACGATGGACGGTGTCAGCAGGTTTTTCAGGATGGCACCAATGCTCTTTGCCTTGTTCTCAGCAGTGAACAGACCATACTGGACCGTAAAGAACAGGACGTTGAAGACAATCATGGCACCCGCATTGTAGAGAATCGCCATCTCGCCAAACAGGGCCGTACAGAGCGGAAGCCCGAGGAAGGTACAGTTCGGATAGGTTACCAGTCCCGTGGTTGCTGCCCTGTATGCCATGCTGCTTTTCCTGATCTTATGGTAGATAAGTGACAGCAGTGTCGTCCCGCCAAACAGGCAGAACATGAGGACGGTAGACATCAGGAGACTCTGCAGTGTGGTTCTGTCCACATGCTGCGAGGACGCGGACAGGATGGTAAAGGGGAGAATCAGCGTAGAACACAGGCGCGTCAGGTACTTTCTGTCCGACTCCTGTATAAGCCTGATTTTCCCCGACACATAGCCGACCACGACATAGAGCAGGATCACGATAATCTGCTGAAAGACAAGTTGCATGGACACAGTGAAGATACCCCCAGTAACTTCGGTGAATTCCGGATGGCGTCTTGAACAAGACAGATCTCAATTCTTGCACCTCTCCCCTGTTTCCTGCCATGCGTCTGTGCTTGATCTGTATTTTCAAAAACCTGTGCTGTATCTGGCTCATGCGCTTTATTGTGCATTAAGTGTGTATCTTCTGTATTTTACATCCTGTGTTCTCGATCCATTTCTTTCTGGATTTCACGGCCCTTCTTACCTGATCCTGATGCATGTTTCCGATCGATTCGCCGATATTTCTTTCCCCTTGGATTGCACCATTCGATACCTGTATGCTGTGTATTGTACAGATATTCTTTTGCTTTCTGTCGGGAACGTGAACGAGTTTCCACCTTGATTCCTGTGCGGACGGACGTCATATGCATAATGCGTCTTATACATCTCATCTGTATTATGCACATCTTTATTTTGACTCTATCGAGAGGAAAGAGCCAACATATCATCTGTACAATGCAGATACAACAGTCTCTGCATAAGGCAGCAGGAAAAGCCGCCTAATCCTCTCCACTGTTGCATCTGTATTATACAGTCGAAGCATATTATATGTGTGATATTTCATATGCAGCCTATCTATGTTGCCTGTTTTATGGTTCCCTTATTGACCACGTCCACCAACGTGAGAATTACTTCACATGTACTTATTGTGTATAATGCGTATGATGTGTTGTATACATACTTTCTTCTATGTATTGTAAATATCAGGCATTGTTGGATGATTGAAACCATTGTTCTATGCACGTCGGATTTCAACTGCTTTCACAGCTATTTACTCGGCAACCTCTGTTTGCTGTATCTTCTGTATTCTCTTCCAGCTGCGTTCTATACAGTGTACGGTTCCAGGAATCTGCTGTATGTTCTGTATTTAAAACATTATACATAGCATGCGTCATACCTGTATTTCAAAAGCGCTCTGCTTCCTATGGAAAGAAAGCATTCGACCATCCGGCAGTTCTGTCATCAGCCAGACTCCAGAAATAGCATTGAGTACCCACCTAAGTCATTGTGTTGCATATACATTCTTGCTGTATTGTCTGTATATTACACCAGTCTCGTTATAAGAGGAAGTTCATATTTCTTCTTCGCGCCGGCCTACATAGATATACATCAGATACATTTTTTCTGTATTACGTGTATAGTGTTACTGCTGTGTGTTGTGTGTACAGCCCGCATCATGTGTCTCATGCACACATCAGCAGAATCCGTCTGTCATACCAGCATCAGTTACTTCTGATCTTCTCCATATGTATCCTTCCCCTTTTTCGGTGTGCTGACTGTTCACAATGTACAAGAGTTTATCCGGATGAAACGGGGGCAATCCATCCTTGGTGTGGTTGTTATAGAAAGCTTCTTTTCAAAACCAATTCGACATCTCTTCATAATATGGGCGGACAGTACCGATACATCTCATTGCGAAAACGCCAACACAATCTCTCCCCCGCATATCTGTCCATCATCCATATTGTGTTCAACGGTGCACGAAGCGAACGTGTACTGGAGTATCATCTCAGTTCACATTCACCACAGACACCACAGACGTAAGACATAATGATTGACTGTTTTAATGTAATTTCTATAATAAGTGTATCAGGGCTAAGACACATATAAAGGCTGGCCTGCATCATATGACTTAAGAGGCACAAGGAGATCCTTAAAGAGAGAGAAGCATGAAATCATTCAATACTGCAGCAGTATGCATACCCGAAAAGCATTATATGGTTGATCTCTCCGAGCGGGTCATGGAGATCAAAAAACTTGTTGATGGAGGAAAGTATTTTACCATCAACCGGCCGAGACAATACGGAAAGACGACCACACTCACAGCCCTTCAAAGAGTTTTGACAAACGAATATATCGTTTTGAACTTGAGTTTTGCCAGAGTAACAGAGGAAAATTTCAAAACAGAACAGTCTTTTGTAAAGTCATTTTGCAGATTGTTCAAAAGAAATCCCACCTTATACCGGTCAATCCCGGAACAGATCAGAAACCAGTTTGAGGACTATCTGAGCCGAAAAGATGAAAAAGCCAAAATGGATGAACTGTTTCTCACGCTTGGAGAATGGTGTGAAATATCAGAGAAACCGATCGTGCTGATTATCGATGAGGTGGACAGTGCCACAAATAATCAGGTCTTTCTCGATTTTTTGGCTCTCCTGAGAGATGGGTACATCAGCAGAGATGCAGAAAACATTCCAACTTTTCAGTCCGTCATTTTAGCAGGAGTGACAGATGTTAAACACCTGAAGAGTAAAATTCGTGATGACGACCAGCATAAGGTCAACAGTCCATGGAATATTGCTGCAGATTTTGACATCGACATGAGTCTCCATGAGACAGGAATCCAGGGAATGTTGGATGAATACAAAGCGGATCATAATCTCTTAATCAATACAGCAGAAATTGCAAGGCAGATTCATGAATACACAAACGGGTATCCTTATCTGGTGAGCCGCATCTGTGAGGTGATCGACCAGAAGCTGGTGCCAAACACATTTACTGCTCTGGAAAAAGCATGGACAATTTACGGAGTTGATGAGGCAGTAAAATTCATTCTGTCAGAAACAGGTAACCCACTTTTTGAATCCCTAACAGGCGAGCTGACAAACCACCCGAACCTAAAGTATAAACTTCGCCATTTGCTCCTCCGCGGTGAATCCATTGCCTGGTTGCCTTATGATGAAGATCAGCAGCAACTCTTCATGTACGGTTTTATACGCAATAGCCACAACACCGTAACCGTTTCCAATCGAATGTTTGAAATGCTATTGTACACGCATTTTATTGGAGAAAGCGACCAGAATAATGATTTGAAACAAATCGCTGCCGGAATGAAATCAGCTTTTGTAGATGATGATGGCTGGCTTGATGTTCCGAAGATGATGGATCACTTTGTCAGAGAGCACAATAGAATTCATAAAGACAACACAGAGAAATTCATTGAAGAAGAAGGCAGAGAGCGCTTCATTACCTATGTGTCCGGGATTATCAACGGCACAGGCACGTACAGCGTGGAAGAACGACTCCGTGATTACAGAAGAACTGACCTGATAATCCATTATTTAGGCAGAAGATATATTATTGAAATGAAAATCTGGCACGGAGAAAGGTACAATGCCGAAGGGGAAAAACAGTTGTCCGGATACCTTGACTATTGGGATCTGAAAGTCGGCTATATGCTAAGTTTCAGCTTTAATAAGAACAAACAACCGGGACTTCATCAGGTACACATCGGAGACAGACTCTTATATGAGGCTGTTGTCTGATTCGCTATTTGAGCAACTGATCCCACAATCCAAACCTCCGGCTTAGCCGGAGGTTTGTTTCCTATAATGACGGAGTCCGTTCACATGCCCGCCTGAAATGTAGCGGCAGGCTGCAATTTTGAACTGCTGTATTATGCGCATAATACACCTTAAGCATATAATAAGTAATATACAGCTTACATGTATCACCCGCATCATTCTATCGCTCGAAGCACATTAGACCACTGACGCAGCATATTATCTGCGCTGTCTTTATTTGCTGTATTAACTGTATATTCTTCTTTATGCACTTAATACGGTTATATTATTCTTGCTGTATATTCTGTATTGCCCATATCAAGCGCAATATGCACAGGATATGCATTGCTAAAAAGATACCTAATCAATGAAAAGCCAGTATGCACGCTTTCTTTCCGAAGACTTATCGTCAAACAGGTTCAGAGATGAGCATATAGAATGTATTGTATTGCACATGTGCTTTTAGTGTACTATCTGTATTGTACATCTGATTCATAATAAGAGGCGCCCTATTCTTTCTAGATCATGCACGCATGTGTGATTCGTATATTGTGTGTTGTGTGTGTTTTATACAGTTAGTATACATTATACACTTCATACACAAGCCTTTATATGCAGGAAAATCAGGTCCGGTTGCGAAAAGAAATGGCATTTCAACATGTTCACTGGCACGCAGGCAATAAGAAGTATTGCATCCATGTTGCCTTCAACATTCAGACTTCCTCCTGAATGTAAATCGTTGCATGAACAGATTCTGACTGATACAATCAGTCACATCATCAAACGGCGAATGGACAATGGAGGGCAAAGCCATGGTTCGAATTGCCATTGTAGAGGACTCGGAACAGGACAGCCATCGCCTGCAGACATGCCTTGATCGCTATGGTGCGGAGAAGGATGTAAAAATGCAGACTTCCTGGCACAGAAGTGCCGAAGAATTTCTGGACAGCTTCCAGTACCAGTATGACATCGTCTTCATGGACATCCGCATGGGCGGCATGGACGGAATGAAGGCAGCGCACAAACTGCGCGAGAAGGACGATAAAGTCATCCTCATTTTTCTTACTTCCCTCGCCCAGTATGCAGTGCAGGGCTATGAGGTGGACGCCCTGGACTATATTCTCAAGCCACTCACCTACCCGGCCCTGGAGCTGAAATTCCAGAGAGCTCTCCGGCGCTGCCACCCTAAGGAGGACGAGGAGGAGATCCTGATTGCCTCCGGCACGGAGCGTTATCGGGTAAAGGCAGAGGAACTGTTCTATATCGAAGTCTTTGAGCACCATCTGCACTATAAGACAGCCCGCGAGACCATCAAAGGATACGGAACGCTCAAGGACGTGGAGAAGCTGCTGCCGGAAAAGGGCTTTTTTCGGCTGAACAACCAGACCATCGTCAACCTCCGGCACATCCAGCAGATCCGGGGAAACACTGCGGTCCTTGACGGGCGCGAATTTGACATCAGCCGGATGCGCAAAAAAGACTTCATGGCCGAGTTTCACCGCTACGGCCTGCGCATCTGAGGAGGGACACATATATGCTTGCCAGTTTACCAGGTCTTTTGCTCACATACTTTCAGGATGACTTCCATATTCTACTGTCTATCATGGCCGGAAGCTTTCTTGTCATCAGCCAGATGGAGAAACGGTCCCTCTGGGGGCTGCGCCTGTCTCTATCTTTTTGTATCATCAGTATCTGGATGTCGGTCTTCACCCCGGATTTTGTGTTCATGACTTCCCGCGAAATCATGATAAGCGCTCTGTGGAAATACATCGGTGTGTTTGTTCTGAACATTCTCGCCGTTCTCTTTTATGCCCGGGTTGACTTCTTTACCGCCATGTTTGCGGGCACAGTCGCTTACAGTATTCAGCACCTGTGCGAGAGATGCTGGGAATATCTGAGATATAATTTCTCTCTTCCTCTGCTCCTCGACCGCCTGCTTCTTTCCCTTGTCCTCATCCTGGCCCTGACCCTCTATGGCTACCTTGCCGTGTGGAACAAAAAGTACAAGCGCTTCAACCAGTTTGATCGCCTGGACAGCAGGCTGCTGCTGCTGATCGCCGTCGCCGTGGTAGGCGTGAGCATCGTGCTGGATCTTGTGCGATATGAATTTCCCATCGCAGACAGTCTTGGGATGCTCAATCTGACCAACCTCTATTCTGCGATCTGTTCCTTCCTGGTCCTGCTCGTGAGCATGTGTCATCTCAGAGAATCGGATGCCAGGATCCGGGCGGATATAGCCGATCAGCTCCTGCACAGTGAGCAGGCCCGCTTTGAGCAGGACAAGGCCATCCACGATGCCATCAACATCAAGTGCCACGACATCCGCCATCAGATCGACGCCCTTGGGGAGAAGGGCTACCGGAAAGAGCTGAGGGAAATCGGCCAGCTGGTCAACATCTACGACACCTCCATCCGTTCGGAGAACACAGCCCTTGACGTGGTGCTCTCCAACAAGTCTCTTGCCTGCCTTCAGAAGAACATCACCTTCTCCTGCATCGCAGACGGACGGCACCTGTCCTTCCTTCAGGACGAAGATGTCTATGCCCTGTTCGGAAACATCATGGACAACGCTATCGACGCTGTCAGCCGGATCGCGGACCCTGAGCGGCGGCTCATTTCCCTGAGCGTGCGTAACCGTGCCGGATGCCTGATCATTGAGGAGGAGAATTTCTTTGAGGGCGAGATCCGCTTTGACGATGGTCTTCCCGTGACCAGCAAGGAGGACAGAGCCTATCACGGTTTCGGGATGCAGAGCATCCGCATGCTCACCGAGCGCTATGAAGGCGATATCCAGCTGGAGAGCGACGGCGGCATTTTCAAGCTGTCCATCATGCTCCCCATCCCTTCATGAGCATATTCTGTTCCGTCTGCCCCGCCAGCCTGGCGGGGCTTTTTTGTGTGTTAAAAGGGCCGAAAAATACAGGAAAAGTGCAAAAAAAGTTGCGAAACCGACAGGAAAAGTTGCGCCATCTTGTATTTGATTTCGCCAAAAATATACTGAATGTAACCATTTCAGATAAAGAGGTGGTGAGAGGATGCAGGTTTTCAATCCCTATCTGCCCCAGTGGGAATACATCCCGGACGGCGAGCCCCATGTGTTTGGGGACAGGGTCTATGTCTACGGTTCCCATGACCGCTTCGGTGCCCCGATCTTCTGCATGAACGATTACGTCTGCTGGTCCGCACCGCTCAGCGACCTCAGTGACTGGACCTGCTCCGGCGTCATCTTCTCCAAAAAACAGGATCCCATGAACCTCACAGGCCTGCGTCTTCTCTTCGCACCGGATGTCCAGCAGGGCCCTGACGGTCGCTACTACCTCTATTATGCCTTTGACTTCATGGGTGCCATCGGGGTTGCTGTATGCGACAAACCGGACGGCCGTTACGAGTTTCTGGGGCACGTGCATGACAGGCAGGGACGGAAGTTCGGTTCCCGCAGGGGAGACGAGTTTCCGTTTGATCCGGGCGTCCTGCACGATGAGGACGGCAGAGTCTGGCTCTACTCCGGCTTTGCCACTAAGGTGCCTGCCATCCTGAGCCGCTTCCATTCCCTGAAAAACAGTGGCGGGGTCGTGATGGAACTCGCCTCCGACATGATGACCATCATTCAGGAGCCAACGCTTCTCTTCCCGCGCAAAGGGAACGGCGCACCAGACGAGTTTCTGGACCACGAGTTCTTTGAAGCCTCCTCCATCCGAAAGATCGACGGAAAATACATCTTTGTGTATTCAGGCTCATGTAATCACGAGCTCTGCTATGCCCAGAGTGACCGTCCGGACGGAGACTTCCGTTTCGGCGGAACGCTGGTGGACCTCGGAGATCTCTTCCTTGACGGAAACACGGATGAGAGACAGGGGAGGAACTACCTGGGGAACACTCACGGCGGCATGGCAAAGCTCGGCGATGACTGGTACATCTTCTACCACCGGCAGACAAACCAGCATTCCTACTCCCGCCAGGCCTGCGCAGAAAAGCTGAGACGCCGGGAGGACGGGAGTTTCTGCCAATCTGAGGTCACCTCCTGCGGTCTCAACGGCGGGCCGTTGCACGGCATCGGCATCTACCCCGCCCGCATCGCGTGCAATCTCTGGAGCCGAAGCGGCGTTGCACGCTATGACCGGAAGTTTGACAAAAAAGCGCATCCCTACTTCACCCAGGATAAAAAGGACGATGACCACAGCGCCACACAGTATATTGCCAACATGAAAGACGGTGCCGTGGCCGGATTCAAATACTTTGATATTCAGGAGGCCCACAGCCTGCGGGTGTGTATCAGCGGTCCCTGCGACGGCGCCGTGGAGGTCTCCTCCGAGCCGGATTTCCAGTCCGTCTCTTCCAGGATTCCCGTCAGATCCTCAGGATCAAAAATCTATGCAAGCAGCCATCTGAAGATAGAGAGGGGAGTCCATGCGCTGTACTTCCGCTTTTCCGGGGCAGGCGCCATGAACTTTTATTCCTTCGAGCTTGCATAACCACTTTGTTCATTCTCCGCCCCATGCGGGCGGGATGAAATAGATTCCTCATCATATTCCAAACCTACCCCATACTACATCCAGAAGGAGAGAACACCATGATGAAGAAACTGTTGTCTCTGATCGTGGCCCTCTGCATGGTTGTGTCCTGCGTTTCCGCCATCGCGGAGCCGCTGCCCACCACCTATGTGGAAGCCACCGGTACTGTGTCGGGCGATCTGGCCGCTCAGGGCCATTTCTACACCGACTACTCCACCAAAGAGGAAGCCCTTGAGGCCGGCAACCGTCTTCACCTGCAGATGACGGAAGAAGGCCAGGTGCTGCTCAAGAATGAAAACGGCGCGCTGCCCCTGGATCCCACCGAGCGCGACGTAACCTTCCTGGGCCTTGCCAGCGTGGACTTTGTCCGCTCCGGCGGCGGCTCCGGCGCAGCCTCCGGCACCAGCTACAAGATGAACTGGTTCGAAGGCTTTGAGAGCGAAGGCTTCCATGTGAACCCCAAGACCCGCTCCCTCTATGAGAACCTGTTCCAGGTGCTGGGCGGCCAGAACGACACCAACGATTCCGGCAAGCTGCTGGAGCCCGACATGAGCTACTACAGCAAGTCCGTCACCTCCACCTTCGCCGCCTATGACGATGCAGCCATCGTGTTCATCAGCCGCTTCGGCCGTGAGAACATGGATACCAAGACCAACAATGTGGAAGGCCACAGCAATCCCGACGATCACTATCTGCAGCTGGATGACAACGAGCACGAAGTGATCCGGATGGCCAAGGCCAACTTCAAGAAGGTCATCGTGGTCATCAACTCCTCCATGATCATGGAGATCCCTGAACTGAACGCACCCGTGGACACCGAGTACGGCGTGGACGCCATCCTGTGGGTTGGCGGCGTGGGCGATCAGGGCACCAAGGCAGCCGCTGAGATCCTCACCGGCAAGGTCAATCCCTCCGGTCACACCCCGGATCTGTGGTATGCCAACTTCAAGAACGATCCCACCTGGACCAACTTCGGCGACATGAGCCAGAACAAGGACGAGGAAGGCAACCGGATGTCCTCCTGGCTGACTGCTCCCGACGGCAGCGATACCGTGTTCTCCGCCGTGGAATTCCGCGAGGGCATCTACTACGGATATCGCTACTATGAGACCAAGGCCGACGACATGAATGCTGAGGAAGCAGGCTCCGGAGAAGCCTGGTACCAGGACGCTGTCCTCTATCCTTTCGGCCACGGTCTGTCTTACACCACCTTCGACTGGGAACTGGTGAACACCTCTGACAAGACCATCACGGCCCCCAACCAGGTGCTTTCTTTCCAGGTCAAGGTAACCAACACCGGCAGCGTGCCCGGCAAGGACGTTGTGCAGCTTTATGCCACCACCCCCTACTACAAGGGCGGCATCGAAAAGGCCTCTGTGGTGCTGGTAGGCTTTGAAAAGACCAAAATGCTCAATCCCGGCGAGTCTGATACTGTCTGCATCCAGTTCACCGCTCAGGATATGGCATCCTTCGACTGGAATGATGCCAACGAGAACGAATTCTATGGCTACGAGCTCGAGCATGGCGACTATGTCATCTCCGCCCGCCGCAACAGCCATGAGTGCGTTCTTGCAGAAACCTTCACGATCGCGGAAGACATCCTCTCCAGGACCGACATTGTCACCGGTGCCGAAGTCGTGCCCGTGTTCAATGACGACGTCTATGAGTTCGAAATCACCCGCGATGACCTCCTGGACAACATGATCACCCGTGCCAACGGTCTCGAACAGCCCAAGGCTCAGACCGCTGAGGAGCGCGTGCTGGCTGACTGGGAATACAGCCGCCTGATGGGTGAGGAAACCTACTATCCCTACAACGACGAACCCGGCCAGCCCTGGTACGTGGAGGAAGTGCCCGAAGGATGGACCCAGGGCGTGCCCACCACCGTGACCCTCGCTGACCTTTCCGGCAAAGTGTACACCGAACCCACCGTGGTGGACGGCATTGCCACCGCTGCCACTGACGAAATCAGCCAGATGTGGGATTCCTACATGAACAGCCTCACCTGGGAAGAGATGATCGACCTCATCCTGGGCGGCGAGGGCGGTTCCGACGGCCCTGTGCAGTTCGGCGGCACCTGCTGGCAGACCAGCCCCATCGCGGCGGCCACCTGGAACAAGGAACTCGTGCGCGAGCAGGGCAAGCTCTATGGCAACCAGGCCCTCTTCAACGGTTCTGTTGCATGGCGCGGCCCCGGTACCAACATCCACCGCAGCCCCTTCAACGGCCGTGTCTTCGAGTACTACTCTGAGGATCCCTGCCTGACCGCGACCATGGCTGCCCTCGTCGTGGACGGCGTGCAGAGCAAGGGCGTGGGCGCCTATGCCAAGCATATGTTCGCCAACGTCCAGGAGCATAACCGTGCCGACTTCGGCGGCGTGTGCACCTTTGCTACCGAGCAGGTCTTCCGTGAGATCTACATGAAGTCCTTCGAGGCCATGGTGAAGTATGGTCATACCACCGGTATGATGACCTCCTTCAACCGTCTGGGCTACACCGTCAACAGCAACAACTGGGCCGTGCACGAGGATGTGCTTCGCGGCGAGTGGGGCTTCACCGGTTCCACCATCAACGACGCATGGGCCAAGGACTTCTCCTCCATCGACCTGATGATGCGCGCCGGCGACGACGTCATCATGAGCAATGACAACTCCCACAAGAACACCCTGACCCGCGGTGAATGGGATGCCACCGCCCGCGACGGCAAGGGCTGCGTGGCCGTGCCCACCGAGGACGGCGACGGCACCTTCCTGTCCACCACCCATTATTACAATCTGCGCAAGAGCTGCCAGAGGCTTCTGCAGTCCTTCGTGAACTCCAACAAGTATAAGAACTTCGCCACCTCCTATGATCTGACCGCCAGCGTCTACTATGGCACCGCCAACAGCGCCCAGATCGAGTGCGAAGACACCTCCGACTTCACCGTGACCCTGGCGGAAGGTCAGGAACTGCCCCTCGGCCTGAGCGTGTCCGGTTTCGTGGTCAGCTATGACCGCCCCGTCCTCGGACAGCTGCAGCCCGGTGACGAAGGCTATCAGCAGGGCTGGTTTGCTGACAACAACATCTACGGCGACTATCCGGCCCAGGGCACCTATGAGTTCGTGGTGAACATGGCCTGCGACGGATATATCAATGTGGAGAACGTGAAGCTTACCGTGAACGTCGTCAGCCCCTTCCAGGTCAACGGCGATCTCGTCTCCGGCGACAGCGAGCACAATCCCGCCATCAGCCTGAAGACCGGCGAGGAAGCCTCCCTTGTGATCGACTCCCTGCCCTATGCCTATCAGGCCATGTGGGGCACCGGCTTCATGCCCTCTCAGGTGACCAACTTCTACGGAAAGAACGGTTCCCTGTACCTGCGCAATGAGGAGAAGACCCACGCCGACGGCACCACCATCGCCATCGAGGAAGCGGAAGAGAAGCACGAATTGAACTACACCCTGGACGGCGAGCTGCCGGAGGGGCTGACCTTCGAAGTGCTGACCGGTACCGCCTATGGTCTTCGCACCAACAAGCCCATTGAGGTCGTCACGGGTCTGAAGATCTCCGGTACACCCGCTGCCGCCGGCACCTACACGGTCACCGTGACCGAGAACGTGCCTGTGTGTATGGCTCTGGCCGGCATCTGGCTCATGCCCCAGTATGAGATGCCCGTGTCCCAGTCCTTCGACATCGTGGTCGAATAATGTCATAAACTTCTGAGGCGGCTGCCCGAAAGGGCGGCCCCTTCCTCCCAGGGCACGGAGGGGCGGAGAGGGAAGGGGAGGACTTCCTCCCTTTCCGGCTTTCTGCCGCCGCGCCCTGTGGGGAAGGCTGCGCATGCGCAGTCCCGAAGGTTTCATTCTTTTTCACATCCCATTGATTCCATGAACGCTTGAAAAAGGAGATCATGATCATGAAGAAACTGTCTGCGATTCTGGCCCTGGTTCTCATGCTGTGCCTGTGCGTAACTGCCCTGGCAGCAGACGACCTGGATGCCTCCAAGAAGGTCAGCAAGGCCGATGTGGGCCAGCTGCCCACCAAAACCGCCTATGTAATCGGCGAAGAATTTACCCTCGAGGGTGGCACCATCCTGGTGACCTATACCGACGGCACCACCGATGAGATCCCCATGACTGCAGAAAGCATCACTGTCAAGGAGCCCGGTCTCAAGGCCAGCGGCACCAAGACCGTGCAGATGAAGGTGGGCGGCAAGAATGTCCGCTTCTCCGTGAGCGTGGCCAACAACTCCTTCTCCGTCACCTATGACCAGAACTATGACGGCGCTCCCGCCCCTGAGCAGGTGGAAACCGTGAAGGGCGAAAAGGCCGAAAACAAGGCCTACACCCGGGACGGCTACACCCTCCTTGGCTGGTACGTGGATCCCGACTTCACTGCACAGTGGGATTTCAAGACCGGCATCTCCGAGGATGTGACCCTCTACGCTCTGTGGACCCGCGACGGCGCAGAATATGCCCATGTAACTTTCGACTATGACTTCTACGGTGTGAAGCTGAACAGCTACACCTATCCCGTGGAGACTGGCACGCCTGTTGCAAAGCCCGTTGCCGATCCTGTCCGCACCGGCTACACCTTCGACAGGTGGGTGACAGAGGACGGCACCGACTTTGATTTCACTTCCCCCATCACCGGCGACACCACCGTGAAGGCTGCCTGGCAGAAGGCCGTCTCCGGCATGCAGGAATACATCTTTGAGGCCGAGGACACCAACCTCACCGGCAAGACCGGCCCCGCCATCTCCGGCACCGCCAACGAGGTGGGCATGATCATGGGCCAGAGCGATGTGGGCGCCAGCGGCGACCGGTATGTGGGCTACATGTATCAGTTCGGCAACAGCGTAGACTTCTACCTGGCCTGCGATGAGGACGTGGACGACGCTACGATTTCCGTGAGCCTGAGCGCCGAGATGGAAGAGCTGCACCTGACCCCCGCCCAGTACGGCGTGAGCGTCAACGGCGAGTATCTCTCCTATGACACCATCGACATCACCGACGTGCCCGCCATGAATATGTCGACCTTCACCGCCGATCCCGCTCCCTTCAAGGTGTTTGTGGTCGGAGAGAACGTGAAGCTGCGCAAGGGTGCCAATGTCATCAAGCTCGAGACCCTCAACAGCGATGCCTACACCGGCACCACGATGCTGGCTCATGCACCTCTGGCAGACTATCTGAAGATCGAAACAACCGGCGTGGTCACCTTCGATGAAAACTACGGCGAACCCGCACTGGACAACTACAAGAAGTAATGTGCTGCGGGCGGGTCCATTCCCGCCCGCTTTCGCTTCATGAGACCCTGGTAAACCTGTTTTCTCAAAATAAGTAAAGAAGGACAAAACCATGACAGCAGCTCCAGCGAAAAAAAAGCATAAGAACGTCGCCGTCAAGGTATGGGCCATCGTGTCTGCCATCGTGATCCTGGTGGGCGGCGTGGTGAACTACCTCGCACTCAACAAGGATGCGCCCTATTATCTTGGCAGCTTCTTTGACGTATTCTTTGGCGGCCAGAGGCCTATCTACGATGACTCCATTGCCTCCATGTATCCCGCTTCCCGTGCCCAGAGCAAGGACGAAGCGCTCGCAAACGCACTTGATGTGAACGTGAAGCTGGCCCAGGAGGGCTTCGTGCTCCTCAAAAATGAAGGTGCCGCCCTCCCGCTCGCCAAAGGCGCCAAGATCTCCGTCTTCGGCAAGAACAGTGTGAACCTCTCCTACGGCGGCTCCGGTTCCGGCGGCTTTGATACCACCAACAACCGTGACCTCTATGCTGCCCTCGCGGAAGCAGGCTTTAAGACCAACGATACCCTGAAAAAGTTCTATGAAAACAACAGCCAGTCCGGACCGGCCCGCGCAGCCAACTCTTCAGACCTGGACTCCGGCGGCAATCAGATGATCTCCACCGCTGAGACACCCCAGAACAAGTACACAGACGCTGTGAAAAACAGCTATAAGGACTACAGTGACGCTGCACTGGTGGTCATCACCCGCATCGGTGGCGAGGGCTTCGACCTGCCCCGCTATCAGGGAAAGACCGAGGGTGCCGTCTCCCCTGACAGCCACTATCTGGAGCTGGATCAGAACGAGCGTGATCTGCTGGCGGCCGTGTGCGATGCCGGTTTTCAGCATGTGATCGTCCTGTTCAATATCCCCTCCTCCTTTGAGGCCACCTTCCTCACCGATCCTTCCTATGCACCCTTCGCAGATAAGATCGATGGTGCCCTGTGGATCGGCTTCACCGGCTCCAACGGCATCATGGCCGTAGGCGATATCCTGAATGGCACCGTGAACCCCTCCGGCCATCTCGTGGACACCTGGGCCAGCGACTTCACGAAGAACCCTGCCTTCATGAACTTTGGTACCGGTGCCACCGAGAGCAGCACCGACAAGTATGACGGCGGACTCTACTATTCCGTCGACTATGAGGAAGGCATCTACGTCGGCTACCGCTACTATGAGACCCGCGGCTACACCGATGGGGAGGACTGGTACAGGTCCAACGTGGTCTACCCCTTCGGTTACGGCCTGAGCTATACCTCCTTTGACTGGAACACGCAGGAGCCCTCCTCCTATGAGATCGAGCAGGACGTCCCCGTGACAATCGCAGTCGATGTCACGAACACCGGGAGTGTGGCCGGCAAGGACGTCGTGCAGCTCTATGCATCCGCGCCCTACACTGAGGGCGGCATTGAGAAGGCCCACAAGGTTCTGGTCGCCTATGCCAAGACAAAGCTCCTCGCCCCGGGCGAAACGGACACCGTCACCCTGGAGTTCGATCCCTATACCGCCGCCAGCTACGACTATTCGGATGTCAACGGCAACGGCTTCGCGGGATATGAGCTGGAAGATGGCGACTATACCCTGTATGTGAGCCGCAATGCCCATGAGTCGGTCAGCGAAATCACCCTCACCCTTTCAGATGAGATTCTCTATGAGGAGGATCCCGTCACGGGCGAGACCGTGGAAAACCGTTACACCGACCGCGAAGGCGTCCTCGACAGCGACTGGCAGCTCTCCACGAAGCTCAGCCGTGCTGACTGGGAGGGCACCTGGCCCACGCCCCAGGGCGCGCAGGAGCACGCGGGCACGGAGGAACTCTACGAGCAGATCAAAGACACCGAGCACAACAATCCCACCGACTTCGACGAGGCGGAGTACATCCCCTGGTTCGGTTCCGATGTGGTTTCCAGGCTCCGTGACCTTCTGCCCGATGAGACCCCCGAGCGCACCTACCAGGCCATCGTGGACTATGACGATGACCGGTGGGAGGAAATCATCGATGCATGCGGCGAGGAGGAAGTGCTGGCGCTTCTCAACAACGGCGCCTATCACACCCTGCCCATTGAAAATATCGGCATGCCCGCCACCCTCCACGGCGACGGCCCTGCAGGCTTCACCTGCTTCCTGAACAGGGAACAGGTCAACGGCACCTGCCAGTATGTGTCTGAGCCCGTCATGGCCTCCACATGGAACGTGGAACTGATGGAGGAGATGGGCGAAGCACTGGGCGAGGAAGGTGTGTTCGGCGACCGTGCCACCGGTCAGCCCTACTCTTCCATCTATGCCCCCGGTGTCAACATCCACCGTGTGCCTTTCGGCGGACGCTGCTCCGAATACTTCTCCGAGGATCCCTTCATCTCCGGCATGATGGCTGCCCATGAGATCCGCGGGGCTCAGCGCATGGGCGTAATCATGACCGTCAAGCACTTTGTGGCCAACGAGCAGGAGACACACCGCTCCATCGGCGGCGATCTGAGCTGGCTGACCGAGCAGGCGCTGCGCGAGATCTACCTCAAGCCCTTTGAGTACGCAGTCAAGAAGGGTGAGACCCGGGCCATCATGTCCTCCTTCAACCGTATCGGCACCCGCTGGACCGGCGGCGACTATCGCCTGCTGACTGAGATCCTGCGCAATGAATGGGGCTTCCGCGGCTTCGTCATCTGCGACTTCAACACCATTCCCCAGTACATGATCCCCAGGCAGATGTATTATGCCGGCGGCGATCTGGATCTGGCGACCCTCACGTCCTCCATGTGGATGGATCCCGACACGTCGGATAACGGCGATGCAGTGGTCCTTGGCAATGCAGTGAAGAACCTGCTCTACGCCTTCGTCAACTCCAACGCCATGAATGCCGAGGTCATCGGCTACAATCCGCCCGTGTGGCGCACCTATCTCCAGTATGCCGATATTCTTCTCGGCGTCCTGATCGTGCTCTGGGGTGTGTGGGCCTTCGTCCACAATGCCAGGAAAAAGAAAAAGGAAGCCAAAAAGGCTTAAGAATCAGCCCGGGAGCCGCATGCATGCGATTCCCGGGTTTCTTCTTCCAATATCACCTGAACCTGCACAAAAGGAGAAGAACATGAAACGTATCGCTATGTCTCTGTGCTTCCTGCTGCTTGCATGTGTCCTCCTGCTCCCGGCCGGGAGTCCATCCGAAGCTGCCCCCTCGCTCTCCCTTCTGGTCCATCCCTATGGTTTTGGCCCGGGCGTCTCGGGCCTCATCCTGCATCTCCCGGAGAGAGCGGACGGGATCGCACTGGACGATCTGCACATTGAGATCATGGGGCAGGAAAGAGATGCGAGCAGTGTCTTTCTCTCGGATGCACATGGCCTGTCCGTGAACGGGGCATCGGACTGTGCTGTGATTGGGCTTTCGGGCAGAAACCTCATGGGCACCTGTCTGTTCGCCCTGTCGGGCGGCGGGCAGAAGGAATGGATCCAAAGCTGTCCCGTTTCCCTCCAGGGCACCCTGAGGATCGGGGACCAGACAGTCTCTCTTTCCCTGGAGGAGGACTGTGCGGGCAGGATTGTCTGTCCGGAAAATGATCTCTTTCCGGAAAGGTATGCATGGTCCGAGGTATCGGTGAATCCCCTGACCGGTCAGGAGGAAGTACAGACGATCCGAATGGCTGCGAGCGCACCGGAAGCGCTTCATGGCGGGGCACCGAATCCGCTCATCATCTTCCTGCACGGGGCAGGTGAGGGCGGGAAAAACCTGGACGCGGCCGTCCTCGGGAACGAGGTGTCACGCCTCGCGCAGGCGGACATTCAGTCGCACTTCACGTCCCAGGATGGCTCCACCGGTGCCTACGTCCTGCTGCCCCAGTGTGAGACCGTCTGGATGGATGAAGGCGACGGACTGAACGGAAAAGGGCAGGGGAGATCCCGGTACACCGAGACGCTCATGAATGCCATACAGGACTATCTTGAAAACCACCCGGACGTAGACCGAAGCAGGATCTACCTCGGCGGCTGCTCCAACGGCGGCTACATGACCATGCACCTTCTGTGCGAGTACCCGGGGGTCTTTGCTGCCGCCTTCCCTGTCTGCGAGGCACTGGATACAGACGGGAGGGAGGACCTGATCGAAGTGCTGTCCAGCCAGAGCATCTGGTTTGTCCAGTCCCAGGATGATCCCGTCGTGGATCCCGAGAGGTATGTGATCCCAACCTTTGTGGATCTTGTGTTTGAAGATGCCCGGGACTGTCATCTGTCCATGTTTGAGGGGTACCAGCACGCGGTCTGGTCCGCCGTGTTCCACGATCTCGTGCGCGGTGTTCAGGATCCGGATGAAATCTTTGAGAACATGGCCGCCGTGCCGGGCCGTGAGCGGGGAGGGGAGTACACCGCACTTGGGTTTGACAACCTCTTTGACTGGCTCAATGCACATGTCCTGTCAGGCGACTGATAGGGGAGTGACGTCACTCCGTAATCCTCAGGGTGATCGGAGGCCACCCAGATTCTGAAGCCTGAAGAAGGCTTTCGCAGATGACGCAGAAACGCCATCTCAGCTGTGACGATACGAACATCCTGATGATCTCGCCACATTGCCGGGAAAGACTGGATGCGTCTTATTGGAGCGAAGACGGGCTTTCCGAGCGGATGTAACATACTATGGTGCCTATATGTATATAGCACACTACACATTCTTGCTGTATTGTCTTGCATACATCTGTTCTTCTGCAGCGTATGTATGACATTTCTCATCTGTATTATACAGTGGCCGTGTTCATGATGCACGATACAGCAAAAACTGCACAGGACAGAGAAGAGACGTCCGTTCCCTCCATGACGGAAGAGCACGTGGTTCAAAGCAGCATTATATACATATAGTGTGTATAATATGTTTCTTGTGTATGATGTGTCGCATGTACATCATCTGTTCATGCTCACCTGATGAAGCTGACCCGCATCATGCACGTTATGCGTCTTATCTGTACTCTGTGTATGATACACCCCGCTTCGTTGTGCTGCGCCGTGTCGAGGTTTCTTTGTTGTGTGCTATACAGAATATACGCATTCGTCACACTTGTGATCTTATCTGTATTCCATGTACTATATTTCATAAGCATATTTTCTTGCAGTAGCACACCTTCTGTATTGTGCGTTCAGGCTGTATTTCTCCGGCATCACGTGTCCGCTTCTGTTTTTGTGTATGACAGGATTGCATTCCGCCCGTTCAGGGATTATATTAGGGAAGCGATTACGAACATGCGACTCAAGAATGTTACTAAAACCATGAAGAAAGGAAATCTCACATGCGCACAATCATGACACGCCTTCTCTCTGCGCTTCTCTCTCTTCTCCTGATGGCTTCGTTATGCGCCCCGGCCATTTCCAGTGCCGAAGAAGGTGATCACCCGACCATCGCCATTGAGGTGACCGACTATGGCACCATCTACGCAGAGCTGTATCCCGAGTATGCCCCGAAGACGGTGGAGAACTTCCTGAAGCTGATTGACCAGCACTTCTATGACGGCCTGACCTTCCACAGGATCATCTCCGGTTTCATGGTCCAGGGCGGTGACCCCCTCGGAAACGGCACCGGCGGAAGCAGCGAAAACATCCCGGGCGAGTTTTCCTCCAATGGCGTTGACAACCCTCTCCTTCACGAGCGCGGCGTGCTCTCCATGGCCAGGTCCTCCAATCCGGACAGTGCCTCCTCCCAGTTCTTTATCATGCACCAGACTTCTCCCCACCTCGACGGCAGCTATGCCGCCTTCGGCAAGGTGCTGGCCGGCATGAATGTGGTGGACCTTTTGTGCATCGAAACACCGGTGCAGGATCAGAACGGCACGGTCGCACCTGCGGATCAACCGCACATCACCACCATCAGGATAGTCGACCCTGAAGAAGCAAATGCAGCCGCAGAGCTTGAGCAAAGCAACGGTCTTGTGGGCGGCGTGTTCCAGGATCCCTATTCTCCGCTGTACTTCTCCCTTTCCGGCACCTATCACCTGCTCCAGTCCGCCCAGGGACAGTCCATCTTCCAGGAGGAAGATTCCGCTTCCCCCATCTTCGTTATGCGGTCTCAGAATATCTGGGCACAGTTCAGCGACGGCGTCAAGGCTTCCTTCGGAGATGCATCCCATTTCAATACAAGCGAGATTGAACCTGCAGCGTTCGCTTCCAGGATCGGCCTGGACGATGCAGAAGCGCTGGTGTCTGTCGAGCACGGCCAGATGACCTTCTTCCAGTATGATCTCACGGCCGATGACTCCTCGGCAGAAATCTTCCTGGGTGCCCATGATGGTTACCTCTATCTGATCGAATTCTTTGGCGGAAAAGGCAATCCCGCTTATGATACCTTCGCATCCATCCTGGGCAGCATCTCGTTTGTCGAAGCAACGAGTGCAGATTGACCTGAACAACAGGAAGGGGACCGCAGCAGAAATTGCCGCGGTCCCCTTTCTATTATTCCTCATGATACCTTGGGTCCTTCAGGAAGCAGGGCGTCTCCCGCACGGTCTCTCCATACGCATACCGCTTCCCGTGTCCGCCGATGCCCTGGTACCAGTTCCCCGTCACCTCGTTGATGATGTCAATCCCATCGTCATACTCTTCCATCTCAAAGAGAAGGATCCTCTTCTTTGCATGATCGTTCGGGCAGTGCAGGGACATCATCAGCTGACCGGAGAAGGTGTGAAACAGCATGCTGTGTGCGCCGTCCAGGGCGTACAGCGGATCCTCACGCTGGATCCAGGGACCCAGGATCGACCCATAAGGGCTGATGGCATACGAGGTGGCGTAGCCACCGTCCTGGGTAAAGCTGGACCAGAGCATCAGGAGCTTGCCGGAAGGAAGCGTGTACACGAACGGTCCGTCCGTGACATCCCCGCCGTGGAGCATGTCGCCCGTCCATCTGCCGTCCGATGACCGGAACAGGATGACGCTCTCGCCGATAGCGCGCGAAAGATCATCCGAGAGGGGACAGGCACAGATCTGACCCACGCCTACCTGCAGCCACTCGTGGCAGAAGATGAGCCATGGCTTCCCCTGCGGATCCACATACAGCGTGCCGTCCAGGCACTGCCAGCCCTCCGGAGTCAGAGGTTCACCGAAGGCCTCGAAAGGACCCTCGGGGGAGGATGCACGAAGACACTGGCATCTCCTGTATGTCCCCTCCGCCCGGAAAGAGCTGATGAGATAATAGTTTCCTTTGTACAGGTGGCATTCCGGCGCCCAGTAGTCCTGATCGGCCCAGAAGTCCTTCTTCTCAAAGCACACCCTGGGCTTTGACCAGTGGATCAGATCCGGGCTTTTGAGCACATAGAAGTGCTCCCGCCGCATTCCCTCAGCCTGCGGTACATCCGGAAACCGCTTTTTGTCGGCAAACTGCACATAAGTGTAGTACATGTGTGTCTGAGGGTCTGCCAGGATGAAAGGATCAGAGATGTGAACATCGCGAATGTGATAAGGGTAAAGGTTCAGATCTGCAGATTCACTGCCGGCAGGATACATTGTGCTCAGCCTCCTGTTCTTCTGTCGGGCCGCTCCAGTCCGGGCTTTCCTTCTGTGTTGCCTGTTCATCGGGGCGCTCGTATGTCTGCCCTATTCTCCCATGAATGACTACCTCCTGCAAGACATGCCTTGCAGAAGGGAACCATTGTCTTTGCAGGTGGCGTCCCCTGTCAATCACTGATTCTTTCCCTGCCTGGTCGAAGGCCCTGACCGGCGACGCCGCCGCTCACATGGTAAACTGCCTGCCACCCACAGACATCCCTGACAGGAAAAACGGGTTGTGAAGGGTACAGAATAAACGCTGTCACCTTCTGCTGCAAAGCACTTTCACCAAGAGCCCCGGACCACACATGAATTTCTCTGTAAACAGTGGTATCCGCAACAGGCTGTTTTGGGCACAGCCATGCTCGTGTATTTTTTGTGTTTTTTGTGTTTTTTATGCGTTCTTCTCCCGGAATGGTGATAGAATAAGTCGCTCTTTGCAGTCTCACTGCTTTATCACGTCAGGCAGTGTCCCATGCAGAGCCAGTAATAAAGGAGTCGGTTGTATGGACTTGACCCAGAGAGATCTCAGAAGAAAGCAGCTGCTTGTGACCTGTATCCTCGGCGCTGTGCTTTTTGGTGCAGGATGGCTCTTTCTTCCGGTCCTATCCGAGAAGATTCTCCTCGGTGCAGTGATTCTTCTTCTCACAGGCACCCTGTTTTTTTCCAATGACACAGGCCGCTACATCTGCAAACGCGTACTGCTGGCCATCCTCACGGTGCTGATCATCGCCGCCATCACGTTCTTTTCCATGAACGCCATCCCCGGTGGTCCCTTTTCCAAGGAGAAGGCGCCCTCCGCTGCCGTCCAGGCCGTGCTGGAGGAGCGGTTCCACCTCAATGAGCCCGTGGGCAAGCAGTTCCTTCTGTATCTGGAAGGCCTGATGCAGGGCAACTTTGGCATTTCCACCAAGACCGGCCGTGAAATCTCCACGACCATCTTCGATTCCTTTGCCATCTCCGCAAAGCTCGGCGGTTATGCGGCCCTCCTGGCCGTGGTGCTGGGGCTGGTGTTCGGGAGCATTGCTGCGCTCAACCGCGGAAAGGCAGCAGACAGAATCATCATCTTCTTTACGACCCTGTTTGTGGCCGTCCCGAGCTTCATCATGGCGACGCTCCTGCTGCTGGTGTTCTGCCTGCAGCTCAACTGGTTCCCGATCTTCAGCACATCCAACCAGTCCTACGTGCTGCCCGTCATCGCCCTGATGCTCTCACCCATGAGCTATATCACCAGGCTCACCAAGACCTCCATGCTGGATGTCCTGGGCCAGGATTATATCCGCACCGCCAGGGCCAAGGGTGTCAAGCAGGTCCTGGTCATCTTCAAGCATGCCCTCAAAAATGCCCTGATCCCGGTCATCACCTACGTAGGTCCCATGACGGCCTATATCCTGACCGGCTCCATGGTGGTGGAGTCCGTCTTTACCACAGGCGGACTTGGCACCAAGTTTGTGCAGGGTATCTCCAACCGCGACTATCCCATGATCATGGGGACCACGATCTTCCTGGCAACCCTCATGGTCACCATGACACTCATCAGCGATCTGATCTACAAGATTGTGGATCCGCGCATCAGCTTTGATTAAGGAGGCCCGAAGATGTCATCTTATGATCCCAGTCAGGCCCCCAAAAAGCGGCCTTTCAGTCTTCAGATCGACGTGGCACAGTTTGAGATGGCCACCGACGAGGAGAAAGCCCAGCATGAGACCATGCGGGAGAGCACCACGTTCTTCCGCGACGGCATGAGAAAGCTGTTCAAAAACCCTCTGGCCGTCGGCTCCATGATTGTGCTGGTGCTGCTGCTCATCACCATCCTGGTGGCACCCCTCATCGTCCCGTACACCTATTCGGGCATGGTCACCGTCAACGGCAAGCGCGACAAGAGCGCCAAGAACATGCCACCCTTCACCTACTCCCAGATGGAGCAGCAGGCCATCGACGAGGGGCAGTATATTTTCCCGCACATCTTCGGCACGGATGAGCTCTGCCGCGACTACTTTATCCGCGTGGTCTACGGCGCCAGAGTGTCACTGGCCGTCGGCTTCTTCGCCTCCCTGATCGTGCTGGTCATCGGCCTTCTCTACGGGTCCATATCGGGCTACGTCGGCGGCCGAACGGACCTCATCATGATGCGTATCGTGGACGTGATTTACTCGCTCCCCGATACTCTCATGGTCATCCTGCTCTCGGTGGTGCTGGACCAGGTGCTGGGCCAGAGCCTGCAGGGCACGATCCTGGCCTCCATCGGCACCAACATGCTCAGCATGTTCACCGTCTTCGGACTCCTCTACTGGGTCGGCATGGCCCGGCTTGTCCGCGGACAGATCCTGACCATCAAAAACAACGAGTATGTCCTGGCGGCCCGCGCCATGGGCGCAAAGCCCGGCCGGATCATCCGCAAGCATATTCTGCCCAACTGCATGAGCGTCATCATCATCTCCACGGCGCTTCAGATCCCCTCCGCCATCTTCACCGAGAGCTTCCTGAGCTTCATCGGCCTCGGCGTCCAGGCTCCCATGCCGTCCCTCGGCTCGCTGGCCAACGCTGCCCGTCAGGCCCTGCAGGCCTATCCTTACAAGATGGTGTTCCCGGCCGTAGGCATCTGCCTGATCGTTCTGTCCTTCAATCTTCTGGGCGACGGTCTGAGAGACGCCTTCGATCCGAAGCTGCGCAAGTGACCGGGAGGTGATCGCATGAGCACAGAAAGCAATTCTCAGAAGAACGTTCCCCTTCTGCAGGTGAAGAACCTGCACACATCCTTCTACACCGATGCCGGGGAAGTGAAGGCCGTCAACGGCATCTCCTATAACCTCGATGCAGGCAAAGTGCTCGGCATCGTGGGGGAGAGCGGCTCGGGCAAGAGCGTGTCCGCCTATTCCCTGATGCAGATCCTGACAGATACGGGCAGGGTTACGGAGGGCGAGGTCCTCTTCAAGGGTGAAAACATCCTGAAATACAATTCTAAACAGATGCAGTCCTTCCGCGGCAGCCGTATCTCCATGATCTTCCAGGATCCCATGACCTGCCTGAATCCCGTGTTCAGCGTGGGCAGCCAGCTCAGGGAGGCCATCCGGATTCACACAGACAGAAACCGTGAGGAGACTCAGGCCCGCGCGCTTGAAATGCTTCAGCTGGTGGGCGTCAATGAGCCTGAAAAGCGCCTGAAGCAGTATCCCCACGAGCTCTCCGGCGGCATGCGCCAGCGCGTCATGATCGCCATGGCCCTCGCCTGCGAGCCTGATATCCTGATTGCAGACGAGCCCACAACAGCCCTGGACGTGACCATCCAGGCACAGATCCTGGAGCTCATGCAGAGCCTTCAGAAGAAGCTCGGCATGGCCATCATCATGATCACCCACGACCTGGGTGTCATCGCGGACATGTGCGATGAGATCATCGTCATGTATGCCGGCAAGGTCTGCGAGCGGGGCACGGCAGACGAGATCTTCTATAACCCGAGGCACGAGTACACCAAGGGCCTGATCCGTTCGATCCCGCGCATCACCGAGCAGCACGAGAAGCTGGTGCCCATCGCCGGCTCCCCGGTGGACCTTCTGAACCTACCCAAAGGCTGCGCGTTCGCCAGCAGGTGCGATCACGCAATGAAGATCTGTCTGACACAGCAGCCGGAGGAAGTGCAGGTCAATGACTCCCATATCGCCGCCTGCTGGAACAATGTCCGGCAGATGATGGAGGAAGAAAACAGGGGAGGTGCCAGCAAGTGAGCCAGGAAGCAAAACATCTGGTGGACGTCCGGGATCTGAAGGAGTATTTCACCGTCAAGTCCGGCATGCTCAACAAGCTCCAGCTCAAGGCCGTGGACGGCGTCTCCTTTACCATCGACAGGGGCGAGACCCTGGGCCTGGTGGGGGAGAGCGGCTGCGGCAAGACCACCGTCGGCAGAACCCTTCTGCACCTGTATAAGCCCACCTCTGGTGAGGTATACTTTGACGGCGTGCAGGTGACAGACAAAAACATCGACTCCTTCCGCAAGGACATGCAGATCGTGTTCCAGGATCCCTATTCCTCCCTGAACCCGCGCATGACTGTGGCGGACATCATCGGGGAGCCTCTGGATATCCATCATCTGTATAAAAACAAGAAGGAGCGGGCCGAGCGGATCGCAGAGCTTCTGACGCTGGTGGGCCTGAATTCCGAGCACGCCAACCGCTATGCCCATGAGTTCTCCGGCGGCCAGCGTCAGCGCATCGGTATCGCCCGTGCCCTGGCGGTCAATCCCCGGTTCATCGTGTGCGACGAGCCTGTGTCTGCCCTGGACGTGTCCATCCAGGCACAGATCATCAACACGTTTGAAGAGCTGCAGCAGAAGCTGGGCATCGCCTATCTGTTCATCGCCCACGACCTGCTGGTGGTCCAGCACATGTCGCGGCGCATTGCTGTCATGTACCTTGGCCGGATCGTGGAGATCGGACCGTCTGCCGACATCATCTCCAGTCCGATCCACCCCTACACCGAATCCCTCATTTCCGCCATACCCATGCCGGATCCCGAGATGGCCCGCCACAAGAACCGGATCATCCTGGAGGGAGACGTGCCGAGTCCTCTGCACATGCCCAAGGGCTGCCCCTTCCGCACGCGCTGCCGGTATGCCACCAAGGCCTGCGAGGAGGCAAGGCCCGAGCTGAGGGAAGTATCCCCCGGCCGGTTTGTGGCCTGCCACAACAGGTAAATCTGTGGCACTGCCACATTCACAACATCGGTATCTGCTGCAGAAACTGCAGTTGATATATAAAAACTATTTCAAGGAGGTTTGATTCTCATGAAGAAACTGTTTGCTCTTCTTACAGCTCTTGTGATGGTCATGGCCTTCAGCGTGTCCGCGCTTGCTGATGCAGGCAGCGAACCCGACTGGACCGCCTATGACGCTCGCATTGCTCAGATCAAGTCCACCACCGATTTCGCCGAGCGCGTGAAGCTCATGCACGAGGCGGAAGACGAGCTGATGGAGACTGGTGCCATCGTGCCTCTGTACTACTACAACGACGTGTACATGGCTCGGGAAGGCCTGACCGGCTACTATTCCAATGCCTATGCCACGAAGTTCTTCATGTATGCAGACTACGGCGAGAACACCACCCTGAAGCTGCAGCTGGCATCCGAGCCTGATAAGCTGGATCCCGCGCTGAACAGCTCCGTGGACGGCGCCTGCCTGGCTGCCAACAGCTTCGGCGGTCTGTACACCTATGATGCACAGGGCGAACTGGCCCCCAACTTCGCCACCGGCTACACCGTGTCCGACGACGGCCTGACCTATGTGTTCTCTATCCGTGAGGGCCTCAAGTGGTCTGACGGCACCGACCTCACCGCTGCAGACTTCGAGTATTCCTGGAAGCGTGCTGCCTCTGATGAGACCGCTGCTGACTATTCCTACATGTTCGACGGCATCGCCGGCTATCCGGACGATCTGCAGGTCAGCGCCTCTGAAGACGGCACCACTTTCACCGTCGTCCTCAAGTCCCCCTGCGCCTACATGCTGGACCTGGCCGCTTTCCCCACCTTCTTCCCCGTGCAGAAGGCCTGCGTGGAAGCTTCCGCCACCCCCGACAACCCCGGCGCCTGGGCTCTGGAAGCCGGTTTCGTGACCTCCGGTGCCTACACACTGGAATCCTGGGATCACAACGTCTCCATGGTCTATGTGAAGAACCCCTACTACTGGGATGCTGAGAACGTGAAGCTGGAGCGCCTTGAGTTCATGCTCTCCGACGACGACACCGCCATCTTCGCCGCCTATCAGAATGGCGACCTGGATTTCACCGACTCCGTGCCCACCGATCAGATCGCTTCTCTGCTGGACAACCCCGAGTTCCACATTGTGGACGAGCTGGGCACCTACTATGTGGCCTTCAACGTGAAGTCCAAGCTGTTTGACGGTCTGACCGTGGAACAGGCTGCCAACGTCCGTAAGGCTCTCGGCCTGCTGATTGACCGTCAGTACATCGTGGATACCGTCGGCCAGACTGGACAGAAGGTTGCTACCTCCTTCCTGCCTGCCGGCATGCTCAACGGCAACGGCGGCATCTTCAAGGACGCTGCTGAGTGGAACTATCCGAACGGCTCCGACGGCTACTATGCCGAGGATCCCGACATCGACCAGGCTATCGAGCTGCTCAAGAGCGCCGGCTATGAGTTCGACGCCAACAACATGCTCTCTGCCTCCACTCCCCTGAGCTTTGAGTACCTGACCAACAATACCTCCGGTCACATCGCTGCCGCCGAGTGCATGCAGCAGGACTTCGCCCAGATCGGCATCAACATGACCATCAAGTCCATCGACTGGGCTGTGTTCCTCAACGAGCGCAAGGAAGGCAACTATGACGTCGCCCGCGAAGGCTGGATTGCCGACTTCAACGATCCCATCAACATGCTGGAGATGTGGACCACTGTTTCCGGCAACAACGACGCTCAGTTCGGCCGGTAAGATACCCTGTTGATCTAAAGATGGCGGCTGTCCAGACTGGACAGTCGCCGTTTTTCGCATACCATAGGCACAGAATCAAACTCAGTCCCTGACGGATTTCCTCTCACCATAGAATCTTTGGTGCTTCTCTCTGCTGCCGGGTGCAGATCTCTGCCTGCTCTCAAGCTATGTCGACGATCCCGGTGGTTCAATGCACTGTCTGCATTTTGAACGTCTGTTTATCCAGTTTCTTTCCCCCTTTGCAAATCGTCCCCAACCTGGGGACGATTTGCAAAGGGAGAGATTCTGATTTCAGAAACCATCCCCGCCATAAAAGAGAAGGCTTGCTGGCACAATTCCTTCTGTTCTGTCTGCTACGAGATTTGATGGCAGTCGTATCGTCTGAGTATCCACAAGCTGCCTCTCCCGTTCAGGAGATGCCTGTGACCGGGGGTCTCTCTGCGGCGCTTGATCCCGTTTCGCGCATCATTCGCAAGACATGCAGCTCTTTGCTCACATCACAGGATCATCCTCCGGGAGTCTTCCATAGACTTCTTCCATGAAATCATCATACTCTGCGCGTGTAATCTGTATATTCTTCCCGAACTTATTATCCAGAAAAAGAGCATAGTCGACCTCTGACATCACGACGATTTTTCCTGCCGCACGATCGATCCTTTCTTTCCTTGTATAGTACATCTCACTGAGCTTTCTGGCTATCTCCAGGATCGTCTTATCTTTACCTGCGTAGAGTCCTATCAAAGACATGTCCGCCATCTCATAGAACATACAGAAAAGGGCATCTTTTCTCATCTCCGGCTTGAGTGATGGCATGCATGCAAGCTCTGTGTACGCCAGGAATTCGGTGTATTCAGCCGTTGGAACGCTTCGCGGGAACATGAGAGCCATGAGGCCCTCCATTTCATCAATTTCAGGCCCGAAAAAGTCTCTCAGCAGAACCCACACAGAAGAAAAGAAAAACTTGAGCAGATACCGGTCCTGCTGCGCCTTCAGAAGCACACCTTCACCATCTATAGCGCAGCTCCAGATATCTTCCGGTTCTTTCTCCAGGATGATCTGATAGGCAAGCAGATAGTACAGAAACATGGGAAAGAGGAATTCCACCTTGTAGTATAAAGCTCCGCACGAGAAGGCATCCGCTGCACGCCTCAGAATCTTCAGCTGATTTCTTTCCCTCGTTCTGTACTGACGCGGTTTATATGGAGCGTTCAGCTCCCTGGAAAGGGAGCTGTATGACATCTCGTCATCTGTCTGTCGCTTTCTTGAGCTGAAACCCTGATGCGTCTTCAAAAGATCCATCCCATTATCTTCCACATCAAACTGCCGGTCGCCCATGATAGCGTGCCGGATATCATAGTTCAACGAAAGAAGAAACTCTGAGTCCATCCATGGGATCCTGTCCTCCTGGTTTTCCTCATAGAAGTCCAGATATCCTGCCAGTGCCGAATACAGGCCCTGCATGTCCTGATAATCCCCGCTGATGGCAATTCCGTAGAGATTCTGAGTCATGGAAACTTTCAGCATATACATCCTCCCTGTCTGTCTTCCCGGAGCATCGCAGATACCTGATTCTGTACCGTGCGAAGACCGCCCCTGTATCCTGCCTGTGACAGTTCCTCAAACGCTTTCCTGGCAACGGCAAGTACCCCCGGCATGCCGTCTTCGTCATCCCGCATTCTTCGCACACACACCCGAAGCTGCTCCTGATAGCCGTCCAGCTTCCTTGGTGCCGTCTGCTGACCGAGAGCCTGAGATGATCGGTTTTCCAGGATGCACCTGCGGACAGTCCGTGGATCACAGTGGAACTTCTCCGCGATGGCAGCGAGCGTCATGCCACCTTCGTAGGCCCGCCGGAAATCGCACCATGCATCCTTTGGGATATCCGGCAGCGGCTCTGTCCATCGCACCACACTCCCAGATCCCACACGCCTGAGTGGCTCCACATTTCTCACTTCCTCCGCCTGAAGCTGTCCTTTTGGACTGTCATCGATGAAAGGATACAAGGTATGACACGCCTGTTCAACAGCAAACATTTTTCCGAGAATCCGGCACTGCGTGACGCTGTTTGCATTCTTCAAAGAATCGTCCCCAACCTGGGGACGATTTCATCTGCTCAGATTCAGGCTTTCTACTCAATGCAGGCATTCCATGCCTTGCATTTTCTGCCATGGCTGTTATCTTTCTGAAAGGACGTAACCATATGCAGGAGGTACCTTATGAATCTTTCTCAGTTCCTGAGCCAGGTGGATGAGGCATCTGGCTCCATGCCGCAGGAACAGCTGCGGTCCCTGCTTCGCGAAGCTGCCAGGCGGATCCCGGAAAGAGGACGGGAACAGTTTGTGGAGCTTATGAGCACCAGGAAAACAGCCAGCATATCCCAGAAAGAACATCTGGCAGAACAGGTGCGGAATGCCATCCGCATGATCGAAGCCCTCTCGCCAGACGCGGCACATCCCCGGAGACTGACGGCCTATATTGAAGACGAATGGGATGACTGGGACGACGATGACGAAGAAGATGACGTCAGATTTCTGGATCCTGACGGGGTCTTTCAGGATCTTGAGAAGGCTGCTGCCCTGCTTTACGCCTGTCTCGATGCTTCTGCCTATGAGGAGGGCACAGAGCTTGTGCTGGCCTTTGCACACCTTGAGATCGACGTGAGCGGCGACAGCTATTCCGAAGGGGATCCTCTGACTGTACCGGATCTGTTCGAAGAAAATCTGTGGGCCGTCAACATGAATGATTTCTATGCTGCCTGCCTTCAGCTCCTGTATCTGACAAATGAAAGCGCAGAGGCCAGAGTCTCGGCGATGCTGGCGTTTCTTCGTGCGCTCTACTTCCCGCCATTCAGCCTCGAATACCTGTTCCAGTCGGCCCGCACAGAGCTCCCTGATATGAAGGGCTTTCTTGCCGCCTGGATCTCGGCCCTTCCGGGCGAACCCGACTGTATCGGAACCCGGGGATACATGAAGGATGCCTTCATACAGATCGGAGAAGATGAGGTGCAGCTTCAGGTCGCCATGAAGTCCCTTCAGACGCACCCGGGTCTTCTGGAGGACTATATCCTTTCGCATCAGAAGGCAGCCGTTCCCGCCCGGATGCTGGAGATCTGCAGAAAAGCTGTCAGCAAGATTCCAAAAAAGCTGCTCATCCGCGGGCGAATCGCAATACTTGGCGCCCATTTTGCCTGCCTCACGCAGGAGGATCCTCAGCCCATGTGGCTGGAAGCATTCCGCTCGGATACCACGGTGACCAATCTGATGCGCCTTCTCTTTTTCTCGAAGGAGGGGAGCCTCCCGGAGGAGCAGATCAAAAGCATCGTTCGAAATGCCCGTGCGGTCCAGGGGCCTGTCCTTTCACCCAAGGAGCTTTCGCCGAACATCATCACACACGATGTCTGCGGTATCCTTCTGTATTTCACGGAGCAGTACGATGAGATGGTCCAGAAGGAAATGCGTGTCCGGCAGGGGCTTGGCTGGTCCGGGACCTTCATCGAAAACGGTATTACCCTCATGCTCCTGTCCATGTTTTCGGACGTTCCGCCAGCCACCCGCTGTCCCGCACTCCATGGCCTCCTCCATCGCCTTGCCTCGTCCTGTCCTGTCCCCCCGGAAGAACTGTACGCGGGCACCGGCAGGATCGGCCAGGGCGAGCAAGACGGGATGGAAGCCGATGAAAACCTGTTCCTGACCCTTTTGGGGCAATGGAAAAGCTCACACCAGGTACCAGAGGAAACCCTGGCCAACTGGGAGCCCCTGCTGGAAACATGGATCGACATGCGCGTACAGGCTATCCTGGGAAAGAGCAATACCTTCTACTACGCAGAAGCGGCCGAGCTTGTGGCAGCCCTTGGAGAGGCCATGGAAAACCGGGGGTATGCGGGACGGAAGAAGGAACTCCTCGGCCACTACTCAGATAAGTACAGCCGCCGCACGAAGTTCAGGTCGGAGTTGAAAAGGTATCTGTGACATTCAGGATATTTGTAAAAGGCTCCCTGCCGATCTGGTGTAGACGAACATAGAAAATGCGCCATTTCATTGCCGTTTTAAACACATTGTGTGATCCATAATAGAAAACAATGGCCCAGCATCGTGGCTAAACTCCACGAATTGCTTGAGCCATT
>JAFUBA010000194.1 GCA_017460395.1 Clostridia bacterium | reverse complement strand
ATCCGACCATGATGCACATGCTCGAGGAGCTCACGGGGATCAACTTCAAGGATGTTCCCCTGGATGACTGGGGAGTGCGCTCCCTTTTCCACACCCCGGATGCGCTGGGGGTGACGGAGGACGACATTCTCTGCAATACCGGCACCTAAGGCGTACCCGAGTTCGGCACCGCCTTCGTGCGCGGCATGCTGGAGGAAACCCAGCCCGATACGATGGAGGAGCTGCTGCGTATTTCCGGTCTTTCCCACGGCCCCGACGTGTGGCTGGGCAATGCCCAGGAAATCATCGCCCAGGGTATCGCCACACTCTCTGAGTGCGTATGCTGCCGTGACGATATCATGAACTATCTCATCTCCATGGGCTGTGCGCCGAAGCTCAGCTTTACCACCATGGAATCCGTGCGTAAGGGCAAGGGCCTCAAGCCGGAGATGGAGAAGGAGATGAACGACCACAACGTGCCCAACTGGTTCATGGACTCCTGCCGAAAGATCAAGTACATGTTCCCCAAGGGACACGCCGTGGCATATGTCACCATGAGTCTTCGCGTGGCCTGGTACAAGCTGCATTTCCCCTCCGCCTACTACTGCGCCTATTTTACCGTGCGCGGTGACGGCTTTGATGCCGCCACGATGCTCCTGGATCCCGATACCTGCCGCGCGCGCATCCGCGAAATCCGCAACATGGATAAGCCCAGCGCCAAGGACAAGGAGCAGCAGACCAGTCTGGAGCTCGTGCTGGAGATGAACATGCGCGGCATCCGTTTCCTGCCCGTCGATCTCTACAAGAGTGACATCAGTCATTTCCGCATTGAAGGCGGCAATCTGCGCTGTCCCTTCACAAGCCTCGGCGGCCTTGGCGAGAGTGTCGCTGTCTCCATTGTCTCGGCCAGGGAGCAGGCACCCTTTGTCTCTATCGAGGACCTGTCCCAGCGCGGACATGTAGGCTCCAGTATCATTGAGCTCCTGCGCCAGCACGGAACGCTCGAGGGGCTGGATGAAACTAGCCAGATTTCCATGTTCTGAAAACCAAGCTATCCCGGGGAGGTAAACTCATGTCAGTCCTTTACCGTACGCGCGTGTGCGTCGCAGGCTCCGAGCAGGACATCCGAAGAGTCCTGTCCGTGCTGTTGGATAATGTCGGATACTACGAGACGCCCTTGGACAGAAAGCCGTTTACCACCCAGGAGCTCTATCAGCAGATTCTCACACATACCCGCGAGGACGGCGATGCCAACGACACCTTTCTCTACGCGATGGTCTCGCGCCACCGCTACGGAACGGCCGAGGAGGGCACCTGCCGTCTGACACTGGAAAGCCATGCCTGCGGCCTGTACACTGCCTGCTTCCGATATGACTCCCCCAATCCCTTTCAGATCCATGAATGGCGCGATCTGCATTCCCGCAGCGGGCACTGTCTCATGGTGGCCCAGCGCGCCGCCTCAGACTTTACCCTCGACAAGGGAGAGGTCATCTTTTCCGCAGGCGAGGTCCTGGATAACTGGAACAATATGTGCGAATGCTGGGCCTGGCTTATGGAGCAGTATGGCTGCGGGCTGCCGCCCGAGGAGGCCGCGGAGCATTTCCGCGCCATAGACCGCATCATGCAGCGTGAGGAGTATGACATGAACGCGCGTCAGCTCCTCCTCTCCTGCCGGGATAACCTTCGCACGCTCGCTTTCCAGGTCCAGGAGCCTGAGGCCATGAAGGAAGCTATGGACGCCTGTCTCGTCAGGCAGGATTACATCCATCTCTCGGAATACTACTATACCGTAGCCGAGTCCGTGCTCTGGGAAACCGAGCACAACGCCAAATGGCTGGCTGCCCTGGAGGCTGTGATCGCACTCCTGTAACCCCCTTGCAGGAATCGTGCGT
>JAFUBA010000193.1 GCA_017460395.1 Clostridia bacterium | reverse complement strand
ACCTCGGACCAGCTGAGGGACACGAGGCGCATCGTCCTCGAGATCCGGGACCACACCCTCGGGGAGATGCAGGGCACCGAGGAGGACCTCCTGAGAAGAATGGAGGCGGCGGTGCGTCGCATCAAGGGGGCAGAGGACCGGCTCCAGGAGGCGGAGGGCTTCCGGGAGGAGGCCGGGCGGCAGCTCTCGGACCTCTCCACCGCCATGGTCTCCACGACGGTCCAGGTCCAGGGCCTGGAGCAGCGGCTCCGGCAGGCGGAGCAGGGCGGCGGAAAGGGATGCGAGGGCTGCGGCCCGGGTGCCGGGATGATCTCGGAGCTCGCGGCCCTGAAAGCGGAGCTCTTTGCCGAGATCCAGGCCCTGAAGGCAAGGCTTTCGGATAACGAGCAGGTGGACGCGGGCCAGGCGGAGGGCATCCGCGCGTCGGGCGACCTTGCAAGGGCTGCGGAGGAGCAGCTGAAGGAAACCGCCGACAAGCTGAAGGCCGCGGAGGAGCTCATCTCCCGGATGGAAACAAGGATCCAGGCGCTCCAGGATGCCGCGGAGGCGGCGGAGGGCGACCGGTACGTGCCCGTTTCCTGGGGCGAGGAGGATGCCGGGAAGATCCTGGTCCTCGATGCTTCCGGCACCGTCTGCGCCATGGACCGGAGACTCCAGAGCCAGCTGCAGCCGGACTTCCAGGAGCGGGATCCCACGAAGGCCTCCTACATCCGCCGCAATCCCTTCCGCATGGAGGGCCCCTTCCCGGCCTGCGACGCCCTGGTGCTGGTGTCCCCCAGCGGCAGAAGCTACGTCCTGGGCGTCAATAACGCCGGGAGCCTCGAGGTCTACCGCGCAGACGACATGCCCTGACCGGCACGAGAAAGGGGGAAGAACAGATGGAGAATCTGACGCGGCTGTACAACTACAACGAGGCGGACCAGGACTTCGACCGGCGCCTGAGCGAGCTGGAAAAGCGGACATTGGAGGACATGGCCGGTGAGCTCTCGGCGCTTCGGGTCGAGCTGGAGGAGGGGCTGCAGGGCGCTTCCTCGGCCCTGGAGGCAGGGCTTGAAGGTGAGCGGCAGGCGCGGGCACAGGCCATGGCCCGGGAGGCATCTGCCAGGGGCGATGCCATTCAGGAGGCGATCGCCCTGGAGGTGGAGGCCAGGAACTCGGCCATCGCGGCCGAGCGGGACGCGCACGCGCAGCACGATGTGCAGATCGAGCGGAACCTTCGGGACCTGCGGGAGGAGGTGGAGAAGCTCAGGGACGAGATCCCGAGAGGACTCCTGGTCCGGGCCGAAACGGGCGAGGGGCTCTTCCAGCTGTCCGTGACGGAGGCGGGTGAGCTGATCCTCTCGAGGGTGGAGGCGTGAAATGTCTGCACGACGGAAAGGAGGTGATTTCAGGTGATGGAGACAGGGAACCAAGGATGGGGCGGGCCGGAGCGATGGGATGCCAGGCAGTTTTCAAAGAAGGCATCCCTTCGCGGGATCGCGAGCCTGAGTACCGCCCGCGCCTGGGCAAAGGCGCAGGGGAGGCACTATTTTACGGAGGGTGACCTCGTGACCATGTACCATGACACGCACCAGTTTCTGGTGCGTCCTGCAAGGAACATCTGATCAGGCTTTTTTTGCAAAATGAAAATTTTCAAATGCTATGTAGAAAGAAAATCCCAAAAACGCAAAGTGATCTTTTCATTTTGCAAAATCCGGGCAGCCGCGCATGCAGGTGAAAATGGGCGGGCAGGTGCCCGCAAAGCCAGGATTCATGCGGGTTTTGCTGCCTGGCAAGAAAAACCAGGTGTCCTGTGTACGAGGGAAGCCAGTTTTGCAAATTGCAAAATTAATGACGACTAACTGCGACAAAATTTTTGCAATTTGAAAAAATCAGACGCATCCGTCCCGCGCCCGCGCGGGACGGAGGACGGCTTTACAAAATGATATAAGCCCGGGGGAAATGCCCCGGGAAACAGAAGGTGTTTGGCCATAGAAATGGCAGAAAGGAAGAACAGAATGATCAATACGAAAGTGCTTTACAACTACAAGTCCACCGACGACGCCCTGGACACGCGCATCACCGCCCTGGAAGGCAAGGTCGGCGAGAGCTCCGTGGAGAGCCAGATCCAGGCGCTCTCGGAGCGCCACGACACCGAGATCGCCGCGCTCCAGGCTCAGATCGATGAGAACATCACGACCTACTT
>JAFUBA010000192.1 GCA_017460395.1 Clostridia bacterium | reverse complement strand
TTTTTTGTGCCTGGGACACATTTCCGGCGATGGTTTCAAGGAAGCCGCCGTGCCATGGGCCGAAAACAGAAGATCGAGCATTCTCTTTCTGCGATGCTCAGGATGAGGTATACTGGTTTGCACAGAAGAATCATCTTTATCCGCCGCCCCTTTCTGATTTCAGATCTTTTCGGGGACGGGTATAGGGCGCGATAAGCGTATGGGGGCTCAAAATCATGCCAACCCTGATCGAGAGAGTCGTCAAAGGCCACTCCTACTGGTCCATCTCGACAAGTAAGAGAGGGCCCGGGGGTAAACCACAGGAAGTGGTGCTGGAGTATATTGGAAGCACGAAGAAGCTTGGCGAATGGGTTGTGGCGAGGATGCATGTGGACCCGACAAAGCCCGCTCAGAGTCGCGATGCGGAGTGCAAACAGGCGGTAGAAGATTTTCTGAGGAGCACAGTGTCAGAAAGCTTTCTGCATGGGTTACCGGTTGCCATGTTTCGGATCGCAGAATCCATGCATATGGCAGAAGTTCTGGATTCGGTGTTTCCGCCCAAAACAATCTGCGGCATGACCCGCGGCCAGGTGC
Organism: Clostridia bacterium; assembly: GCA_017460395.1. Classification (GTDB taxonomy): domain Bacteria; phylum Bacillota; class Clostridia; order Christensenellales; family Aristaeellaceae; genus UBA2943. The sequence continues at coordinate 3,627 of JAFUBA010000192.1, read as the reverse complement.
TGACGCTGACAGCTGCATATCAGGCGGTCGGGCCTGGAAGAATCTCCGGATTTGGACAATGGGTGGGATCCACGACTCTGCCCATGTATCTGGATCAGCCTGCTGAGGAACTGACATCCCAGGCAATATGGGAAGCCATGGACGGGATCGCCGGGGAGATGATGCACGCGGCATGGAAAGTCATCCTGAAGCGGCTGACGAAACTTCATCCGGGCATCCGCCGGGACCTCCTCGAAACAGGCAGGCAGAACTCCTTTCATAACGATCCGCGACATGCCTGGACAGATGAGAAGATGTGCGTGCACATCTTCCTCTGCCTGGTCGGAGTGATCATGAAAGAAGAACTGTGCATGTTTGTGCGGGAGCATGGATGTCCGGAATACAATCTCGCACAGATCCTGAAGGCGCTGGCGCAGATCCGTGAAGTGTGGATGTTCCGCGTATCCAGCGACACACTGTCCGGGCAGAGAATCCCTCTTATGCGAACCCTGGAGCCCATGGATGCAGAGCAGGCGCGCCTGTGGGATGCTGTCATGGAGATTCCGGCAAGTACGGCATCGGCGAATGCTGCGGGAAAGATCTTTCGGGAAAATCTGAAGGAAACATCGTATGGTCAGGACTGATCGCAAAGCAGCAGAGCTTGTGCCACGTCCCAGACAGCAAAGCCTTCCGGATCGCGGACGTTGCCTTTTGTGATGCCGATCTTTTGGCAACATCCTTCTTCGGATATGGCGTCAATTCGGCCATGGACAGGCTGTTTCCTTGAGCCCGGCCTTCAGGAGATCCAGCGGCCTGGACAGGCCCGTCTTCGGTTCCTGAACATTCACCTGCATGAGATACCATCTTGGAGGATCAGAGTGGGGAGCATATGGGGGCAAGGGAACTGTCTTGCAAGAATCCGCGGAACAACTAAAAAGTACCTCTTATGTCTTACCCTTCTGGATTTGGCTTTTTCATCACAGGATCTCTGCAGTGTGGGATCCAAACGAATGTGTATCACTGAAAAAGCATAACTGCTACCTCAGAAGCTGTTTGTACGATGGTTGTGTGAACAATGTAGTGTCGCAGAATGCGTGTCATCTGTTTCGACATCCGGGTCAAAATACGAATCAATCACGTCTGTTGGACACATCATAGCAGAAGTGATACTGCGACCACACTTCCTCAAAGACCTGAATCAAAACCACAGGGCCTGGGATGCATGGGCTGGAAGTCTAAGGATCCTGGCGCGGTCCCTCAAAGAGGTGCTCCTCCACATAGGCCATCATCCGATTGTTCTGCCAGGCATAGGCGATCATTCCGATGATGGGCGCGGCGATGGCGAAGTCGCGCTTTGAGAGAAGAAAGGGGAGGAGTACAGCCAGGAGCACGATCAGGATGAGGAGGGCGAGGAGCGCCCTGTGGTCCTCCCGCCACTTCTGTGTCCAGTATGCCTTCCGGTCAGAAAGAGAAAATACACTCTCCTTCGCAACGGACACGAGATTCCGGTCCGCCAGCTGACGGAACGCCTCTTCTTCCAGCTGCTCCCCCGCAAGCAGTTCGTTGATGCTGACCCCGAGCTCACGTCCCAGAAGCTGAAGCATCTCGATGTCCGGCATGTAGTTTCCGTTTTCCCAGCGGGAGATAGTTTTGTTGGTGACACCGAGTCTCGCCCCCAGTGCCTCCTGCGTCAGGTTTGCCTCTCTGCGAAGCTTTGCAATGAATTTGCCGGTCTTGACCTGATCCATAGTGTTCACCTCCAGGAGGAAAAATACCAGATTTCCCGTGAGAATGCTTCCCCACAGACCGCGAATTCAGTTTTTCCCCATTGGACACAGATGGTCCGGTGGTGCCTTATGTGGAAATGACGTGCCAGATGACCGGATGATCAAACCCGCAGACACGGTACAGGGCGTACGGGCAGCTCTCGCTCTGCATTCGGCCGGAGACGGTGACAAACTTTGCCTTCCCAAGCATTCGCCGAAGAAGCTCGCAGACGACAAAGGTGCCAAGCCCCTGCCGGCGGCAGGAGGGGGATACCTGGATCCACTCCAGGATGCCTTCAGCGATGTCTGTATCCAGCTCTGCGATACCCGTGGCGACGATGCGGTGCGTCTTTCTGTCTGCGACGGCGATCCAGAGCGATGGATCGAAGACGGGGCGGGCGGTATATGCGGCCAGCTCCTCTGCGGAGACATGCTCCAGGTCATAGCATGCATTGATATGCTCTGCGAACGCATCCACACTGCAGGCGGTCAGCTCATAGGCAGAGCAGAGCGGGGAGTCGGGGATGCTGCGCAGATCATGCTGCAGGCGGAAGTACGGTTCGTCGTGCCCGGGCAGGGGGCAGGATCGGAATTCATCATCCCGGAGAATCCTCAGATGACTTGGCATGGTGACGCTGTTCGTCTTCCAGAGCGGAAGTGAGGACATGGCACAGGGATTTTTCAGGTAGTCGACCGCATCCATAGGGACCCCTCCGATCTGTCTGGAGATGTGAACATGAATCCAAAAAGGATCTCTGATGGTAAACCACAGATGACTGCAGATCATATCTGCTCTTTCCGGGAACATGCATAGATCCTGGTACCAGGAATTCATTAGTACAGGCACCCGTTCGGTCACTGCGAAACTTTGCCGTGACGGGATATTCTGGGATCCTGCGCACATGGAAAACGGTGGCACCATGGCTACGAGAGGTTCATCAGATGCTGCTTCAGGTATTCGTAGCGCTGGCGCTTTTCTTCTTTTGCAAAGTGCGCCTCGCGGGCTTGTTCCGGACAGTCCTCATAGTTCAGCTTCTCATCGCCGAACTGTTCGCTGGTCAGATCGAAGACGCAGTCTCCAACCACATTGAAGCAGTGATAGTTCCCGTCGCCAAGCCTCACACCGCACACCTTGCCGCCAAACAGGTCCTGCATGAGGAAGGCCGTGATGGAGCATTGCCCGAGCGTGCGGTTATCCTCGCTCCAGTTCCTTCTCATGCGGGGAGCACAGGTGTACTCGCACCAGATCCCGGACAGAAGGTCATAGAGCTCCCTGGGCGTCCTGCCGAGGGAATCTTTTATGTTGGCTGTATCCCAGCCGTAAAAGCGATACATTCTCTTCACCTCGTCAGTGACAGCTCTGCCCGTGGTGGCAGTCATGGCCCTCTCCGTGCCCGTGGGCGTGGTGGCGGCAGACCTCATCCGGGTCGTACTGCAGTGTTCCGTTCAGCCAGGCTGTGACCGCGTCATCTGCCATGCCTTCCACGCCAGGCACAAGCTCGATTCCTGCCTCGTCCAGCGCTGCTCTTGCGCCCATGCCGATGCCGCCGCAGATGAGTGTCTGCACATCCGTGGACCGGAGGAAGCCCGCCAGGGCTCCGTGGCCTGTGCCGTTGGTATCAACGATCTGAGAGGATATGACGGCGCCGTGCTCGATGTCGTAGAGCTTGAAGTGTTCTGTTCTCCCAAAGTGCTGACCAACCATGCCCTGGTCATAGGTGACTGCGATTCTCATGATGTTTGCTCCTTGTATTGAGATCTGGGATCGTTGCTGGAAATTTGCCCCGTGCGGCCTTGGGTTGGATAATTGCATCTCCGGGAGAGTTTACCAGAAACTGCGAAGGTTTCCAGCCGGGCTGGTGCGGCGTGAAAGAATACGAGG
>JAFUBA010000191.1 GCA_017460395.1 Clostridia bacterium | reverse complement strand
GTCTCTGCATCCAGGATCGCATGCTCTTCTGTAAGATAATCGCCGGTTTCCTCCAGCTCCCGGTTCAGACGGTTCTGCTCCGTCATATCCTCCATCCAGTAAAAATGCCCGCCCTGCACGGAGCGGCTTTTGAGCAGGGTATTTCCATCTTCCATCAAAAAGTCGCCCTCTTCTGACGCGATGATCTCCTCTTCCGCTGGCGTGATGCCGGATGACGCCTTCATCTGAATCAGAAAGTGATCGTCCGTCAGGCCTGCGTGCATGGAGGAGGCCTGAAAAAAGTCCTGATGGTTTCTGTTTGAGGGGATCAGATGCCAATACACCAGACATTCCCAGAAGCCGATCAGTGCCAGACAGGTAAACTCCGGCAGCTCCATCCCCTTTTGAAAAAACATCTTTTCTCCAGGGAAACGGGTATACAGGGAAAAGTAAAATACACCTATCCCCAGCTCCGCCACCGGGAGCAGGAAATATCGGCGAAAGTGATGCCGGATGCAGGTTCTGAACACCGTGACAATGCATCCGATCATGCAAAACACGGCAAATCCTGCCGCTGCATAATAGAGCGGGCCATGGGTGTAGATCTCGTTCCAGGCAGTAAAGCCCTGAGGGAAACGGAATGCTGCCTGATGTAGATCGTTTGTCAATATACCCCCAATCATCAGCCCGACCGGCAGATACAGCAGCATCCATCTTCGTGAGACATCAGATCGCTCTGGTTTTCCTGCATACAGCGTAGCCAGAAAGAATTGCAGCGGGATCAATGTGATGGGACTATAGTAGCTGTACCAAAGATAACGGTTCAGTGCTGCTTTTGCCGGCACAATCTCATATTTGATATACCGGATGATGATCCAGTATATCATCCATGCTGCCGCACCCAGGAGCAGCCTCCGTATCCTTTTGTGCAGAAAACGCCTGCGGATTGCAAACAGCCATTCAAAATAAATGATCAGATACAGTAGCGACAGCACACCGTGATACGCAACACCGCTGAAGGAGATGAGAAATGAGCGGAGGACAGCCGCCGCAAGAATCAGCGAAAGATTCAAGAAGATCAGTCGCCTCTCTTTTACGCTCAACGGCATCGTGCGTCCCCTCCCCTTTTCTTTCAGAAATGCTGGGATGTTTCACCTGTCTTTCGCAGCGGTGCGTGCCTGCTGCTTTTCGGAAATCAAAACGAGTATCCAGTGAAATTATGGCTGATCATGCAGCAAGCATCAAGTGGGCATCAAAGGAACAGGAGCGTTTCAGCCATCACAAACTGTCCAAGCTATAGCCTCAGCCTATCGTTTTTCATTCAATTTCCATATTGGACAATTGGACGCCTGGCAGATAGGATAGCATCAGCTCACGAAGAGGGAGGGGATGGGCGATGTGTGATCGCCGCTCAATGCTGCATCGGGGATACACACATGACATGTGTGCCCCCATATGACCCACCACCTCCGTCTAAAAGTTGACTGAAGAAACTGATGTAAGAAAGAAGGATTTTTCGTATGAAGCATGCTCAGAAAATTTTGGCCGTATTGTCCCTGCTGGTCTTTTCCTTCACCCTGTTTGCTTTCGCCCTGGCAGAAGAAGAACCCACCCCTGCCGCAATCGATAAAGAGGCATTCGATGCCCTGATTGCCACCGGTCCTGTGGCATCCGATGAAGAAATTGCGGCAAGCGCCTGGGCCACGGCCGTAAAGAATGCCGGTATCCTCCGTGTCGGCGGTACTCGCACCTCTTTCCTGTTCAGCCAGCTGGACGAAACAGACAACGGCATCCGCGGCTTTGATGCCGGTCTGTATCAGCTGCTCACCCGCTACATCCTTGGTGATGAATCCAAGTATGAGCTGACTCAGGTCACCTCCAGCACCCGTGAATCGGTGCTGACCAGTGATCAGGTGGACGCTGTGTTCGCAACCTATTCCATCACCCCCTCCAGGCAGGAAGTCATCTCCTTCGCCGGCCCCTATTACACCTCTCAGCAGGCGATCCTGGTCAAAAATGGCAATACGGAAATCAACGGTCTGGAAGACCTGGCCGACAAGATTGTTGCCACCCAGGCCGGCTCAACCGGTCCCAGCATCCTTGCCGAATATGCGCCCGATGCTGATGTCCAGGAGTTTGAAGATGACATTCAGGCACGTACTGCTGTGGAGCTCGGCCGTGCAGACGCTTATGTGACCGACTACACACTGATCCTCAACTCCATCGTAAAGAACCCCGGCGCCTACGCTGTGTCCGGTGATGTCTTTGGACCCGTGGATCCCTACGGCATCGGCCTGCCGAAGGATTCCGATGGTGTTGCCTTTGTGAACAGCTTCCTGAAGACCATTGAAGACAGCGGGCTCTGGGCAAGCCTGTGGCAGGTAAGCCTTGGCGATCGCACCGGCATCGACACCGCACCTGAAGCTCCATCCATCAGTGAATAATCTCTGAATCCCACAGAAGACCTCAAGACCACGAATGCCTTGAGGTCTTCTGTGCTGGGAGGGAAGCATATGAGTCTTTCTGTGCTGCTAAGCAAATATGGATCCCTTTACCTCCAGGCGATGCTGACCACCTGGAGGTTAACTGCTATTTCTTTTGCAGGTGCCATGGTCATCGGCCTTGTCATCACGGTCATTCGAGTATGCCCCATCGTGCCACTTCGATATTTCGGTGATATCTATGTGCAGATCTTCCGCAATATTCCCGGCGCCGCCATGCTGATTCTGCTGGTGTATGCCCTGCCGTATCTGAACATGAACTTTTCCTACGAGGCCTGCGTACTGATTTCCACCATCATGATCCCCTCAGCCTTCTGTTCGGAGCACCTCATGAGTGGCATGAATACCATTCCTGTGGGACAGATCGAGGCGGCGCGCGCGCTGGGTTTTTCATTTCTGCAGATGATTTTTCGCATTGTGATCCCTCAGGCGCTGCGTTCATGCGTTCTGCCTCTGACCAACCTCCTTGTCGCCACGATGCTCACCACATCTCTTGCCTCACAGGTACCCATGCGGCCAAGAGAGCTGACAGCCATCGTGTCATACATCAACACGCGCGATGTGGGCGGTGTTCTGGCCTTTGCCATTTCAGCTGTGTTGTACTGTCTGACTGCTCTGGTATTGGGCCAGCTGGGCGGATGGATTGACAGGAGGGTGAGGATTCTCAGATGAAGAAAACAGGTATCCGCGATATCCTCTATGAGCCGCCAGGACCAAAAGCCCGCCGGCGTATACGAGTCGTGACAGCGCTTGCCCTGATCCTGCTCGCAGGCCTTCTCTGGCTCATCATCCGGCAATTCTCCCTGACCGGTCAGCTGGACGCCCGCTACTGGTCCTTTTTTGGGCGGGCGACCACCTGGCGATTTCTTGGCGAAGGTCTTTTGTCCACGGTAGAAGCAGCACTGACCGGAGCATTGATTGCCTTTGCGGCCGGATTTATTCTGATGCGCGGCAGATTGAATCGTTATGCCCCTGTCCGATTTCTCAGCATGGCCATCATTGAATTTACCCGTGGTGTCCCCACGCTGCTGTTTATCTACTTCTTTTTCCTGGTGGTACCACAGATGGGCCTGGGGCTGAGTGCCTTCTGGAAAATCACGCTGCCCTGTGCCATTTCTGCCTGCGGAGTGGTGGCAGAAGCGCTTCGAAGTGGTGTCAATGCCGTACCCAAGGGACAGCGGGAAGCTGCTCTGTCGCTGGGATATGGGGAAATCCGTCTGTTCTATCAGATACTTTTTCCTCAGGCTATCCGCTTTGTGATCCCATCCCTCATTTCTGAACTGGTCATCGTGCTCAAGGACACAACCTTTGCATCGGTTGTCTCCTATGCAGACCTGATGCAGAATGCCAAGGTACTCATCTCCAACTACGACGCGATGCTGTCGGTGTATCTCGTCGTTGCTGTGATATACATCCTGATCAATTTCCTGCTCAATCAGCTCTCGGAATATCTTGCGCAGCGCACGAAACGAAGCGCCGCAGAAGGGAGACAGGCATGACAGACAACGAAAGACCAGTGATTGAACTCAGGCACGTGGACAAGCATTTTGAGCGCCTGCATGTTCTCCGGGATATTTCCCTTTCTGTCAGGAGAGGAG
>JAFUBA010000190.1 GCA_017460395.1 Clostridia bacterium | reverse complement strand
TCAGTATAGCATAGGGACACCGGACATGCAAGAAATTCTTGCAATCTTCAAGCATTGAATTATAATGAATACAATCTTTGATGGTAGTCTTTACGAATTCGGGATAATAGTGGCAAGCAATGCAATCCGGGCCGAATTGCACAAAGCTTGTTGGTAGGCTCCGCCCCCCAAGCCCCTGAGAACCAGAGCTGAAGCTCTGTGGTTGTGTCGTCTTCCTGCGTCATCCGACCTTTGGCCTATGCCAATAAGGCAAAAAAGAAAAGCCCCTGGGCCAGCTTCGCTGCATAATGCAGTGACTGACCCAGGAGCCTTGTTATCGTTCTTCATGTTCTTCCCGGCGAAGATCTTTCTCTTCTGGCAGGTAGTCGCGTTCCAGAACATCGAAGTTATACTTGATATGATTCAGCGTTGTGAGTTGCGGTTTCAGTGTTTCCAGGGCGGCATCATTGCTTTCTTTCTCCGCCTTCAAGGCGTCGTACTCAGCAGAAAGCTCCTTCAGCGTCGGCATCTTTCCATCAACAGAGGAATAGACAGCCTGCGCTTTTTTGTGTGATTCGATTTCTTCCCGGTGCTCATTGTAGAATTTGGGAGACCATCCAGAAGCTTTATACTGCGCATAAACTTCTTTCGTCCGCCGGTAATCTCGGATTGCTTGCCGAAGTTGATTGATCTCTTTCATGCGGTTTTGCTTCTCACGAATGGCGGCATGAAAAGCATTTCGCTTTGAGCGCAGCTCATCAATCTGATCTTCCAGTTCCTCGATGGAACCAATGTTGTGCTCTTTCAGGAAAATGATCGACTGAGCTTTCGCGTCAATGTTGTTTCGCTCTGCCCAAATCATGTAGCCTTTGCCTTTCCCTTCACGGAGCTTCGTTTCAACATCAATCAGCCGTTTCACCTGGCTGTAAGTGTATTCGCTCCTTGGGATTTTCGGAATATGAACAAGATGGCCGTCGAGCACTTGTCTCAATTTTGCTTCAGTATATTCTGCGCCGAGGCTGTCCAGGCGAATATACCGTTCGCCACCGGGCGGCTTGATGCTGACATGAGCTCCGCGCTTGATCCAGCATCCCGCTTCTTCCATCAGCTGCATGAGCGCGTTAAATCCATCGGGCTGCATTCGAAGCGCCGCATCAATCGTAATTCGGAGACTATCCCGGCTTGTCAATTTGGATTGATCGCCCTCCCATTTCTCGTAGGAGACAGTTTTGTTCTGCGGAGTCTGAACGACGGAAAGATGATGTTCCCGGCAAAGCTCGTCGCTGATTTCCGCCACAAGTCGGCTGGAGTTCCACACATTCCTGAATTTATGAGAACCGTCCAGGGAAGCTGCGCAGAAAACAATGTGATTATGAATGTGCTTCCGATCTGTATGTGTCGCCACAATGAAGGCGTGTTCTCCGTGAAGAAGACGCTCTGCCAGCTCATATCCAATCTGATTTGCTTCCTCCGCCGACACTTCTCCCGGCTTAAAGGATTGCCGGAGCTGGTAGGCAATCACTTCGTTTTTCTTTCCGCTGCCAGCATTCATAAGATACTGATTCCGCATTAGCAGGAATTCCTGGTCTGCGGATTCCGGTGCGCAGGCATAAGACGAAATGAATTCTCCGTCCTCTGTCTTGTCCGGATTCTTTACATAATCGATCCGCGCCTTCATGCACTGAGCAATCGTTTTTCCCCTGTTGATGTGCATGGGAATGATGCGTGTGGTTGCCATCTGTTCCTCCATTAAAAAAGAAAACGGCGATCTGTGGTTCACACAAACCGCCGTGATGGTGCCTCTGTTTATCAGCAGAGAAGTCCTTCAAAGAATCCGAGAAGGTGATCCATTCTATTCAGTAGGAAGTTCGCAATCGCCGGAAGTCCGATTGGACTGGCCAGCAGAGCAAGCACCATGAAAGCGATCCCGTTCTGCCAATATCCGATTGCAAACTCTACCACGGAGAGAACAGCGAACAGTCCGACCGCCAAACCGATGACCGCCGAGGCGATGGAAGAGATGAAGGCAGCCAGGCCAAGCATCAGCCTTGCCATCAGCATGAAGGGTGTCAGTGCGATTCTCAGTGTGCGCTTCATCATTTCCGTTTCCTCCTATTTTTCTGACTGATCCAACCTGGAGAGGATTTCTCGGAGAATCTCCCAGATTTGATCAAGCCTTTGCTTGATGTCATCGATCTCCGTCTCATAGATCGAACCGTGTTCATGCAGCGTCTTGGCGATCTGATTGACGTTGTTTGTCAGGTTCTTCATGAGCCGGATCAGCTCTCTGATCTCCGGAAGATCCAGCTTCAACAGATACCCGTTCAGCACCATTGCCCGGAACAGCAACGACTTCTTTCTGATCCCGAAGGCCTTCATTTTCTGACGAATGAGCTCATCCTCAGCTTCCGTGGTTCTGAAGGACTGGTGAACCACCCAGTTCTTTTCTTCCGTCATCTCGATTATCGCTCCATGCCGTTCTTCCTGCAACTCTGTCGCCGGGACAAATCTACGATTTCAAGCTCGGGCTTCACGATGGGTTTCAGTCCGAAGGCGGCTGAGATTTTCTCAACAGCCAGATCACGCTTTGCTTCCAGTCCGGCAGCCAAGGCAGTCGCTTCTTCCTTTGTCAGCAGTGTGAGACGCTCATTCTCAGCGCGAACAACCATCACGTTTCCGACGATGGCGTCTCCATGGCGGTCAGCACCATACAGATCACTGGCGAGACAGTTGATGGAGACCGGCCCCTTTTTCAGCTTGCCTTCCTCATCGATCAGCATCAGGTAGCCCTTCTCTGCGAGAGGTTCAGCTTCCACCAGTTCGATCCATTCGCAGCCAATGGTGCCGCGCACAATCTCGAAAAGCTCTTCCTGGGGATCGCATTCCAGTGTTTTGATTTCCTGTGTATCGGTCAGCATGACCGCAAACTTCTTTTCGTCCATCATGATCCCTCCTCATCGTTCCATGTCGTACGCTTTCTTCTTCGCCGGCTTCGCAGGATTCAGCGCATCCTTCACTTCGGATGCTTCCTTTTCTATCGGATGCTCCATGGCTCTGATCTCCTGACGCACCCAGTTGATGAACCCATCCAGCACAGCAGGATGCGTTTCCACGGCATAATCATGCCGGCGGTCAAAGCCCATCTCGTTGACAGCATCCGGGAAGTCAAAGCTGAATGCCCAGTCCTTATTCGCCGCAGAGAAGCGGCCGTCCCAGGACTTCGCCTGCACAGTTGCCGCCAGTACCAGTGCGACACGTTCCGCTCCGAAGCGCTCAAGCACCTCGGCTGCCGCCTTCCGATCCAGACGCATTCCGTCAAAGTGTGCTGAGACCGTTTTCTCTATATCCCGTTTGCAGTCGATATTGGCATGGTGTGACTGCCTGTACTGCTCCAGTTCACCATGCTCCCGCGCATACGCGGCAGACTGATGATAGACCGGTGTTTGTACCATTGCTTCCATACTGATGGCCTCCCTTAATTTCTGTTCGTCCCAAAGAAAGTCATTCACGATTTCCATCTTTCCCTGTTCTTCACTGCTCTGCAGAAGATCCAGTTCGTATTCCACCCTGTCCAGATTCCGAATGGCTTCCATAAAGCGTGGATGTGGTTCTTCATCCGGCGTCTGGGGCGCATACTGCTGCCGCCACTGCACCAGCAGATTCCTGTAGCTCGCCAGCTCCTGGTAACAGTAAGACACCTTGTGCAGAAAGACTTCCCGCTCGCTCTCAGCATGCTGCTTTCTGACCGGGATATCCGTATGCAATTGGTCTCGCTGCATTCCAAAATCATCTGCGAGCTTCAGCGCCGCTTCCTTCGCCGTAAGCTGGAAAAGGCGGCTGGTGAAATCAATCACATCACCATCCGCCTGACAGCCGAAGCAGTGAAAGCGTTGATCGACCTTCATGCTCGGGTGCTTATCGTTATGGAAAGGGCACCTGCACATGCCCCCGTGTCCTACCTTCAGGCCGTAGCGCTCTGCGGCCTGAAGGGTTGTCACATTCGATTTTACTGTTTCAAAAAGCGTCATGCCCATCACCGCTCCTGTTCCAGCCTTTTCTTTTCAGCCTGTTGGGCAGGGCGATCCAGATTCAGCTTCGCGTCCAGCGCTGCCAGGCGTGCGCTCTTGGTGCGCAGCTCTTCCTCCTGCGGGAAGGGCTTGCCTAGTTCTGCTTTGGCTGTAACCATCTGCTGCTGCAGATCGTTCAGCTTGTTTTCCACGTTCTGCTGTCTGCGGGGAATCCCGGCCAGCACATTGTCGATCCTGGTGATGTTTCCTCGCGGATCAGATCCAAGCTCCACCTGATGGGACATCGCACCCTTCAGTGTCAGCTGATACATCTGCGACATGGGATTGTACATGACGCTCATGGAGAAGCCGCGGTATTCGCCGAGGAAGTGATCGCCCTCGTTCTTCACATTTTTGCAGGCAGCCAGGATGGCTTCGCCGGCATCCTTTGCCTCAGTGAAGGTTTCGCCCCTGATGGTCATACCGATGAAGTCCTTTTCAGGCAGCGGGTGAGCGGTAACCGTTGCCTGATCCTGCTCAAAGCCGCGGATATATCCCTGATTCCTCTCGATTTCCTGCGGGAAGAATTTCAGCAGCCTGTCTTCCAGGCGGTACTGCTGGCTCTGATGATCTGCCTTCATCAGACGCAGCCGCGCCACATCCACATCCAGATCCATCTTTTCCTTGATGGCGGGATCGCCGGCGCACGAGGCTTTGATTTCCGCATAGGACAGGGCGGCCTCGTCGATATCCTCGCAGGTGCGGACGGGGCTTTTGCTGGTCATGATCTGTGAGATGAACTTCTGCTTATTCTCTACTGTCTGCCAGAGATACGAATCGAAGGTTCCTTCTGTAGCATAGCGGTAGATCTGTACCTCCGGATTCATATTGCCCTGGCGGATGATTCGACCGGAGCGCTGCTCCAGATCACCCGGACGCCAGGGACAATCCAGGTCATGCAGGGCAATCAGCCGATCCTGACAGTTGGTGCCTGCGCCCATCTTGGCCGTACTGCCCAGCAGCACACGCACCTGCCCGGCGCGAACCTTGGCGAAGAGTTCCTTCTTTTTCACCTCGGTATTGGCATCGTGGATGAAGGCAATCTCTTCGGGAGGCACACCCCGGGCGATCAGCTTGCTGCGGATATCCTCATACACATTGAAGTTGCTTTCAACCGCATTGCTGGATACTGAGGCCAGCTCGCCCAGATCATCGGGAGCTTCAATCGGGAGCATTTCGCCGTCTTCCCTCGCCCCGTCGGATGGCTCCGCATGCACTTCCTGCTGCGCAGTCCTTTCCGTGCCCTTCGGCGTGGAAATATCGCAGAACACCAGCTGCGTCAGCCGGTCGTCTGCGCCATCCTGCCAGATGCGGAAAATGTTATTGATGCAGGCATTGACCTTGCTGCCGGGATCATCCGGCAGCAGCGGATTGATCAGACGTTGATCCAAGCCCAGCTTTCGGCCATCGCTGGTAATCTTCAGCATGTTATCGACCCTGGGATCCACACTGCCGGAGTGCACCTTTCCGGCGCGCTCCGACAGGCTCTGCACCATGGCCTTCTGGATTTCCGTAGGCTGCACAACAACGGTCTCGTAGTGCGGCGTCGGCGTCGGCAGCTTCAGCTGATCGGCAGTCTTAATGTCCACCACTTCCTTGAACATGGACATCAGCTCAGGCAGGTTAAAGAACTTGCTGAATCGGGTACGCGCTCGATAGCCTGTCCCCTCCGGTGCCAGCTCTATGGCTGTGCTGGTTTCGCCAAAGGTGGAAGCCCAGGCATCAAAGTGGGTCATATTGTTCCTCTGCAGCGTGCCGTACTGCAGATAGCGCTGCATGGTGTACATCTCTGTCATACTGTTGCTGATGGGCGTGCCGGTGGCAAACACGATGCCGCGTCCGCCGGTCAGCTCATCCATATACCGGCATTTCAGGAACATGTCCGTGGATTTCTGCGCTTCGCTGGTGGAAAGGCCCGCAACATTGCGCATCTTTGTCGTCAGGAAGAGGTTCTTGTAGGCGTGCGCCTCATCCACAAAAAGCCGATCTACGCCCAATTCCTCGAAGGTGACCACATCGTCCTTCCGCTCCTCAGCCTGCAGCTTCCGCAGACGGCCCTCCAGCTGCTTCCGGGTACGCTCCATCTGCTTGATGGAGAATTGCTCACCCCGCATGAACTTCAGCTCCTGAATGCCCTGGGTGATCTCCTCAATCTGCTCCTGCAAAAGCCGTTCCTGCCGGGCCTTGGACATGGGGATCTTCTCGAACTGGCTGTGCCCGATGATGATTGCGTCATAGTCTCCGGTGGCAATCCGGGAACAGAAGCGCCGGCGGTTGTTCTTCTCAAAATCCTTCTTGGTTGTTACCAGGATTTTAGCGGACGGGTATAGCCGCAGGAATTCAGATGCCCACTGCTCCGTCAGGTGATTGGGCACCACGAACATGGATTTACTGCACAGTCCCAGGCGCTTGCTCTCCATAGCCGACGCAATCATTTCATAGGTCTTGCCGGCACCTACGACATGGGCAAGCAGGGTATTTCCGCCGTAGATCGTATGCGCAATTGCATTCCGCTGATGCTCCCGAAGCGTAATTTCCGGGGTCATCCCCGAGAAGGTGATATGCTGTCCGTCATATTCGCGGGGACGGATACTGTTGAAGAGCTCATTGTACTTTTTCACCAGTGCTTCCCGCCGGTCGGGATCCTTCCATACCCAGTCCCGGAAGGCCTCCTTGATCGCCTGCTGCTTCTGCTGTGCCAGGGTGGTGTCCTTCTGATTCAGGACGCGCTTTTCTTTCCCCTCAGCATCCTCAATGGTGTCATAGATACGAACATCCCGAAGATTCAGTGTATCCTCCAGAATCCGAAGACCGCTGGCGCGGTCCGTGCCGTAGGTCAGGTTATTGGCAACATTGTTGTAGGAGAGACTGGTCTTGCCGCTGATGCGCCATTCGGAGGTGAATTCCGAATACTGCACCTGCACTGCGCGCCGCTGATAGAACGGCACCTCAAACAGCTCATGCATGAACTGCTGGATGTATTCCTTATCTACCCAGGTGGCACCCAGCCGCACATCAATCTCAGAGGCATCCAGATCCTTAGGCTGCGCCTTTTCCAGCGCCTTCACGTTCGGCTCAAAGATGGGCGAGAGCTCCGCTGCGGCACGGGCATCGCGCAGCTTCTGCCGCACGTTCCCGGACAGATATTCATCTGCTGTTACATACCGGGGCTTTCCATCATCACCGGCCGGCGCAGGCAGACGGAAGATCACGCCGGTCAGGTCAGATGCGATTTCCTCCTCGCTTTTTCCCGTCAGCTCCGACATGAAGGGCAGGTTCACCTCCGCCTTTTCCGCGATTGAAACAGCCAGCGCTTCCACAGCGGTATCCACACGCTCCACCGTCGGCTGCTGCCGGATGGTGCGTTTGGTGAACATATCCGCTTTGCGCTCCAGCTCACCGTTTTCCGTCAGGATTTCCAGGGAGGAAAGCAGGTAATAGGAGGAATCGTCGGAGAACGCCTGCATGTTGGGACGGCTGTTGATCAGACCGTATTTGGCGGTAAAGCTGTCATACTGGGCGTTCAGCTCTGCCTGAAGCTCATGGATCGTGTAATCGTCTGATTCCTGAAGCTGGGCGTCCATCAGGCGGTGCACGCAGTCACGCAGTCCGACCATGCCCTTGATGCGCGCTTCTGCCGTGGCATTCAGATCGGGATGCACCATGGCGGAGTTCTCCCGGTAATACACCTTGTCATCCACCACGGTATAGGAATAGTTCCGCACATTAGGGTCGGCAGGGATGCTGTCCCGGATGGCTTCACCCTCCGCCAGCTCCGGCGCTTCCTCCGCCCGATAGGTGCCGGAGATCCTCGTGATGGCTTCCGCCAGCTGCCGGGAAAGTTCTGCACCTTCCAGAGGCTGACAGGCCGTTTCTTGATGCGCTCCATACATGGAGTCATCCCAGATCATTTTGCCCAGGATCATATCGGGATGATCGGCAAAATAGCTGTTGACAGGTACGTCGTCCTCCGTCTGGCCAAGATGTACCCAGTCCGGCTCAATGTCGATGGCCCGGTCGCGCTTTTGCAGGAAGATAATATCCGAGGTGACCTCTGTACCGGCATTTGCCTTGAAGGCCGTATTCGGCAGGCGGATCGCTCCCAGCAGTTCAGCCCGCTGCGCGATATATTTCCTGACCTCCGGCGACTGCTTGTCCATGGTGCCCTTGGAGGTGATAAACGCCACGATACCGCCGGGCCGCACCTGATCCAGCGCCTTCGCAAAGAAATAATCGTGAATCAGGAAGTTGTAACGGTCGAACTGCCTATCAGCAACCTTGTACGCGCCAAAGGGCACGTTGCCAATGGCCAGGTCAAAGAAGTCCTTCCGATCCGTCTTTTCAAAGCCTGTCACTTCAATGTTGGCCTGCGGGTAGAGGTACTGCGCGATCCTGCCGGTGATGCTATCCAGCTCAACGCCGTACAGACGGCTGCTTTCCATGCTTTCCGGCAAAAGCCCGAAGAAATTACCGATGCCGCAGGAGGGCTCCAGGATATTACCGCTGCGGAAGCCCATCTGCTCCACAGCAGAATAAATCGCCCGGATCACGGTGGGTGACGTGTAATGAGCGTTTAGCGTGGACGCACGCGCCATTTCGTATTCTTCCGGCGTTAGCGTGGCCTTCAGTTCCCGGTACTCGTCTGCCCATGCCGCGTTTCGTTCATCGAACGCCTGCGGGATGCCGCCCCATCCCACATATTGAGAAATCACCTCCTGATCTTCAGGAGATGCATGGCGGTGTTCCTTTTCCAGCGTTTTCAGGGTGCGGATGGCGCGCATATTGTTTTCAAACTTGGTCTTCTGGCCGCCTTCGCCCAGGTGATCATCTGTAATCCGGTAGTTTTCAGCACTTTCGGACGGCTGCTCCAGATCATGGGCGATCTCTCGCAGCCCTTCCTCCGCAGGCTCAGGCTGCATCTCGGATAGCTCCCGCATCTCCGAAGGCAGAGGTTCGGTTCGGAAGGGCCGATTCCGTTCATCACGGTCCAGCAGAGGCCCCAGAATCGATTTGCTCTCTGCCCGGAAGATCGGATAGACCATGGCCGGATCCCGGAAGGTGACATCAAAGAATCTCACCTCATCCACCGTGAATGGCCGGTTATCCATATAGATCGTATCACCCGGATGCAGATCATAGGCGAACGGCGGCTCCTCCACCGGCTTCTTCGGATGCCTGGACACCGGAGCAGGCTCATCCGGCGGCAGGTCAATGGTGATTTCCCGCATGGCAGGGATGCTGTCATGCGCAGGAATGCGGCGTTCTCCGGGCTGCAGGGGAGGAACCTCCGCTTCAGCCGGTGTCTCCTGCTCCTCCATATCCGTTTTCTCTGCCGCAATCGCGGCAACGTCCGCCTCCACCTGCTGGATAAAGGGGTTCCGGGCAAGGGTTTCCGGATCGACAAGTTCTCCGTTGACAATACCATTCTGAGCAAGCTGTTCACGGATCTGATTGGGATCAATCTCATCCAGAAGGTCTTCTGCTCCCTGAGCTTCAGAGGATGGTGCTGCTTCTTCCTCTTCCTGCTGCGGCACAGGCTGGTACGCAAAGCGCGGGACAGGCGCAGGTAGCTCCTGCCCGGCCAGTGCGTTTCGCATATCCTCCAGCTGCTGCTTTTCAGCCGCATCCAGATAGCTGCCACTTTCCACCAGCCTTCTGACATGCCGCTCTACGACAGGCCAGCGCAGCCGCGTTTCCTCCTGAAAGCCCCGGTGGGTCAGGCGAAGCCCCTGCGCGTTGTAATCCACGAATCCGGAGGAACCGTCCAGATAGGTATGGCTGTGGCCGCCGATGCCGTATTCCTCCTTCAGGAAATCCTGCGCTGCCTTGGGCGAGGGCTGAGTGTCATACAGGGCAGCAATCCGAAGCCGCCCGCCTGCAAAGCCGGAACCGCGCAGGAGCACATGATCAATCTCCTCGTCGGAAACAGAAAATGCAGAGGACTTTGCCTCTGCATGGGATGGTGCTTGGAATGGTACTTCCGGTGTTGCGGCTTCCCACTCCTGCCTGTCAATTTCCGCAATCTGCTCCGCTTCGGTAGGAAACTCAAAGCCGATCTGAACGGCCTCCGGCTCGGTGTAGCTTACGCGTAGATCAGCTCCGTCAGGATCATTTCTTCGGCCTGATTCTTCAGGGCGTTCATCTCTCCGACCCAGACCATCTGATCCCGCGCCTTCATTTCCTCCGTCACGCCCGCCTGCTTCGTAAGCAGGCTCATCAGGCTCTCCAGACGGCTGTGTGCCGTCTCGTCGATCTCCTGGAGATGATCCATCAGCTTGCCGCTGAGAATCAGCCGCGTGTACAGGCCGGGACGGCTCTGCTCCAGGTACTGCTGTCTCATGATCCCGTACTTGCCCAGAGGCTTGCGCTCCGCTTCGGTCAATCCCATCTCCGGCAGAAGGTAATCTCCGCTCCTCTTGTAGATAAGTTCGCTCATGGTTCATGCTCCTCTCAGTCATTCTGACGGTCGTTTCAATCTGGCGAAGGATCTGTCCGCTGATATCGCTGACAGCCTTGCCAAGCTCTGCAACAGTGGCGGGGGTATTCCAGTCCAGCACCTCCGCAAAGTCCTCCCGGAACAGCTCCGGATCCAGTCCGCACCGGGTCTGGATGCTGTAGGAGATGCTGGCAGCAGCGGCTTTCCGGAAGGAAGCACCGATGCTGAAATCATCATACTCGGCCAGCTGAGATCCGTCCACGCTGTCGCGGATATCCCGGGCATGGTTCCGCCAGTATTCCAGCGCCTGCTGCCGGGCAATCTGGTCAATCTGCCCTTCCAGTCCCATGGCCGCATCGGCATAATACTGATCTTCCAGCATCTGCCGAACCGGCTCCATGGCCTCCTCGGACATCACCCACGGCTCCACATTCCTGGAATTCCGGCGCGTGCCGGTATCCGATACGTCAAAGACATACCGCACATCCATGCCGTATGGCCCGGGCGTCAAAAGTGCAATCCCCTTGGAGCCGCGCCGGATATACCGGTGCATGGTGTCATTCCAAAGATCATAGGTGGCGCAGGCTGTGGCATCCGGCCGCTGGGCATAGATCATCAGCTGATCATGGAAGGGATACTTATACAGTCTGGAGGAAGCATGCAAAAAGCCTGCCCAGTCCAAATAATCCCCGGTGATTTTCCGGGCGGTATCATCCGCCATCTGTGCATAGACCTGTGCTTTATTGGGCATCGGGTAAGACCTCCTTTCGGGTTATTCAATCTCCGTGTCCGGATCCATCGCGTCCCAGTCAGGGCTCAATGACCATCCAAACGCAGCATCCTCGTCCATATAGGATTCATTATCCAGCGGATAAAATGGAACCAGCGCCTGTGTGACCTCGAAATACTCTTCATCCGTCATGCGCTCCAGCTTTCGCAGCACAGATCGGGTCAGGGCTTCAAGATCATCCTCATCGGGCATCAGCTCCCTGCGCATTTCACGCAGCTCATAGATCAGGCCGGAGCGGCTGCCGGGATCATAAAGGCAGATCAGGTTCTGTTCCTCCATGGTAAAAGTCGTCATCGCTATACCTCCATGTTTGATTTACCGGGTCAAAGTGAGGCAGGATGACCAAGAGGTCGTCCTGCCTCAAAAACCGGGAAATGGGCTATCCGGAAGGTGTTGTAATAAAAGGCTTTGGGAGATGCAGGGTGGCTGCTAAATCAAACATATGACCCATGACTGCGGCCTCATAAGCCGTGGCGCTGCTCATACATGCGCTCTCTTGTCTTCCTCCGATTGGCCCCCTCAGCGCAGCCCTTGCAGTATTTCTGCCTGGGATGTGTCGGAACAAACGGATGCTGACAGATCTCGCAGCGTTTCATGCCGTGTGGGAGGATGTCCTCATCTGCCTCGTCATACCAGAGCGCGTACGCCACCAGATCATTCAAATTCCAGTCTGCGGGAAGCACACACTCCAGAAAGTAATCGCAGTCAATCGCTCCGTCATGAATGCTCTCATAATTGGGATTAACCAGATGGCACCTTCTGTCCGTCAAAAGACAGTTTCCGCGGTCATAGTTTGCGCACTCGCCCCTGGCCAGTGCCTTGATGCTTTTCAAAATCTGCTTATCGGTCATCGAACCTCGCTTCTTCTGCCGCGCAGCTTGCCGGCAGAGAAAAAGGCATCAGTCATCAGGGCTGATGTCTTCCTCGGTCATGAAGATATTGAAAGCAGCGAGCTCAGGAATCGCGTAGGCTTCCGCATAAGCCTTGGCGTTTTTCAGCTCCTCCGGATCATCATATTCCTCGAGCGTGCTCAGGGAATACACCGGGCAGTCCAGGCAGAAGCCCCGATAAGCATCAAAACGGGGATCTGTCTTCAGTCCAAGCCTTCTGTTCAGGTAATCGGTAAAGCCCAGCAGGAAGAGGGCCTCCCGATAAAATCCCTTGGCATAGAACTGATCGATAAAGGGTTCGCTGTTAAAGCAGGACGCCAGCAGAAGATCCTCTTCTGTCTTCCGTGCCTGAATCAGCGTTTCCACCGTGGAATAGAAGAGCAGCAGCGTATGCCCATCATGCAGGGCTTCCCGCTCGCCATCCTCATCGTCCAGTCCCATGCATTCATCCCAGTAATGATTGAGGACGTCCTCAACCGTTGTACCCAGGGCATCCGCGATGCCGTAAATCGTCGCAGCCTCGCAGTGATCAATCTGCGCTTTCCCATTCAGAATATCCCGGAGCGTCGAATCGGGCACACCGCTCATCACGCTCAGATCGGCCCGGCTCATACGCTTATCGCTCATCAGGTTCATCAGATACATATGCTTATCGCTCCATTTCATTTTTCTTGATTCTGTGTTTTGCCGCCTGCGGCTTCTCAGGCTCTTTCCGTGCCTGCCGCAGGGCATACTCACGCTGAGCATCCTTGTCATAGGCGTACAGGTAGAAGTTGTAATCCCCTCTTCGCGGGGTGCAGCGCAGGCAATAGGTGTAATGGGGAGACTCTGCCTTGAAGCCGAAGCTGTCATCGCAGGAAAGGCCCTCCCGGCAGCCTCTGCTCATGCTGGCAAAATTCCGGAGCAGGCCATCCTGCTTCCGAAGCGAGTTCACCACATGCTGGAATTCCTCGTGGATGGCAGGGGTCTTCAGCCCCGGCTGGTGGTCAAACCAGCTCGTCCAGAATTCGCCGCCGCTTTTGCCGAAGTCACCGCGCAGATGCCCCACGCAGCCGCGCTCCAGATCCTGAAGACTGCTGCCGGAATACAGCCAATCGGCCTGATCCGGTTCGATGGGCTTCCACGAAAGCTCTCCCTGAAGCTCCTTCTCCGTTTCACCCAGAATGGCCTCAAAGGCATACAGCGCCGTGCGGGAATACTCGCCATAGGTCTCGGCGGCTGCCACCGGCACCCCCTGCTGTTCATAGAAGGATGAGGTGTCCACGGCATCCAGATAGCCGGTGATTTCGCCCTTCAGATCAGAGACAAGCTCCGCCATGCTTTCCCGGCTTTCCCCGCCGTAAACCATTTCCTCCACACCCATGTCGGGATCCTCGGAGCTGAAGGAAAGCGTCAGCTCGGCATGATCTCCCTGCCGGGTATATTCCAGGGTGGTGTCCGCCGGATAGTCATGGGAATAAAACCGCACTTCATGCTCCTGTATTTCGGACGCGGGCTCCAGATCCGGCCTGGGGCTGTCATACAGGCTGTCGCGCCAGTTTTCATAATCACGGATAGATTCAATCATGCTGTACCTCCATCTCTATCGCTCCGGCGCATTCCGATGCCGAGGCCTGGGCGGATGCTCGGGAGCAGGGGGTGCCTGAAGCGCTTTCTCGTCCTTGGAGCCGTTATTGATGATCCCGTCGATCATATTCAGGTCATCCTCCATAGCCATCTCGGCATTTCGCAGCGCATTCTCCGTCGGAAGGAAATCCGGAAGTCTCCGAAAACCGATACTGTCCGTGTAGTAGCTCGTTACCTGCCCTCTTTGCTTCAGCACAATCACATCGCTGACGCTCAGGCTGTGCCCATGAAAATCCTCCGGGCGATCCTGATTGAACCTGACAAAGAGGCTTTCCAGTATCGAGCGCTGATCACCCTCGTCCTTAGGAGAAAGCGCAGCGGCGTAAACCAGATCATAGTTTTCCATCTTCACGCTATGATCGATCCCCCTGGTATCGCAGCCCTCCAGATAGCAGCACCCATCCCCCTGGGTCAGATACACATTCGCTTCCTGGCGTGCCATGTTTCTCACCGTGATCATCTGCGGCTGATTCCCGGCAACCACCTGGAACCCTTCATCCCGAAGGAACTGGACAGCGGCAGCCCGATCCGGGAAGAGCGTCCCCTCGGCAGCTTCCAGCGCCTGATGCACATCCCGGCGCAAGCGCATTCCATCTCTATCCAGCTCGTCCAGACTGGCAAACCGAAGCATGTGATAATCCGGCCCTTCCTTCACCTGATAAATCGCAAAGCTGTTGTCTTGCAAAATCGTCACCTCCGAAAGAAATCAGGCCGGATGCCGTCAAAGCATCCAGCCTGTCAGGATCATTCCGTCAGCACCATGCCGCTGGTCTTGGCTCCGTCCGACAGCACCAGCGCATACTTGGTCATTCCATTCTCTCCTGGTTGCCTGCAGATGCGCAGGCCGTACAGCTCAACTGTTGTGCCTCTTGCCAGGGTCAGCTCAAACTCGGAATCATTCCAGTAGCGGTTCCGATTGCTGTCGTAGTAGTCCATCGCCCAGGAACCGTTCCATTCCACCTCGCGTCCGCTTTCAAGCGTCGATCTGCCCGTCACGGTGCCGTCCTCATGAAAGACGATCCGGCTGGCGTTGATGGAGCTTCCGGCGTAGAGCTTCCAGCTGCCCAAAATGGCCTTTTCCGCTTCCCGAAGGGTGGTGACCGTTCCGGACAGGCATTCGGTCGGCACAAAGCCCCGGAAAAGCACGTCCTTTTCCTTGCCTTCGATGTATGTCCATGTGCCCATGGTGCCAAGACAGGTGACCTTGGTGTTTTCCGTCAGCTTGGCAAGCGGTGTTTGGCTGACCAGCGGGTCAT
Organism: Clostridia bacterium; assembly: GCA_017460395.1. Lineage (GTDB taxonomy): Bacteria > Bacillota > Clostridia > Christensenellales > Aristaeellaceae > UBA2943. The sequence continues at coordinate 11,712 of JAFUBA010000190.1, read as the reverse complement.
CCGTGACCTCCACGTCATAGTTGATCACGGCCGCTGTATGCTTCAGATTCAGGTCAGTGATGGTGACATCTTTGGGCAGTGCGTTTACGTAGATATAGCCGATGCGGTTCTGCTTATCAGAAATCGCATACTGGACAAGCATCCAGTCCTCCTCCGCACCGAAAACCTGAATCCAGCCGTTGGTGCTCACGCGGGCTCTCCCTTTTGCGCCGCGGATGCTCTTCTTTGTCGGCGCAGAATACACCGCGTAGGTCTGATTGCCGGTAAAGGTAATGGTCTGGGCATGCAGCGTACCCTCCGGGATGACCGGTACATTGGAGGTGTCCATGGTAATCACCGTTCCGGTATCCGCCAGGGCCGTAGTGCACAGCAGCGTCAGCATGAGCATGAGCGATAGCAGCTTTTTCATTGATTTCCTCCTTGTTTGTCAAAGGTCGGACGGAGAAAGGGTTTTCCGTCCCTGTAGTCCAGATGCAGCGTTGCCTCATACCGGATGTGCGATTTGGCAGACAAAAGCCCTGTTTTATGGACAGCGCCCTTTTCCACCAGCGTCTTCACATCGCCGGCTGTCAGCGGATGCTCCGCGCCGGTCAGAATGCCGCCCGTCTTCCAGAGGGCAAAGCCGCAGATCCGGTTCTCACACATAAAGCCCTTGGGGCGGTCGGTGACAGCCGCGCCGCATTTCGGGCATTTACAGATGACCTGCCGCATGGGCTGAAAGAGCTGATCCGCGTTCTCCGCGCGGGTGGTATCCTGCGTCAGATCCCGGACAAAGGCGCGGACATCCTCCATGAAGGCCTCCGGCTTTTCTTCGCCCCTCTCGATCCGCTTGAGCCGCTGCTCCCATTCAGCCGTCAGCTGCGCCGACATCAGCTTTTCGGGAAGCACAGACGCCAGGGCTTTTCCCTTGGCCGTCGGCGTCAGGATGCGCTTTCTCCGATCGCCGGTGCGCTCCACCAGCTTGGTCTCCAGCAGCTTTTCGAGAATCGCGGCGCGGGTTGCGGGTGTTCCGATACCTTTATGCTCCGCGTCATCCGGCATATCCTCACCTCCTGCTGTCTCCATGGCATGCAGGATCGTGTCCTCGGTGTGATGCGCGGGCGGTGTGGTCTTGCCCTCGGAAAGCTCAGCCCTGGGCAGCGCAATTTCATCGCCCTCCTTCAGGCTGTCTGGGAGAGCGTTTGCCTTATCCTCATCCTCCCCGGTATCACGCCCGCCGATGCTTCCCCGGAAGGCCTGCCAGATCCGTTGCCAGCCCATGCTCAGGACTTTCCTGCCCTTCAGCTGAAACTCGCGCCCGGCGCAGTCCACGGTCACAGTCGTTTCGTCATAGACATACGGATCATCCATGGCGCAGAGCAGCCGTGTGCTGACCAGCGTCAGCAGATCCCGCACCCCGGAGGGCAGCGTGCTCATGGCCTGCTCCTGTCCTGGCATGGAGTCCGTGGGAATGATTGCGTGATGATCACTGACCTTCTGGTCGTTCACAACAATCTCGGCGTGACCGCCCAGATCCAGACCGGCAGCAAAGGGGAGCGTGCCGCTGACCCGGGAGGCCAGCTCCGGCATTTTCCCCTCCATGTCATGGGTCAGGAATCGGCTGTCAGTGCGCGGATAGGTCAGCAGCTTTTTCTCATACAAAGACTGGGCATATTCCAGCGTCTGCTGAGCCGTATAGCCAAAGATACGGTTCGCGTCCCGCTGGAGCGTGGTCAGATCGTAGAGCAGCGGCGGATTCTCCCGCTTTTCCTTATGCTCCACCTTTCTCACCACGGCATGATCTCTGTTGCAGGCCTCCATGAGGCTGCGGGCTTCGCTCAGATCATGGATGCGGTCGGAATGCCCAACCATACCGCCGCCCAGATCCAGCTTCACGGTATAGAAGGTTTCCGGCTTGAAATGTGCTATGGCATCCTCCCGACTGCTCAGCATCGCCAGGGTGGGGGTCATGACCCGCCCAATGGGGAGCGTCGGGCCATACAGGAGCGAATAGAGCCTCGTGGCGTTCATCCCGATGAGCCAGTCCGCCTGCGCCCGGCAAAGAGCCGCCTGATAGAGATTGTCATACGCGGACTGGTTCTTCATGGCCGTGATGCCCTCCCGGATCGCGGTCTCTTCCATGGAGGAAATCCATAAGCGCCTAACCGGCTTTCTGCAGCCCGCTTTCTCATACACCAGACGGAAGATGAGCTCGCCTTCCCGCCCGGCATCCGTAGCGCAGATGATGCCATGCACCCTGTCATCGTTCATCAGGGAGCTGACGATCCCAAACTGCTTTGCCCCCTCCTTGGAGACGTTGTATTTCCACTTATCCGGAATAATGGGCAGATCCTTATAGCGCCAGGTGGCAAACTCCTTGTTGTACTCCTCGGGCATGGCCAGCTCCACCAGATGCCCCAGGCACCAGGTAACCATGAACCCATGCCCCTCCATATAGCCGTTCTTGGCTTCCGTTGCGCCGATCACAGCCGCAATGGCTTTTCCAACACTCGGCTTTTCAGCAATGAATAGTTCCATCTTTCCCTCCATGCAAATGGCCCTGCGGGTTTTTCGTCCGCAGGGCGTGATTGTTTATGCCTGATCCGATGCTTCCTCGTCCGTCTCTTCATCATCTTCATCCAGAATAAAGTCATTGTCGGCGCGGTTTTTCCCGCCCGCCCCCTTGTTCTTCATGAAGAAAACGGCAGCGCCGACGCCAAGCACCACCATGGCCGCAAGCGCCAGGATGGCCGTCATCTGATCCGGCTTTTTTTCCGGCTGCGGCTCTGTGACCACCGGTGTCGGTGCAGGCACAGCTGTCGGTTCTGGGGTAACGTAGATGATTTCAGGCGTGGGCGTCGGCACCTCTTCCTTTTCCTCATCGGACATCAGCGCCAGCAGATCCCGTTCATCCACCAGGTTCAGGAAGTAGGTCTCATACATTTCGGCCTCCTCATCAATCGGCTTATCGTAGTCGATGACAAGGTAGAAGGTGTTGCCGGCCTTGGACTGCAGGGTGATAAACTGCTTGTTGGTGGCAGCACTGTACAGCACATCCAGGGTATGAGAGTTGCCGTCCGCCTGATACGGCATACCAGGCCCGATGGTAATGTACTCGGTCTGGATGATCGGCTCCGGCGTCGGCGCGGCTGTCGGCTCCGCTGTGGGCACGGCGGTGGGTGCCTGGGTAGGCTCCTGCCAGTCATCGTCAGAGACATAAATCAGGGAGCTGCCAAGGCCATGGGGCTTTTCCTTTACCTCAGGCACGGCGGCAGGCTCCACAGCTGCTGGCGTCGGGTCAGAGGCCGGTGCGCTGGAAACGGGAGTCTCCGCTTCGACCGAACCGGAAGACGGCTTTTTGCTGGCCTTGGGGGTTGCGGCAGGCTCCGGCGTAGGATCCGCCGGCTTCACATAGTTCGGATTGTCCAGCGTGATGGGATCGGAGAAGTTGCCGGCATAGTCGAAGGCACGAACGGCAAGCTTTTCAAACTTGTTCATGTTGTCGTCCAGCGCCACCTCCAGCCGATTGCCCTCCACTGTCGTGAACAGCATGCTGTTGATCTGTACCCCGGCAATGCCGGACAGCGCATCCTGCACCTCAATGTGCAGGGCAGCGCCTTCAATGCTGGCACGGAGCATCGGGGCGTCCAGGTCAATGCTGCTGACCTGTGCCGTTTCCTCAAAGGTGCGGTCATACGGGTCTGTGACGCGGAGGATAAAGGTGCCGTTCTCGTGGACGGTGATTTCCGCCCTGTCCCCATCGAACAGATCCTCGCAGTCCGTCCAGCCCCCGCCGTTCATGCGGTATTCGATCTTCTGCCAGCCGATGCTTTCCTTATCCGTCACCGTGGCCTTGATCTCCGCGCCGTTGTTGTTTGTCCAGCCGCCCGGTGAGACCAGGATAATCCGGTACGGGTTGCCGGGCAGCATCTGCGCTTCCGTTTCTGCCATCTTGCTCATGCCTTCCGCCATGCCGGGGCAGCTGCCCAGCAGCATGGAAGCCATGAGGAGCAGAAGAAGCATCCGCCGCCCGTGCTTACGCATTCTCATCATCAATGGAATCCTCCTTTTCCTCCCGCAGCTCCTGTGCCTCCGTCACTTCCGTTGGAAGATCCGGCACAGGCTTGGTCTTATCGCCGTACAGCCTCCTCATGATTTCCGCCAGCTGCTCCGGCGTCACGTTGTACTGCGCCGCCGTGGCGTTAATCGCTGTGGCATCCGCCTGCTGAACAAGCTTGCGGATTTCCTCCACCTCTTCCCGGAGGGAGGCAAGCTCCTTCTCCTTTTTCTCCAGCAGCGCATGCAGCTTCAGCCGGTCTGCGGGATATCTTTTCTGTTTCTTTTCCATCATTCTCTTCACCTCATTGCATCGGCTCATGGTCATTCAATCGGCAGGCGTCCATAGGCATAAATCTTCTTCGCCCACTGCGCGCTCTTCAGGTCTGCAAAGCCCACAGGATCGCCGGCATGGATCATCATGTTGTTGCCCACATAGATGCCCACATGGGTGATTCCCTTCACATCCGCGCCCATGGTCTTTTCAAAGAACACCAGATCACCGGGGATAGCTTCCTCCCGGGGCACATCCGTGCACAGGGAGTAGAGTCCCTGCGCTCCCAGACGCCGGGTCTCAAATACCCCGGACTGATTGAAAACCCAGCAGACAAAGCCGGAGCAGTCAAAACCGGTCTCCGGACTGGAGCCGCCATACACATAGGGATAGCCAATGTATTTCTCTGCCTCGACCATCAGGCTCAGGAAGTTCGGATCCAGTCTCAGGAGCATTTCTGGAATCGTGTACTTGAGAAGCTTATTCCGGGACTTGACGCCGCCCACCTTGATGTTCGTCTTGCCTGCGGAGGTGATCACCGGCACCTCCATGTCTTCATCTCCCATGAAGTAGATCGGATCGTCCAGAATCACAAAGGCACCGTCCTCCCAATCCTCGGCATCTTCGATGGACGCATCCTCCGCAAGGGCTGGCTGCTTTGGCAGGAAGGCTGACATCAGAATCAGCGCGAGGATAATGGCCAGCACCTGCCTGGCGGTGATAGGGCTTTGCTTTTCATACATGCGAATCATTTTCTGCATCTCCTTTTTCTTCGTGCTTTGTACTGAACGCGGAGCCCTGTTCTCACAAGGCTCCGCGTTCAGCATCAGTTCGGGACACGCCCGAAGGAATGAAAGTGCTGTCTCCAATAGGAATCGTTCAGGTTGGCATAGCCCAGGGGAGAACCGCAGTGGATCATCATATTGTTGCCCACATAGATGCCGCAATGGGTAATCCCTGCGACCCCATCTCCCATGGTGCCCTCGAAGAACACGATATCGCCGGGCTTTACCTGATCTGTTGGTACGTTCCGGCACAGGCTCCGCAGACCCTTTGCCCCCAGCCGCCCGGTGTTGTACACGCCGCTGGCGGTAAACACGTAGGAAACAAAACCGGAGCAGTCAAAGCTGGTTTCCGGACTGGCTCCACCCCAGACATAGGGGTAGCCGACATACTTGGTAGCTTCCTCCATGAGTCTGGCAAAGCTCGGGTCGGCATCCAGCGTCTCCTGGGGAATGTCATACAGCATAGGATCCTTTAGCGGCACCGCGTGGGGACCGTGAAAGATGCCCTCCATGTTCCCATGGCTTGCCATATACAGGGCATACATGCCCATGGTGTGATGGCTCATGCTGACAACCGGCAGATGCGACAGATCCTTGTTCTCCATCTTGACGCTGCAGATGGTGTAGGTGTAAGGCACGCTTTCACCGTCTTCTGTTCTGTACCGTGTCTGGGTGGAGATGGTTTCTGTCACAACATACTGCAGGTTGAAGTATTTCTCGATCACCGGCATGGCTGAATCGATATCCCAGTCCTGCCCATCGTAGTAGGCAGAAATAATGGCGATCAGCACATAGGGGTTATGCCAGATCTCATCGGCCTCCACGCGGTACTCATCATAGCCCGGGTGATAGCGCTTATAATGATCCATCTCATCCTGAAGCTGCCGCTCCTTTTCCGCATACACCCGTTCAGCGGCGCGGACATCCGCTTCCTCAGCGGGATAGGTGCCGATCACGATGGATTCCAGCACCGACTGCGCCAGGGGAGTGCAGGCCTGCAGGCTGCTCATGACGATCAGGAGCATACTGCCAAGGGCCAGGAGCAAGAGGATGGTCGGATGGCGGCGGACACCTTCCACTGTTTTTACAGCGGCATCGCTGACCTTCTCCGTGGCTTTTTCGGCGCGCTTTGCTGCGCTGTGCACGGTTTTCCCGTTTGCTCCGCGTTTGGCTGCGGCATACTCCCGGCGAATGGCACGCTTCTGCTGCCAGCGGGAATAGGGGTTGCTGGTGAACTGTGGGTGCTCTATCTGGGCCTGTTTTTCCAGCACGTGGATATTGGCGCGATCCAGCCGCTTTTCGGCCTTCTCCAGCCGCCTGTTTGGCCGCATCCGGTGTGCGTGATAGGCGTGCTCGCCCATCTGCAGGGCTGTCTCCGCTTTCTCACCCGCCTGCAATGCGGCCTCCATAGTCACGTTGTCATCCTCATTGGATTCCTTTGCTTGACGGCGCAGCTGATCTCCGGCTATTTTCACAGCCTTTTTCACAGAATGTGTAAGCTGGGACGGCTTCTTTGCATGGGTTTCCTCAAACCGCAGGCGCAGCACCTTTTTCTTTGCGCCGGGGGAAGCAGCGGGACTGACCGTTTCAGATACCGTTTCGTGCGCCATATCATGCAGCACTCCCTCGGCCTCTGGAGCACGGATACTGCCCGGAGCATCCGCTTCGGCTCTTGCTGTCCTTGGTTTTTGCCGCGTGTTCTGCACAGCAGGTGCCTGGGGATCGGTTCGGATATCCGAGGCGTTCTCCCTGTGCGGCACGACATGCGCTGCACCCGGCATGTTCCGGGGAGTAGCCGCACCGGGCTTTTGCTGGGCACGACCTGTCCCCGGCATTTCCTGTAAATGATCCGAGGAAGCTGCGGCAGTGGGTTCTTTGGTCTCCTCAGTTTCTCGGGAAAGTCTTATCCGATAGCCCTTCCGCAGCTTCTTTTTGGCCGCGTCATACCTGTCGGCGGCTCTTTCCGCACTGGCGATAGGCCGGGACAGCGCATCGTTTTCCATCTCCTCCCTGGAGAATTGCAGCCTGGGAGAGCCGCGGCTGTGATGTTCCTCCATCAGGCTTCCGCCTCCTTATTCTCCGGCGCTTCTTCAGCCTTCTTCTGCAAATACTCGGCAAAATACTTCTCTTCCCGGCGGTCAGCTTCGCCTGCGATCTGCAGAATCGCGCAGATCGCAAAGCCAAAGCAAGCGGAGATCGGAATCATACAGATCAGAAAAATCATCATCGGCTTTTTCTCCTATTCCCAGCACTCAGGACGAATGAACCTCGGTGGGCTTGGTCGTCATGATGCTGTACAGTTTGGTATTCTTCGGGAAACGATCCTGGAAGGGCAGAATCACGTTGCCATAGAACAGCAGCCCTTCACCCTCGCCGCTCTGGGTCACATAGGACAGCTGGTGCGGCGAAATGCCCAGCTTCTTCGCCAGAATCTCCCGGTCACCGGCGGCCTGATTGAGCATGTAGATGTAGTCGCTGTTCTCAAAGATGTTTTCAATCTCCTGACTGGCCAGCAGATCCTTCACATTCTGCGTGATACCGGTCGGAATGCCGCCCCACTTGCGGAAGCGCTTCCAGATCTCCACGCTGTAGGCAGCGGTCTGCTCTTCCTTCAGCAGGAGGTGGAACTCATCCATGTAGTACCGGGTGGACTTGCCTTCGGCGCGGTTCTCGGTCACGCGGCCCCATACCTGATCCTGTACGATCAGCATACCCAGCTTTTTCAGCTGCTTGCCCAGCTCCTTGATGTCATAGCAGACCAGGCGATTGCTCACATCCACATTGGTGCGGTGATTGAATACGTTCAGAGAGCCGGTGACATAGATTTCAAGGGCGGTCGCCAGCGCCTGCGCTTCCTTTTCCTCCTGCTGACGCAGGGCGTTGTACAGATCCTCCAGGATCGGCACGTTTTCCGGGCAGGGATTGGCAAGGTAGGGCTGATAGATGATGTGCACGGCGCGGTCGATGATGGTCTTTTCAATCGGCTGCAGGCCGTCGCGTCCACCGACGATCAGCTCACACAGGGACAGGATGAAGTCCGATTTCAGGGAAAGCGGATTCTCATCGTCACTGTAGTTGAGGTTGATATCCATGGGATTGATGTAGGAATCGCTGGTGGGCGAAATCCGGATGACCTGCCCATGGAACATATTGACCAAGGGGTAATACTCGCCCTCCGGGTCGCAGATGATCACATCATCGTCGGTCAGCAGGATCACGTTGGCGATCTCGCGCTTTGCGGCGAAGGATTTACCAGAGCCAGGTGTACCGAGGATCAGGCCGTTAGGGTTCTTCAGCCATTTCCGATCCACCATGATCAGGTTGTTGGACAGGGCATTCAGACCGCAGTACAGGGCCTCCCGGCTGGTCTGGAACAGTTCCTGGGTGGTGAAGGGCACAAAAATAGCGGTTGACGATGTCGTCAGACCGCGTTGAATCCGGATGGGATTGTGTCCCAGGGGAAGACAGGCAACCATGCCGCTTTCCTGCTGGAAGTCCAGCGGGATCAGCTGGCAGTTGTGCTGCTGCGCCAGGCTCTGCGCCTGCTTTACATTCAGACTCAGCTGCTTGGCATTGTCCGCTGTGTTCAACACCAGGAAGGTGATGAGGAACATACGCTCGTTCCGGCTTTGCAGATCCTCCAGCAGCTTTTTGGCCTCGCCGCCGTAGGTGGCCAGGTCGCTGGGAATGATATCCATGTCATACCCGGCGCGGACAGCCTTTTTCTGCTCCTCGATCTTCATCTTGTCCAGATCGGTGATTTTCCGCTTCACATCCTTGATGGCGGCCACCTGGTCGATGGCCTGGATATGCAGGGAAACGATCAGGCTGGATTCCATGGCCAGGAAGTCCGCAAGGCACCGGTCGTTCAGGTCGGCGGCAAGGATGGAGAAGAAGCTGACCTCGCCCTGCTTGCTGCCCATGCCGAAGGTGTTCTTCGCCCGGAAGTCAAAGCTCGCCGGGGCGATGAAGTCCTTGGTGGAAAGCCCGGTTGGGGCCAGCCACCTCCAGTCGAACTGGAACGGAGCCTGCGTATCCATGTGGAACATGTCATGCATCAGCCGCAATCGCTCCCGTCCGTCCAGCGGGGATGCGGCGACGCCCAGACGCTTGAAATTGTTCAGCAGATCAATCTCGATGCGTTCCAGGCGCGGCTTGGCCGTCTTGATGTTTTCCGCCTCAATGCCGTAGGTGATGAACTTGGTCTTGGTCAGACCGTTGTTGCCCTTGGCCAGCTGGTTTTGCAGCATGTCGGCATATTCATGCCGCACATCATTGAACCCGTCATCCTTATCCGGAATGATGATGCTCTGCTCAAAGGATTCGGCGCTGGCCGTCAGATTGAGGAAGGAAAACTGCAGATGAATCGATGCGTCAAAGTAGTTGAGGAAATCGCACCAGCCCTCGAAGATCGAGGCTTTATCGTCGTTCTGCGCCAGCTGGTAATTGATATCCTGAAACTGAATAGTCTTGGTGTAATAGCTGTCGGTCACGCGGCAGATGCCGTCAGGCCACATCCGCTGATACGGGATGGTGTCCTGCGCTGTACGCGGGCCCTTTTTCGCGCTTTGCTGCCCCTTGCGGGCCATCAGCTCCTGCAGCTGCTTTTTCTCAGAGCGCGTCAGCTTGAGCTTTTCCTTTTTCTTTGCCATGAAGGATCCTTCTAACCTCCCGTCTGTTGCGGATATTCTGTTCAATCACCGCGTAAAAGTTGTTCGTTTCATACGCCCGTGTTCTGGGCCGGACAAACCGTGCCTGAATGTAGTGCTTCAGCAGCACCTCCAGCGGCTGCCCATTGCGCTCAAACATGGCGAACATGAAAAACGGCAGCATGATGATGATCATGAGCGCCGCCGCCAGGCTCACCCCGATGCCTCCCTTGGTCAAGAAGAACACCGGCACGCCAAACAAGGCACCCAGCCCGAAGCAGACAACCTGCCTCTTGGTCAGATTGAACAGGAACTTGGATTTGACGCGGTTCAAATCCTTGGGAACCGGTACGTAGGCCATGGGTCATCCTCCTTTTCTACGGAGCGCATACCATGCAGGCATCCGCTTTCCGGTCTGATTTCTGCTGCCCTGACGCTTGCGCTTTCGTTTGCGCAGCGTCCTGTACTTCTTTCGCGGTTTTGCTTGTGGTTTAGTTCGTAGTTTTGCTCTTGGTGTTGATTGCCAAGTGTTTTTCTTTTTCATTACCGTCACGCTCGTTCCTGATTTCGTCCCTGATTCCGTTCCTGATTAGTGTGCGTTAAAAATGGACTTGGCGACGGAGCTGGACTTAAAGAGGGTAAAGCACAGAAGCACTGTGTACCCAATGCATGTCCAGAGCGCCGCGCTTACATCGCTGCCGACGCTGATGTTTTGCACCAGCACTGCATAGATTCCAACGCAGACCATAATGAGGAACGCCTGAAAGCCCAGGGCAAAGAGCGACCGCAGGTAATTCTGTCCCATCTGACCCCACTCCCGGTTCACCATGGTCGCCATGGGGATCGGAGCCACCGAGGTGACCATATAGATCTCGATCATGCGGCCATAGACGATGATGAAGATGCAGATGCTCAGTACCCAGGCGATAATGCCCATCAGGGAGGACTGGAACCACAGCCCGAACAGCGGGCCGATATCCATCTCCATGAGCCTTGCTTCCATATCTCCGATCAAGGTCGTCACATCCAGCGCGGTTTCTCCGATAATGACGCCGGCTGCCTGACTGACCACATGCTGGGCGACATCAAAGACGGCCATGACGATGTTCCAGGTGTTGGTGACGATCAGCACGGCGGCGAAGGTCTTGATGATCCACTTGAAGAAGATGAAGGTCTCGAAGTCGTGCATGTTGTTGCGGTCAATCAGGAGCTGGATCAGCTCAAGGCACATGACAAAGGTCAGGATGATCCCGGCGATGGGCACCACCACATTTTCAGACAGACTTTTGATCATGCTGAAGATGCTGCCGTTCCATGCCTGGGGCGTCTTGCCCACGGTCGCGGCCACATCGGCCACGCGGGTATTGATGCTGTCAAACAGTCCGGACAGATTACTGACGATGCCGCCGACCAGCAGCTCCTTGAGCCACTCGGTAATCTTGTCCCAAATGAAATTCAAGGACATCCCTCCTTAAAAGCCCCTTCCGCCGAAGCGGAAGAGGGCGAAAGAGTGGTCGAAGCTCCATCAGCCGAAGAGGCCGCTGAGCAGAGGAACGAGGGTGGTGCCGATCAGAGCCACACCGCCGCCGGCCATCAGCTGCTTGATGCCCTGGGACTTCGCGCCGGGATTGTCGTTGCCATACCCCTCCAGCAGGTTAATGACACCCCAGATGCCCAGGCCCGCACCGATGGCTACGACCAGCGTCTGGAGAACCGTTACAGCAGAAGCAAAAAAAGCCATATACTTACCTCCGTATCATAAAAGGCCGCCGTATCCGGCAGCCAGTAGTTGGGTTTCATCTGTCAGCTCCTCCAGCAGCTCTTCCTCATCATCTGGGTTATCGCTCACGTCGATTTCCCAGACCTGGCTTTCTTCCTCCAGCCGAAGCCTCAGCTGGCGGGAAAGATACTTTTCGATGTGGAAGGCATTCTTAGGATCGGAGTCTGACAGATACTTGTAATTGGGATG
>JAFUBA010000189.1 GCA_017460395.1 Clostridia bacterium | reverse complement strand
TGACAGACACTTCCATACAATACCTCCTAATCGTTAGCCACTCACTCTTTGCCTGGAGTGAATGAGTGTCCAATATAGGAGAAATTGTATGGATTTTCAAGTTTCGGGCTGCTTATCTACTTAACCTACTCTGCGGGCTGGATCTACCTGTACTCCTTCCTTCCACCCAAGATGCAGAAGCCCCACAAGGCAGCTCTCCGTATGGATATGGGCACCCTCACCTGCTTCCCTGCCGCATACAAGCACCGGGTTGTGACAGGCCTCCGTATGCACATGCCCTGCCTGCTCTTCCAGGCCGCAGATCAGCTCTCCGCGGACCTGCTCATAGCAGGCTTCCGTGTGCTCATGACCTTCATCGCCACTCAGCGCACAGGTCATCACCGTCTCACAGGCATAGCAGCTGTCTGTATGGGCATGGCCGCCTTCACCCTCCGAAAGGCCGCAGGTGATCTGATCCTCCCAGCATCTGTCCGTATGCTGATGGCCCAAAGATTCCTCAAGGCTGCAGCCATAGGAGACGGTATAACAGGCATCCGTATGCATGTGCCCCGCCTGCTCCGGCAGCTGGCAGGTCAGTACAGTCTGCAGGCAGCTGTCCGTATGGATATGGCCGGGCTGCTCTTCCAGGCTGCAGGAAAGGACCTGTCCAAGACACTTATCCGTATGCTGATGGCCTTCGGATGCAGCAAGACTGCAGACGGGATCTGCCTCCAGATCGGGAAGGTGGACATAGCAGCCTGATGTGTGCGTATGCCCCTCCGTCTCCTCCTTGCCGCAGCTGAGCACCTGAACGGTCTCGTAGCAGGAAGCGGAATGCACATGCGGAGCCGTTTCCTGAAGCGTACAGATCAGGTTGCCTTCTGCATCATAGCAGAACGCGTCATGCACATGGATGTAGCGCTCGTCCTTCCCGCAGACCTTTACCCCCCCATCGTAGCATTTTTCCGTATGCACGTGAGGCGCAAAGGCACAGGCAAAGACAGTCCTGAGCTCAGTCACGGGATCCGTCTCCTCGTGGGGATACGCCAGAACTTCCTCATAGCATGCATCCGTATGGACATGCTCCTCGAGGGCACAGTCCGTCGTCTGCCACTCCATGGTATCCGCAGGCTTCGCCAGCCAGCCCATGGTCAGTACGACCACAAACGCACATGCCAGGGCAAGAATCCGATTCCTGTAGCGATTTTTGCGTATCTTTTTTGCCTGATGGCTGAATACTTCTGAAATTCCGCGGTGATCCTGTATATTTTTCTGATCCATGGTATTCCCTCCTGTCGGGTCCTCATGCCATGAACAGTTCCCTCGCTGGGGACCATTCTACGCAGGATAATCAGGCCAAACCGTGTAAACGGTAAAGGGCTGTCTGTATGCCCATCCTGAGAAATCACAATTGGTTTTCGGGCAGATAAGGCTTTCGCGCAAAGATCCCGGATAGAGCCATGGAAACCTATGCGCATACAGCCTGTAAACTTCTTGTTGCTTTCGGTCAACACCCTGTATCTTCATCCGGCTTCCGTCTCTTCCCAGAATGGCAAATCATGGCTGCCATGCACGACACATGCAGTCGGGCGTGAAAGCAACCTGTATATCGTTGTTGTTTGGAATCCGGATGGTATAATTCTAGTCGACATCCGCGCAAAACACAATGATTGTTCTGATAACATCACGATTTCCCAGAACATTTTGTCTGCGCAGCATGAAAAGGTGCCTTACCAAATCAAGTTCCCTATAAACCCCTGTGATGGCTTGTGCGAAACATGTTTCAATCCTTGTCCTGATTGATTGCAAACATCATGATTTCGTCTCATTCGCGAAACAGGTCTGACATACTGACACTTCCCGCACCCAAATGACATGAGCAGCACTTTTCCGCAGATGAAAGGATGGTGACCACCATGGCAAGCACATCAGCCGTTGATGCCCGCATAGATACTGAGTTGAAGGATAGAGCAGAGAGTATTCTGGCTCAGCTCGGCATTTCCCCATCGGAAGCAATGCAGATGTTTTACAGCCAGATCGTCCTGCACAATGGAATCCCTTTTGACCTCGCTCTGCCAAAACCAAAGCCTGCTGCCATTGCCACCATGTCGCGCGAGGAATTGAATGCTGAGCTTGCAAAGGGAATCGATTCCCTGAAGACAGGCAGCTACACCGCCGATGCGGTCAACTCTATTCTTGGCAGGGAGCTTGACCTATGAACTATGAATTTCAATTCTACGGTGGCAGAGATGTTGAACACATCGTCCGGAATGGATAGGAGCAGACGATGAAGACTCAGCCGTGCCGCTGTGGTATTCGTCAGCACGGTGACGCCACTCTTTCTTTCACCGTCCGTCAGTAAAACGGCATCCCCGCAGGCCATCACCCCATGAAACAAAGCATACACACAAAATCAGGCAGGTGCCGGAGTATTGTCCACCGGCATCTGCCTTTCTGTGGTTTGCCTGTACGTTTTCCCGGGCAGCACGGATCTGTGCAAACTGCGGCATGCCCAGGATGTGCAACATGGCGACATACGGACCCATTGCCCCCACGCATCACCTGGAAGAATATCCTGTCCGTGCAGCTGGAGACCAGCACCACATCCTGAGTTTTTGCCCGCACGGCCGCCGCGAGGATCAGCTGGAACACAGCCTCCTCATTCGTCTGCCCCCGCTCATTGAAGGTACGACAGTAGTTTATCCTCTCCGAGAGGGCTGGAGAAGCCGTTATCCTTTGTGTTCGCTTTGCGTTTCCCTCAGTACCTGCCGCCTGCAGAATTTACACACCCCGATGTAAATTCCGCCCTCTTACACCACGGTAGAAATCGTTGTGTCACAACGGGTTTCGCGCCTCCGGACCATTTGCAAAATGATTTTTCCCATTTCAAAATGGAAAAACTCAGGGATCACCGTACTGTTGCATAGCTGTCCGATTCGTGGGCGAATCCATCAGTTTCTGCAGCACCAGATCCCCGGCGCAGGCAAACTACAGGTGCTCTCCTGCAACAATTGAGGAATCCATTTTTTTGACAATCTGTTCACTGTCTGGTATCATTTTTTTGGCGGGGAAGTTCCTCGCCTCATTTTATTTCCGGAGGTTTCCCCATGAAAGAACTCAGTGTATTCATTGATGAAGAGTGACTTTGGCGAGTTCGACCCAACATACCGTGGCATGCCCAGGATGTGCATCATGTTAGCAAATATACGTTTCTCTCAGAATCTGTCGCCTGCAGAATTTACACGCTCCGATGTAAATCCCAGCCTATTACCCCACGGTAGAAATCGTTGTCCTACAACGGGTTTCGCGTCTTCGGAACATATGCAAAATGATTTTTTTCCATTTCAAAATGGAAAAACTCAGGGATCAACGTACTGTTGCATGGCTGTCCGATTCACGGGTAAATCCGGCGGTTTCTGCAAGATCAGATCCCTCTCTCAGGCAAACCACATGCGCCTTTCTGCAGAAAGGCTCTGTGTGATTCGCCGGACGATGATCGCTTTGCAATGAACTTTGGCTCATGGCTTGGTGAATCCGCATGCTCACCCGAAACGTGAAATGGACCTCTGCGGAGCACAAGCTTCCGTGCGAGCAGTGCGAGATCGATGCCGCAATCATCTCAGAAAAACCTTCACACGCTGACAGATGGCGAGTGATCCCAGCCATCCATCTCCATCAGGATATGATCTCATCGGCATCCCTCAGGCACCCCTCCCCCCCATGAAGCAAAGCATACACGCAAATCAGGCAGATGCCGGAGCGTTGACCTCCGGCACCTGCCTTTCTGTGGTTTGCCAATACCCTTTCTCAGGCGGCATGGATCTGTGCATACCGCGGCATGCCCAGGATGTGCAGCATGTTGGCATATGGATCCATCTCCCCGCGCATCACCTGGGAGAAGATCCTGGGTGTACAGCCGGAGACCAGCGCAGCGCCCTGGGCGTTGGCCTGCACCGGCACCTGCTCGCCCCTTGCCTGGACGTTCCAGAAAATGACCCTCGGCAGCCGATAGCCATGCCGCTCAAACTCCCGCCTCGCGTGCTCAAAGTTTGTGACTCGTGCACCCTCCGTGCATGCGTCAAACTCCATGTCGGACACGATGTAGAGCGTGGTGGGCAGCTCCGACTGCGGAAGGGCATGCCTCACTGCCGTCTTGAGGATCAGCTGAAACACCGCCTCTATGTTGGTCCGCCCGCACTCGTTGAAGGTGCGACAGTAGTTTGCCTTCTCCGTAATGTCCCGTCCCTGGATCTCGATCAGCCTCGGATGCTCTGAGAAGGTGATGAAGTGGTTGTGGAAGACGCCGCGGTTTCGCTCCGCAAAGTAGATGGCCAGGGACTGCGCCACCGCCGCCGGGATGGGATGTCTGCCCCAGTACATGGACCCGGAGCCATCCGCCACGACCAGCGCGTTCTCCCCGTCCGTGAAGTCATCCAGTGCGCGCCACGTGGCATCCAGCGCCGCCCGCTCGTCAGGGGCCGGTCTCCAGGCGCACTGCACGATCTCATAGGGCATGACGGTGCCGGTATGCATCCTGGTCTCGCCGCTGCACACCTGCATCAGGTACTTTTCGTACCGCTCTCCATCGTTTCTGTAGAAGGCAGCGTGGTAGCGGAACATGGCCCTGGCCGGCTGCTCTGCATAGTCGAAGGTGTAGTCCCGCGTGCGCAGGTGGTTTTCCAGAATCCGGATCTGTTCTCTGAGGGCCGTCAGCGTCCGCCGGTACTCCGCCTCCCTGAGGCCTAACGCCCTCGCCAGCTGCCGGGCCACTTTCACGGTCCCAGGGCTGGATGCATTGGCCGAGGGCAGCCATTTCCCGAGAAGCGACACGGGCTGACCATGCTCCATGGCCTCCAGGTCCTCCTGCAGCTGGCTCTTCAGGATTGCCACCGCTGCATCCCGGACGGGTGTATCCAGAAGCACCAGCAGGTCGTCCCAGCGGCCAAGCTCCGGAATGCTTCGGAGATTCAACGCCACGGAATCCGGCTCGTGTAAGGCCAGGTAGCGCAGGATCACCCGAAACACGCGACGCTCGCCAAGGCCGCCCCTCACGTCCCGGGCGTAGAAGAGCATCTTCATGGCAAGATCCGGGTTCTCCGCAAAGGCACGCACGAAGCGCTTTTCAATGTCATCCTCCGGCAGGTTCCGGATTGCACCGACAGAGGCAAACAGGTCCAGGCACGCAGAGCCCGTGCTCTTATAGGCCATGGCGCCGTTTTCCGTCCAGGTGATGTTCGATTCCTCAAGCAAATATTCAAGCATAAGATTCTTCTCTCCTTTCCCGAAGCCGCAGCGTGAGATACAAGGCACGTTTGGATGGCATCTGGCTGCAGATGCCATCATCCGTAAAAATCTGTTTGCTGCCCGTGCCTTTCTGTTGTCTCAGTTGCCCGCCTTGAAGTTGTAGACCGGCCGGATCCGCTTTGCGACCTCTGCCGTGGGACCGATCTGATGCAGGATCTCCTCCAGGCCCTTGTAGGCCATGGGTGACTCGTCCAGTGTCTCTTCCGACACACAGGTGGTATAGATGCCCTGCATCCCATGCCGGAATGCCTCCACCGTGAGGCTGCTTTTCGCAGTACCCCGGCTCATAATCCGCCCTGCACCATGGGGTGCCGAGCAGTTCCACTCCTCATTTCCCCTTCCCGTGCAGATGAGTGCTCCGTCGCGCATGTTGATGGGAATCAGCAGTCGCTCGCCCTTCTGTGCCGATACCGCGCCCTTTCTCAGGATCCCGGACTGCACATCAATGTAGTTGTGAACTGTGGTGAACCGGTCCACCTCCGTCAGATGCATGCCCTCCAGGATCTCCCGGACCATCGCCTGACGGTTCAGGGCTGCATACTGCTGCACCAGGTGCATGTCGTGGAGATAGCTTTCCAGGTGCTCTCCCTCCACGTATGCATACTTCTCCGGCACCTCGCAGGATGATGAGCTCTCCTGCCTGAGATTCTTCAGTCCCTCCTCTATCTCGCGCTCCCGTCCCTCCGAGCGGTAGCGGTCAATCAGCTCACGGATTGCTTTCTTCGACACCGTATTCATGGTCTTCCAGCCCAGGTGCTGGTAGTAGGATGCCGTCTGCACGCCCAGGTACCGGCTGCCCGAGTGGATGACCAGGTACAGATTTCCGTTCTCATCCCGGTCCACCTCAATAAAGTGGTTTCCGCCGCCGAGGGTACCGATGCTCAGTCGTGCACGGTCAAGGTTTGCTGCACGTGCGCACCTGAGGTCCTCCAGCTGCAGCTCCTCTGCGAGGGGATGGGGATCCTCCCGAATCTGGTCACCGGATGGGACCCGGGTCCGGATCACCCGGTCAAGCTGATCAAAGTCGATCTCCTTTTCCTTCAGCTGAACTGTCTCCATGCCGCAGCCGATGTCCACACCCACAAGGCTCGGGACCACCCTGTCCGTGAGGGTCATTGTCGTGCCGATGGTGCACCCCGTGCCCGCATGCACGTCCGGCATGATGCGGATCCTGGATGCGGAAAACATCTCAAGATCGCACAGATCCTGGATCTGCTGCCTTGCACTTTCCTCCAGGGCATCAGTGTAGCAGAGTGCCATATTGTTCTTTCCTCGAATCTCGATCACGGGGATCACTTCCTTTGTTTCATGTCTGGCCGCCGGGCTTTCCCTGCGACATGCCCATGATACCATCCCGCGCTCTCCCCTGTCCCGGAAAAAAAGATGCGAAGATGGAAAATCTCCATGCTGAGGAGTTTCGAATAAAGTTCTTCTATATCGTATATTATCGCTTCTTTAATTATTTATAATATTATATCTATATATAATAGCTTATATTCTCTTTTTCCCCCAGGATGTCCTGTGCGCCTTCTCGTATAGAAGCCACATCCCTGCGCTGCCCTTGCCAGCATCCCTTCATGCTGCGGTTTCTCACGCTCAATGTCCAATATATTGAATCTATTTTGAATAGTTAATATATTTTACCATCTAGTTATATACCATAATAATCTTATGCAGCTCCTTGATACCCCCTCAGGAATGGCTAAAAAGCATCATGCACGAGAAATAACCCTCGCAGAATCGTCATTTCTTGACAAAACACGTCCTCTCGTCTATCTGTTTATCAATCGCAGAGTTGACAACCCGCCGGTTGATAAAGGGGCGATGGAAATGTTTGTTGGAAGAGTATCTGAACTTGCGGAGATGAAGCAGCGCTGGAAGCGCGGGCAATTTGAGTTCGGCGTGGTATATGGCACCCGGCGGATTGGCAAAACGACATTGCTTCAGGAATTCATCAAAGGAAAGAATGCCTTCTATTTTCAAGCAAGAAAAGCAGATGAAAAGGACAATCTCACCGCCTTCAGCAGAGAGTTCCGTAAAATGCAGGGCGCCCTTGAGCATGTCACCTACAATTCTTTTCCAGACGCCTTTGACAGCATTGTGGACTTTTCAAAAAAACAGCGTCTGGTCCTGATCATCGATGAGATCTCCTGTCTGTGTCAGAAAAGCAAATCGCTCCTGTCACTCCTGCAATTCTACATTGACGGTGCGTTCCGGGATGCCTATCTCATGATCATCCTGTCCGGCAGCAATAGGCCGTTCATGGAAGAGATCCTCATGAGCCCAAATAGCCCACTGTACCAGCGCGCCACCTTCCAGGTACACCTGGAAGAAATGCCTTTCTCTGAAGCTCGGCAGTTTGTGTCGGATTTGCCTATAGACGCGCAGGCACAGTATCTTGGGCTCTTTGGAGGCCATCCATATTACCTTGATATGATTGATCATGCCGCTTCTTTTCAGGAAAATGTCCGTCGTCTGCTCTACAGCAAATACGGTACACTGCTGGACGCTCCGGAAAAGATCATGCCTGCAGGCGTGTCTGACCAGAACATGTACAACTCCGTCATCCTGGCCGTGTCCAGGGGAATGCGCTTCAGCAAGGAGATCGCGGAAGCAGTCGGCGTAGAAAACAATTATGTGGCCAAATACTTATCCTCTCTGATTCAAATGCAGATTCTGGAGAAAAGGGAGTCCTTCATCCGGAACAGGAAAACCAATTATTATGCTGTGAGCGATTCTCTGCTCCGTTTCTGGTATCGATTCATCTTTGATCAGCGGGACGT
Organism: Clostridia bacterium; assembly: GCA_017460395.1. GTDB lineage: Bacteria > Bacillota > Clostridia > Christensenellales > Aristaeellaceae > UBA2943. The sequence continues at coordinate 14,476 of JAFUBA010000189.1, read as the reverse complement.
CATTCAGAACGGTTTCGGAGATGTCCTGTTTTCAGAGGATCAGGACGGGATTGAGGATTTCATCGCAAGATCTTTTGAGGACGTTGCACTTCTTTGGATGGAGGAGCAAAACAGGCAGGGACGACTGCCTGTGTATTACGGAACCATTCGTGGCTACACAGCCAGGAATTCCAGGCTTGGCCGCTCTGTGGAGCTGGATGGTCTTGCCGAAGGACTTGGAAAAAACAGGAATCATCTGCTCGTCGCAGAATGCAAATGCAGAAAGACACCATTCACCATGAATATGCTCTCCCATCTGCAGGAAAGCGTCTCTCTGTTTGATGCATACGACGTGATCGACTACTACCTTATCTCCAAATCCGGGTTCACAGATGAGGTGGCAGCCATCAGCGATCCGCATATCCACCGGATGACCCTGCATGATCTTTTTCAGGCATCATAAGCTTCCCTGAAGCCATCAAAGGCCCGCAGCCTCCATCACGGAGCACTGCGGGCCTTGCATGTTTGCTTTCAGTTCACGCCTGCGCCATCCAGGGCTTCAGGCACGTGAGATACTCGTTGTCAAAGATGATCGGGGTGCCGTCCGGGTTCTCGAACTTCTCCTCCGGCTCAAAGGCCATGCCGAGACGCTCTGTGTCCACCGTCTCCCCGGTCGTCTGCGGCAGGATCTCCGGGATGTTGGTGTCGATGCGCCACGTCCCGTCCGTCTCCTGCACATGAAGCTCTGCCTTTTCCGACAGAACCTGCGGATTCTGCTCCTTCTTCCAGGGCTTTGCGCCGTTCAGGTAGATGTTCCCATCCGCCCAGACCGGCAGCGGAATGTAGTAGCGGTCGCTGGGTGCAGAGCCCATGCCGCAGTAGCCCTCGAACTCCTTCTTCCACTCGTCCTCGGTCATGTACGCGTCATAGGGCGAGATGCCGACGTCCACGTTCCCGTCGTCCCAGGCTCCGCCCCGCATGTGCTTCTCCGCCTCGCGAAGGAATTCCGGGACCTCCTGCTGCACGAAGACGTTGTTGTAGAAGCGCATGTCGCCGTGGAGGATGGTCATGAAGCCCGCGATCTCCGTGCGGTGCGGCAGGTGATAGGGCGTATACCTCGGGGACACGTAGTTCACCGACCCGTTGTTGACGCCCGTACCCACACATGCCAGGGCACCCGCGATCAGGTTGTGCACCACGGCCACGCCCTCGGTGGGCAGCTTGAGGGAGCGAAGGGACAGGAGGAGATTGTGATCGATCAGCGTCGGTCCATGGGAGACCTCGATGAAGATGTCCTCGCCGTAGGCACCCATGGCCTCGGAGCACATGAGGTGGTCAAAGGGCAGGGTGTTGTCGTGGAAGAAGTTCCCGGTGACCCGGGTCCCCTGTGCCTGCCAGTCCAGCCACAGACCCCTCGTGCAGTGGTGGATGTGGTTACCCCGGTAGATCACGTCGATGGCCGCATGCATCTTGATGCCGCCGATCTCCGCCCCCGCCAGGTTCTGCTTGTTGTTGATGTGGTGGATGTGGTTGTCCTCGATGAGGGAGAAGACGCCGCCCAGGTGCCCTACAATCCCGGTCTGTCCGCAATCGTGGATCTCGCAGCGGCGGATGATGTGGCTCCCGATCGTTTCCCTGGACCACCCGTCCAGCTGTGCCCTGCAGATGCAGTCACGCTCGGTCTGGGTGCCGTCCTTGTACTTCCACCTGAGCCACTTGTTGTCATTGTACGGCTGCAGGTATTTCCCGAGGGAAATGCCGCTGCACTTGGACTCGGAGATCTCGCAGTCCTCGATGATCCACCCCTTTGACCAGTGCGGACCCACCATGCCCTCCTGGTATGCCGTCGGGGGCGCCCACTGGGTGGCCGCCTGGGAGATTTTGAAGCCGGAGAGGGTAATGTACCCCACGCCCTCTTCTTCCGGATAGAAGCAGGACTTGCGCGCGCTGATCTCCACGTTCTCCGCGTTTGGATTCAGGCCGTGGAAATTGGCATAGAAGACGGTTTCATCCTTTTCCGTATCCTGCTCTGTGTACCAGGTGTAGACGGAGAATGCCGGATCCCAGGATGCCTTGGATACCTCCGGATGCAGGACCCCCTCCAGTGTTGTCACCTCATACAGGGACTTCCCGTTCAGGTACACATCCCCGGTGTGGGCGATAAAGGATGCAATGAACCAGTCGCCCGAGACGAGTGTCGTGTAGGGGTTGCGGTCAGGAAAGAGGCTGTTTGGCACCGATGCCTTCCACACATCCTTCTCCGTCTGCACCCAGCCTGTGACCCGCTCGGCACCCGTGATCACCGCCCCGCCCTTTTCGCAGGAGCAGTACTCGATGCGGCTGTCCGCCGTGCCTGCATGCTTTGGGTTCACGCTCTCCCGGTAAATCCCCGGCATCACCATCACCCGGTCCCCCGGCATGGCGATGTCCGCCGCCTGCTGAATGGTAGAAAAGGGCGCTTCCTTCGTCCCCGTCCCGCCCGTTTTCGATGCGTCCACATAGTAGATCATCTGATCGTTTCCTCCTTCTGACCCTGTAAGACAGACGGAAGCCTCCAGTGTGCACCGGAGGCTTCCGTCTGTTTTTACACGAAATGGTCTTTGCGCAGTATAGCTGCGCATCTGAAGAAACACAAGGGGAAAGCACACGTCCACAGCATTTCAGCCACTCAGAGGTTGATCGGATTTCACTAAATCCCCTCTAAGGGATTTTTTTCTTCATTCTGGGGAAATAACAATTGATCCGGCGTTCTGTACGCGTTGTACTATACTTGCTAATTTCCCCGGAATGACTGTTTTTTTTACGTTTCAGGGGAAATAGACAAAAAGAGCAGATGATTGGAAGAAAGAACGAACCGGAAGAACTGTTACGCAGATATGAGCGCATCAGAAAGCATCTGCCTGGCAATGTATGCTCCACCCGCATGACACCTTCTCCTGCGATGACAGGTCGAGGTCTACTGCGTCATGCTCCCCGATGCGAGGCGATGGCCGCCGGGCACAAACAGGCAGCCATGTTCCACGCCACGTTCATTGAACCAATTGTTGACGCGATAGATGGCTGCGAAGTTCCGGTCCTCATCGACAAGCAATTCTGTGTCATTTCAGCCATTCAGAGGATGATTGCTTTCTTAAATCCCCTCTAAGAGATTTTTTCTTCATTCCGGGGAAATAACAATTGATCCGGCATTCTGTGCGTGTTATACTATGCTTGCTTATTTCCCCAGAATTACTGTTTTTTTGCATTCCAGGGGAAATAGAGAGGATAGAGCCGATGATTGGAAGAAAGAACGAACAGGAAGAACTGTTGCGCAGATACGAGAGAAACAAAGCAGAGTTTGTTGCAGTCTATGGTCGGAGGCGCGTTGGAAAGACAACCCTGATTACGGAGACCTTTCAGAATCGTTTTGCGTTTCATCATGCCGGGCTGACTCCGGTAGAAAGCGAGCAGGGAGGAAGGCTGCATGATCCGGCTCAAAGCGAAGTCAGAAGACAGCTAAAGCATTTTTACCGTGCATTGATTCACTATGGACTTCCTGATGGATCAGAACCATCAAGCTGGCTGGAGGCGTTTTATCTCCTGGAGGATCTTCTCGAGCAGAAAGACGACGGTTCCAGACAGGTGGTTTTTCTTGACGAACTGCCCTGGATGGATACGCCACGCTCTGGATTCTTAACTGCGCTGGAAGGCTTCTGGAACAGTTGGGGATGCCTTCGGAAAAACCTGATGCTGATTGTTTGCGGAAGCGCCAGTTCATGGATGATGGACAAATTAGTCAACAACCATGGCGGACTATATAACCGTGTGACTTGCGAAATCAGGCTGGCTCCCTTTTCGCTCTGTGAATGCAGACAGTTTTTGCTGGGCAATGGGATGAAGATGACTTCCTATGACCTTGCCGAATGCTACATGGTCTTTGGAGGGATCCCTTTCTACCTGGATGCCCTGAATGAAAAGCTGAGTCTTGCGCAAAACATAGACAGGCTGTTCTTTGAGAGAAACGCTATGTTCAGAGATGAGTTTGACCGGCTTTTCAATTCCATCTTTGTGAACCCTGAGACGATGAAGAGCATTGTGAGATTGCTGAATCGGCGCAGGGGTGGATATACCCGAAAAGAGATCAGTGAATTCACCGGCCTGTCCGGAAAAACACTGACCTCGTGCATGCGGGCGTTGATCGGCAGTGATTTTGTAGAGTACTATGTTCCGTTCCTTGAAGGAAAAAGGGAAGCCAAATACAGATTAATTGATCCATTTTGTCTGTTTTTCCTTCGTTTTGTGGAAGATCAGCCAAAGCGGAATGAACATTTCTGGGTTCAACATCAAGCCAGCCATGCAATTACAGCCTGGAGAGGATTGGCCTTTGAGAATGTCTGTTTTTTCCATATCCCACAGATCAAACGCGCATTGGGCATCACCGGTGTAAGATCCAGCCAGTCTGCCTGGATTCTTCGCGATGAAGCGGAAAGCACGCAGATTGATTTGCTGATCGAACGGGATGATCGTATCATCAATGCTTGTGAGATCAAGTTTTACAGTGATGAATTTGTTGTGGATAAAACTTATTATCGCAAACTCCTCAGCCGACAGGGAATGCTCGTGGAAAGAATCTCTCCGAAAGTATCAGTTCATCAGACGCTCATTTCCACTTATGGATTGAAGAGGAATGAATACAGCGGTGTTTTCACGCAAGTGATCACCCTCGATGATCTTCTCCTGGAATAATTTCCCGATGAACGTCAGGAATGTGTCTGGATCAGATCCTTCCTTAACCCCGTTAAGCCTTCCCTTTTCAGGATCCCATCATCATCTGAAGATCCCTGCCCATGTCTGGTGACAGAAGATGCACATACCAGTGTGGATTCATCTGCCGCCTGCGGAGTCGATTGTGCCGCGATCGGATATGCCAGCTGCCAGGAAGACAGATCAAGGTTCCCTGACGAATGGTCAGTGGCCTGAAGAATCGCATTCCATAGAGATCAGAGGCTTCCTGCAGGAAGCATGATGGCCCCGATGAACATCTGTAGAAAAAGCAATGGCTCATGCACCATGCGGACCTTCCCCGCGGTGCTGAGCCATTGCTTTTCCTATTTCTGCCCTGGCATTCAGGTATATGATGCACTGAATCGCGCACAGGTGCGTCCCCAGGTGCCTAGGTCAGATCTTCCAGACAGCACCCTCCGCCTGGAGTCTGGCCATGCGGCTGAACATGCTGTTTTCATCCCGAAGAAGATCCCCGGGTGTTCCTTCTTCTGCCACCCGGCCGCCGGAGAGCACCACAATGTGGTCTGCCGCTTCCACAGTACGCATCCGGTGCGCAATGACCAGGACGGTCTTGCCCCTGAGAAGACGGGACAGCGCACCCTGGATCTTCGACTCATTTTCCACATCCAGGGAGGCCGTGGCCTCATCCAGCAGCACAATCGGTGCATCCTTCAAAAGAGCTCTTGCAATCGAGATCCGCTGCCGCTCGCCGCCGGAGAGCCTTGCCCCGTTCTCCCCGATGGGTGTCATATACCCCTGCGGCATTCTCTCCACGAACTCATCGCAGTTGGCGGCCCTGGCAGCGTTCAGCACCTCCTCGTCCGTCGCACCGCGCCTGCCCAGACGGATGTTTTCCATGACGGTATCATCAAAGAGCGTCACATCCTGAAAGACCATGGAGTAATCGGTGAGCAGCACCTCAGGATCGACCCTGGCAATGTTCACACCGCCCACATCGATCTCGCCCCCGCTCACATCCCAGAGCCTGGCTGCAAGGCGCGCGCAGGTGCTCTTGCCTGAGCCGGACGGGCCCACCAGCGCCGTGACCTCGCCCTCCTTTGCCACAAAGGAGACATCCTTCAGCACTTCACGGTCATCATAGGCAAAGGACACATGCCGGAAGGCGATATCGTGGCCCTTGGGCTGGAACACCTCCGCGCCGTCCATCACGGGCGTATCATGGATCTCCATGAGACGAGATGCGGACACCTGGGAAACAAACATCTCTGCGATCAGGGCAAGTGCCTGATCAAAGGGCGCATAGATCCTGGTGATCACAAGAAGGAACATGTACAGGGCCATGAAGGTGATCTGACCGGACAGAATAAGCCTGACGCCCACCAGCATCGTGGTGGCCACGCCCAGACGCATGATGACGCTGGCCGCATTGACAAACAGTCCCGTCACCATCTCCCCGTGGATCATGGTCTTTTCGGACCGGTCGATCTTGTCGTTCAGCTCCTTCAGGAAGCGGTCTTCCTGGTTGGTCGCCCGGATCTCCCGAAGGTTTTCCAGGGTTTCCTGGATCCCGTCTGACACCTGCACCGCGGCCGCCTTGCTCATTTCAGAGTTTTTCTTTTCAGCCTTCCTGCTGCCAAAGAGCAGAATGAAGGCCACCGGCACGCCCCAGAGGCACGCAAGGGCCATGCGCCAGTCAAAAAACAAAAGAGAAGCTGCGATGATCATCGTGGAGATAAAGGACCCGTAGAGGTATCCAAGGCAGTGGGACCACACGTGCTCGAGCCTGTTCACATCGCCCATCAGGGTTTCGGTCAGGTCCGCCAGATCCCGCTTCCCAAAATATCCCAGAGGCAGCTTCCGAAGACGCTCTGAGAGGGACAGGCGCACCTGCTTGACCTCCCGGTACACAAGGCCATAGGTACATCTGTACTGCTGGAGATGGGTGACAAAGGACAGCACCAGAAAGAGGAGCGTCAGAAAGATGAACACCAGGACAGATACTGTTTTCGTATCACCGGACAGCTTCTCCATGAGGGTGGACATGAGCAGAAAGAGGATGCCCGTGCCGCCCATGACCACGAGATTGACGATCACCGTCCAGAAGGTGCCCTTCCGGACATTGGTGGCGCCCTGGTCCGTCAGGGCATACTTTCGCTGAAACGCTTTTCCAAACATCACTTGCCAGCCTCCTTTGCCTTTGTCTCCGCTACTGCCTTAGGCGCATCTGCGCCGATCTTCCACTGCAGCGCCTGGGTGTACTCCTGCCACATGCGCGCATACAGGCCGCCCCTGCTGACCAGCTCCCGGTGCGTGCCGCTCTCCCGGACCTGTCCCCGGTCAAGGACAATGATCCGGTCCGCAGAGACCACCGTGGACAGTCGGTGGGCGATCATGATGACCGTCTTTCCCTTGGTCAGTGTCCCCAGGGCTTTCTGGATCAGGACCTCATTCTCCGGGTCCGCAAAGGCCGTGGCCTCATCCAGTACCACGATGGGCGCGTCCTTGAGGATCGCCCTTGCCAGGGCAATCCGCTGCTGCTCACCGCCGGACAGATAGGTTCCCTCACTCCCAAGGAGGGTGTCCACCCCTTTGGGCAGCTTCTCCAGGATATCCCCGCACTGGGCCGCCTCAAGCGCCTTCATCACCTCGTCCCTGGTGGCTCCGGGTCTGGACGCCCGGACATTTTCCAGGATGGTATCCTTGAACAGATGGCTGTTTTGAAACACGAAGGCCACCCGGTCCATGAGGTCGTGGGGATCCACCTTCCTGACATCCGCGCCGCCGACCTCCACACATCCGCTCGTCACATCCCAGAAGCGCGGGATCAGGCTGGCCGCCGTCGTCTTGCCGCCGCCGGAGGGACCGACAAGCGCCACCGTCTCGCCGGGCTCCACCCGGAAGGATACATGGCTGAGCGCAGGTGAGGGTGCACCCTCGTAGGTGAAGGACACATCCCGGAAGGTCACGCCGGACCCCCTGATGCTCACCGGGTGATCTGTGACAGGCAGGTTCGGGGCCGCCATCACCTGATCAATCCGCCCGAGGGCCGTGTGGGCCAGCATCATCCCGCTCGCCGCAAACATGACTCTGGCCAGCGCCGTGGAGATGATGGCCGAGAAGACCGCGTAGAACGCAAAGTTGGTCACAAGAAGCGCCAGGTTCCCGGAAGCCATGGCCCCCGGCAGAAGGAAGAGAACGACGGGGATCAGGAAGACAAAGGCGCCCTCTGTGAAGGTCAGGTTCAGGGCCTGGGGCACCCGGCACACATCCGCCTGGTAGTGCTCCGCCTTGTCACTGTAGTTCTCAATGGCCGTCTGAAAGGCGCGGAAGGAGTCCACCGTCTGCTGGAACACCTTCACCACCGGGATCCCGCGCACGTACTCGGTCCCGGCCTTGCTCATGACGTCCTGGGCTGCCTGATACTCCGCCATGAGGCCGGCATTCTTTCCGCCCATCATGGACATCATGGCCAGGATGGAGATGACCGCTGCCAGAAGGCACGCCCCGCCCATGCGCCAGTCGAAGAAGAACATCAGCACCAGCATGCTCAGCAGCATGGCGATGGATCCCACGATGTCCGCCAGGTTGTGGGCCAGGAGGGTCTCCGTCTCGGATGCCGCCCCGTCCAGACGGTTTCTGAGAAGGCCCGAGGCATTCTGATCAAAAAAGCCGAGCGGGGCCTTCATCAGGTGCGCCATGCCTTCCTTGCGGATGTTGGAGGCCGTGCGGAAGGCGGCCAGGTGCGTGCACATGAGCGCCGCAAAGTAGACCACGATCCCGAGGACCGCGAAGAGGAAGGCAAGGTATGCATACTTTGTGATGGACACGGCGCCAGAAAAGTCCGGAAAGACGTTGATCAGGTCCCGCACCACAAGATAGATGCAGATGTAGGGTGCCATGCCGAGCACCATGGCGAGGGCAGAGAGGGCAAGGCCCGTAAAGGTCAGCTTCCTTCTATCGCCCGCATACCCGAGCAGGACCGCAAGGTCGCTCTGCTTTTTTTGGGTTTCCTGGGGTTTGTTTTTCATAGGGATCCTCCTTTGGTGAAGTTGGGTAATGTTCTGTGGATCTGCCTGTGATCCGCGGCCGGACCCCGTAAGTGAACAGAGGGCAACCATTGATCACAAACAAAAATAAAAAGGCCCGAAGGCCTTTCTATGTCGAAATATAAAGCTCTGGTCGATGTCTTCTCATGCTTTCCTCCTTTTTTCTTTGTCCTGCTCCCTGTCGCATCAGCAACCCATCAGGTCATGCCAGCCGGGCAGAAAGAAGTTTTCGACGGTCCTCAGGTAGTGCATGGCTTTCTCCTCGGGGTAATTCTGCACGACAGGCTCGAACAGGGCAGCTGTGTATGCATGCATCAGGATGTGCAGCTCCTCCTCACTGATCTCCCGGACCTTCAGCCCCTGGGCGCGCAGCTGTCCAAACACGTCCATCATGATGTGCTGGTGCTCCAGGATGATCTCCTCCATGAAGTGCTCATACCTCGTCCCCTGGGCGCAGGTCAGCAGCAGACGGAACCCGTCCAGGTTCGGATAGACCACCTCCCGGATGATGTCAATCTCCGTATCCTTCCACATGAGATCGTAGTGTCCGCTGAGGGCACCGGCGTAGCCGCGGCTCACGTGCCGGTCCATCCAGTCCCGGAAGGCATTCACAGCCGGTGCCACCACCTCTGCAAACATCTCCTCCTTGTCCCGAAAATGCCGGTACAGCCCTGCGGAGGTGATGCCGGCACGCCTAGCGATCGTGCGGATCGACGCGTTCATATAGCCCTTTTCGAGAAACTCCGCCCTGGCTGAAGAAAGGATGCGTGAATGGCTCACACTCTTATCCCTAGGCATATCCCTCCCCCTGTCTGATCCCAGCCCGTGCGTACACATACGGGAGGACCGATGGGCATGTTACGGGAGGCGAAACCGTTTGTCAAGGAAAAAGTTAGTTATGGCTAATTTGTTTTGTATCTGCCAGGGCGTTTCTCCGCCTTCCGCAAAACCGGGAAAGTAACAGTGTCTCTACCTCAAATAAGCGTTCGGTCCGCGGCCAATCTGATTGATCCTGGCATTTGGGCGGGATCCCCTTTGAAAAAGTCAGTTGTGTGAAACTGACTGTCTCCAGGCAAACGAATTGACTTGGATTTCAACATGAATTTCTGGCGACGATTCAGGATCCGCTTCCATGTATACCCCATCCCGAAAAGATCTGGAGGATCAGAGATGGCTACTGAGCAAACAGATCATCCAGGATGACCTCCGAATTGACCATCGCGCTGTACTTGTTGCGCTTCACGCCATAGCTGGTGATCATGGTGAATTGGATCGTCTTTTTGGTTTTGTTTGCTTTCTGGAATGCATCGATCTTGCGCCTGATGTTCATGGCGTATTCGCTGTCGATTTCAAATGTGTCCGCAGAAAACTTGATTTCACAGATATTGATCACATGGTCCCTGCGGTCAATCAGCAGATCGATCTGTGCCCCATGATCTTCCGGTTCCTCCGGATCCGGCCGGCAGAACCAGGTGGAGTCTTCCGCCAGGACGCCGCCAATGCCCAGGGCTTTCCTGATCTGAAACAGGTGATCTTTGCAAAGAAGCTCAAAGGTCAGACCCAGCCACGCTCTGCGGGAAGGATTGTCATAGGCATGTGTCCAGTAGCACTCGTCACGTCCCGCCTGGTCCTTCACAAAGCGGTAGTAAAAGAGCGTGTAGTAATCGGACACCTGATAGCGGGTTTCTTTTTTCTTGTTGCCAAAGAAAGGAGCATATCGGACAAACTCTGAAGCAACAAGGTCCTCCAGAATTTCTGTCAGGACACTGTTATCCGGAATCCCGGAGACTTTGGCCAGTTCTGATCGCGTCATCCCGCCCCGTTTCCGGCTGAGGGTTTCCATCACAAGCTGATATTGCTGACTGTTTGTGTGCAGCGTCTGGTAGAGATCATCATATTCTTCCCACAGCTCCGCCCGTTTTCTGAAGAAAAGCTGATCGATGTTTTCCGAGGGAGACAGATTCTGCCGCATCATGGTCCAGTAATATGGAATGCCGCCCAGAATCATATAGCACTGCGCGATATCGTATCTGGACCAGTCTATATTTCGCTCGTGAAGAAACGCTTCTACTTCATGAAGTGTGAAAGGCTGCAGATACAGGGTACAGGTTTGCCTGTGAAACAGACCACCTTTGTTTTCTGCAATTCTCTTCTGCATCCAGGAGGTGGCAGAGCCGCAGAGAATCAGAACAAGATTTGGCAGAGCACAGCCGAAATCATTCCAGAAAAACTCGAAGGCGGACAAAAAGCCGGATCTCACGGTATCCAGCCAGGGCATCTCATCCAGGAAGACGATCTTCTTTTCCTCCCGGGGAAGGGAGGACAGGTATTCCCGGAGCATTTCAAATGCCTGGATCCAATCCTGAGGAGGCGGTAAATGCTGCCTGGTCTGTCGGTTGAGCTCTGCGATGAAATTGCGTAGCTGGGTTTCTCGCGGCTCCCGGTACACTCCGGTCAGTTTGAAATCGAACCGACCGTTAAAAAAGGTGTTGATCAGGAAGGTTTTCCCAATCCTGCGTCGTCCACAGACGACAACGAGCTGTGCTTCCTGTGTATCCAGGCATTGCTGCAGACGCTCTACTTCTTTTTCACGACCCAGGATCCTGATTTCCTGCATGTATCCACTCACCTGATTTCCAGTATGATGTCATCATGGTCCATCTTAGCAAAAAAGAAGCATGAGAGCAAGTGAAATTTCATGCATTTCAGTATGTTTTACGTCTAAATCCGTTGAAATCTATACATTTATTAAACATTTCAGACGTTATTCATATGAATTCTGTCTGAAATGTTTGAATTCAAGGGAATTCCCGGCAGCAGCGCTGTCGACACGCAGCTTAGGACATGACGTCTGCGGCTGCGAGGTATCCAGCTGCACCCAATGGTATTTTGAAGAATGCCCGGGATCATTGTTCCCTGAGATCGTCGTTCGCCGGTGGCTGGCAGGAATATGATGATCACCTCTGCCACGACAGGATTCTCAGACTCCGTGCCCAGTCTATTCGTGAGCTTTGCCCAGGGCCGATGCCTCTCCTTGCCAAAGATCGCAGTCGGTCTATAATGTGAGGTGTAAGTTTCAACTAACTCACTTGAATTGGTATCACAAGAGGCGAAACACATGAAAGTTCTGGTCTACGGTGCAGGTGTGATCGGCTGTTATCTCACGCACGTGCTGTGCAAGGCAGGGCACGAGGTTTATCTGCTGGCAAGGGGTGCCTGGAAAGATGAGCTTGAGAAAAACGGTCTCAGGATCCGACATCACCTGCAGAGACAAACCACGCTGGACCATCCGCAGGTAGTCAGTCAGATCCCGGAGCGTGTCTGTTTTGACGCGGTCTTTGCCGCGATGCCTTATCCCCAGATGGAGCACATCCTGCCGGACCTTGGGCGGGCAAAAACAGATCTCATCGTCCTGATCGGCAACAACATGCACCCGGAGGAAATGCAGAAAAAGCTGCGCTCGATGACCCCCGGCATCCCGGATATCCTCTTCGCCTTTCAGGTAACCGGTGGTCAGCGTTTCCCTGACCACGTGGTGGTCGAGCGCTTCGGAAAGGCAGGCCTGGACATCGGTGCCCTCCACGGCTTCCCCTCACGCCTGGCCCAGGAAAAGCTCGAGCAGATCTTCCGCGGCACAGGGTACAAAATGCACTACCAGCGGGACATGAAGGCATACCTTTTCTGCCATCCAGCCGCAGTGCTCCCGATCGCCTATCTCGCCTATGTCTGCGGCGGCGATCTGAGGACGGCCACCGCAGCCCAGCGAAAGCAGATGCTTCATGCACCCGCCGAGGCATATGACACCCTTACGTATCTTGGCATCCCGATCCTCCCCGAAAAGGACGATCTCTTCTACCGGCCAGGCTTTCGGCGCGCTCTGATGCGTCTTCTGTACTTTATCATGAGCAAGAGTTCTGTCGGAGACCTCATTGCCTGTGCGCACTGCCGGCATGCAGTCGGCGAGATGGAGCAGCTGGACCGTGATTTCACGGAGCTCCTCTCGCGTGCAAATGGCGCCCCGGCCATGCCCGTCTGGCAGGCACTGAAGCAGCAGATGCCCTCATGGGCTGAGCTGCACAGGCTCTATGATGCTCCCTCCGGTATCTCCTGAGGCTTTTTCACCAAAGCTTTTAGGTACATTGCCCCGGTTTTCGAGGTATTTTCTGAACTGAATAAATCCTGGGATTTTTCGCGAAAACCCTTGATTTTCCTGGTCTCTAGGCTTCTCACCAGAACTTTTAGGTACAGCGCCATGTTTTTACAGGTATTTTCTGAGCCGAATAAATCCGGGGTATTTTCACGAAAACCCTTGATTTTCCTGGCCTCACGGCATTTTCCCCGAGTTTTTAGGTACATTGCCCGGATTTGCGAGGTATTTTCTGAGCCGAATAAATCCGGGGTATTTTCGCGAAAACCCTTGATTTTCCTGGCCTCACAGCTTTTGCTGCCACCAAGAAATTTTAGGCAGTACCTCGTCACACACACAGAAAAGAGGGATCCCCATGAAGTATGCAGGCATGCCCTTTGGCATGTGGCTGCTGTTCCGCCGCTCATTCCAAAGAGAACTCTGCCGGACCCTCGGCTACACCCGGAAGGACGCCGGGCAGATCACAAAGGATGCCCACCTGAAATACAGGAAGATCATCTCTTCCCTCCCGGAGTTTGAGAAGGGCGATCGCTTCAAGATGAACATCGTCAGCTGCGCCATGTTCGCATCCTTCCTCCTGAAGATGCCACGAAAGCCGGATCTTCCCTCCGCTACGGACTACTACCGTGACGCCATGATGATTTCCACCATGCGGGCCTTCTGTCGCATAAGCGCCAAGAACAAGTATACAAGCAGGGATCTTGCTTCCATGCAGAAGACTGCCGCCTTTCGCGCCGCCGACCGGAATCCCTATTCCTGGAACATGGACTATCTGCCATACCCGGACGGCAGCGGCTATGAGGCCCGCTTCTCCTACTGTGGAGTCTGTCATCTTCTGCAGGATCTGAATCTCTATGAGTACACGCCCGCCATGTGCCAGCTCGATTTCTCCATGAGCGAAGCCGGAGGTGGCTCTGACTTTGTGCGTCAGTACACTCTGGCCTCCGGCGGTCCCTACTGCGACTGCGGCTACAAAAAGAAGAAGGTTTGAAAGATGCCCGGATGGCCTATTCCATCCGGGCACAGCAATATTGAGCTTGTCTGCTGTCTACCATCTCTTCGTCGACCGGGCTTTACCGTGCACCACGCGTGGTTTGACGGCGTGGCACTCACGCCGCACGCAGGCGGATGCCGCTCTGACCTTCCGGCTATGCCCACTGCGGTTCATCTGCAGCGGAGACAGAGGGGAAACGAAATCGAAGTGTTTCTCCCGGGATCAGTGGACAATGAAGCAGAAAATGAAAGGACGAGACTTACAAATGAAACAGATGACTTCCCGCGGAAAAATCCTGCTTGGCTGCGCTGCCATGGTGCTGGCCATGATTGGGGATTATCTGATGGGCTTTGGCACCTACAGTCTTGATGGAGACCCAAGCATAGCATTTGGGCTCCGTGTGAACGTGGTGCCCGACTGGCGCTATGCCCTCTCCTCCCTGCTCAGCTTTGAAAAGTTTGAAGTGTACAGGCCTTCAACTTCATCAAACAGGCACATCAGATGATCAGAAGTCAGCTTCACACCATATCTGAACACACAAAAAAAGCGCAGACTATCCCTGCGTGCCGATTGCCGATTTTTTTC
>JAFUBA010000188.1 GCA_017460395.1 Clostridia bacterium | reverse complement strand
CGCTGACCAGCTCGCGGCCGGTCCTTCGGTCCACAAAGGAAGTCATGGCACCGTTTTCATCAAACACAATCTCAGCATAGGGCGTGGTCAGATGGCTGCCCTCGAAATGGAAGGGGATGGGAGAGGGGACAGCGCTCCCGGGCGTGACTGTCAGACTGCCGAGGGATGGGAGGGTAAGGCCGCTCACGGCGGTCTTTTCCATGCCGCAAAGATCCGTAAAGACCTGGGTCTTCGCACCCGCAATCTCCGGGAAGGCACCGTCCAGATAGAAGGTTTCGGTGCGTGCAAAGGAGGTGGGATTGTACACTTCCAGCACTTCTCCCGATGCGCCCAGGACCTCCTGTGTCTGCCGGTTGGCCGCTGCAATCGCATCGCCCACGGCCCTGTAGGCTTTCTCGTGCACTGAGTGGATACAGGTGCCGGGAAGGATATCATGGAACTGATGCACCAGCAGGGTGTTCATGAGCGGGGAGACGGGCGTCTCGTCGGCGTCCTGGTCCTCATGGACTGCTCTGTGGACGATGGCCAGCTCAAGGTTGTGCAGGGCGATCTCGCAGAAGCGGTTATTGTGCTTGATCGTATGCTGATTGGTCAGCGTACCGCGGTGCAGCTCCAGGTAGAGTTCGCCCGCATAGACCGTGGGCTCGACCATGGTCCTCTCCAGCTCCTGCATGAAAGCGGACACGGAGGTATAGCCGCTTCGTGCCGTGCCCTCCAGGTCACTCAGACGTCGTGCGCTCTCCAGCATCTCAAACTCGGGACCGCCGCCGCCGTCCCCCTTGCCGAAGGAGAACAGGCGCATGGGGGTGACGCGCTTTTCCATCATGCCGTCCCCGCCGTAGGTCTCCAGGTGATAAGTCTCCGGATCCGGGCCGATATGGGTGCGGTTGAAGTGGGTGAGCACGCGCGTTCCGTCGATGCCCTCCCACAGGAAGGATGTCAGAGGGAAGACATTGGTGTCGTTCCAGGCGATCTTGGTGGTCAGGAAGTAGTTGATGCCGCAGCCCTTCATGATCTGCGGGATCGCAAAGGAATAGCCAAACGTATCCGGCAGCCAGAAACAGTCGGAGGTAAAGCCAAAATATCTGCGGGTAAAGCGCTGGCCCCACAGGAACTGGCGGATCATGTACTCGCCGCCGGTGAGGTTGCAGTCGCACTCGACCCACACGCCGCCGTTGGGCTCATAGCGTCCGGTACTGACCGATGCGCGGATGCGCTCAAAGAGCTCCGGATAGTCCCTGCGCAGCCACTCGGAGTGGAAGGCGGAGGACTGGATGAAGCGGTATTCCGGATACTCGTCCATCAGGTTCAGTGTGTTGGCATAGGTCCGGGCGCACTTTTTCTCGGTCTCCGTCATCGGCCAGATCCAGGCGGTATCCATGTGGCTGTGTCCGATGAGCCCGATGTAGGGCGCGGTATCCCCGTTCTTCTTTTCCAGCTGTGCCTGGAGGATGGGCCGGGCTGCGCGCAGACCGGCGCGGAATTCCTCCTCGGTGCAGGTGTCTGGATCGTAGTAGAGAACGCGGTGGGCCTGAAGCAGGGCATTTTCCACCTCGGCTCTGCGGAAAGAATCCATGGGCAGGGCGCGGCGCAGGGACAGGAGGGTCTTCAGGTCAAAGAGGAAGCTGAAGTATTCCTCATCGCGCACACACACGTCGGTCGTGTCGACCTTGTAGGTGTAGTCGCGGATGCGCTCATCCTGCAGGGGCTGGGTGCCGGGCATATCATGCCAGGCATAGCATTCCAGGGCGAAATCGAAGTGCTCGCCGGCCCTGACGCTGGTGGCAAAGCGGTTGCACCAGTGATTGCCGTGAGAACCCTCGTTGAACTTGGCGGCATAGTTGGAATGGATTTTCCCGTTGACCCACAGCGTGCCCTCAAAGAACGCAATATGCGGGAACAGGAATAGATCGCGGCCTGCAAGCGCCTCTGGCACCGTATAGTCCAGAAGGAACCAGGCATACATGCCCTCTCCGCCCCACGTTTCCGGTACCGGCCCGAAGAGCGATGGGTCCGGGATATGGTGGATGGGTTCCGTCGTCTGGTAGCATGCCCGGAGTGCAGCCTGGCCTACGGGCGTGAAAATCATGTCGCGCAGCGATTCACACAGTCTGTCGAGCTTTCTCGCCGTCTGGTCCATGCTTCTGTCTGTCTGCATACGGGGAAGTCCTCCTATATAAGATGATGAAGATATTCATGATTCCAAAGATGCCCGTGAGGTCCGGGAAATCTTATGTGCGCGCGGGTCCTGTGGTATTCCCCGCGCTCAGCTGCATGGGGATAATCCTGGGTTCGTGGGCGCGAAGAGGATCGCTCAGCCCCTGGTAGAGCTCCTCTCCCACCGCGCGGCCGATGCCCGCATAGTCGTGTGCGACGCTGGTGATGACCCGCGTCATATGGACTGTCGCCCACTCGGAGCGATCAAAGCCGCAGATGCTCATGTCCTCTGGCACCTGTATGCCCATATCCAGACACCGCTGCATCACCTCATAGGCGATTCCGTCGTGCTCGCAGATGATGGCGGTGGCGCCACTGGCGCGCAGGCGGGAGATGACGGAGGAGAGCGAGTCGGGATGCTCGGGAGGCAGCGTGCGTGCCTCCTGCGTCATGCGCATGTAGACCAGGTCCTGATCGGGGTGAATGCCGGCCTGTGACAGTCCCAGCAGGTACCCGGAATACCGGTCTGAGATCGTCGCGCGCTCCTCGGTGGTGATGCCGCTGAGGAAGGCAATGCGCTTATGGCCCAGCGCAATGAGATGGGCCATCAGGTCCATGCTGCCCTGCAGGTTGTTGCTCGATACGCTCGCCAGATGCTTGCAGGGACTGGGAATATCCATGAGCACCACCGGCTTCCCGTCGAGCATGAGCCGGTCGACAATCTCCTGATGGATGTTGCTGGTATACGGATAGTAGGCCACGCCTGCCACATTCATCTGAGCAAGACGGCTGAGGATATAGCGCGCACGGTTATCCCCGGTATCCTCGGAGATGAAGATGCTCGTCATGCAGCCGCGCTCATTGAGATAGGCAGAGGCTGCCTGGTAGGTCTGGGTGAGACCGGTGCGGGAGATATTAAAAGGAAGCACAAAGGCAAAGAGCGGATTGTTCGATGCCTGGCCGCCCTGGGCTGATTCGTCCAGGGCGTTCTTCTGGTAGATATCCGAACACACAAAGCTTCCCACGCCACGCTTCCTGTACAGGATGCCGCGGCTCTCGAGCTCGGAGAGTGCACGCCTGACCGTGATGCGGCTGACGCCGTACTTCTCCATGAGATCGCTCTCTGTGCAGATGGGCTTGTCATAGGAAAAAGAGCCTGCGCGGATCTGGTCTGTGATGGCATCCATGATCGTCTGATACAGAAGCTTTCCAGCTGTCGTCTGCGGGGTCTGGTCGTTCAATGTCTCCAGCCCTCCTTTCCTTATATCATTGCCATAATTTACCATTACCATCATATGGCAGTGAGATGTTCTTTCAAAATCTGTTCCAAAAAGCACAGTGGATGTATCCTGCGGCCCGCACAGGGGGATGTCCCTCTGCACTGTCCATAGGATAAATGCCGCTTTTTTTATGGCTTCCGGCTTATTCGAATGTATTGTACGCGATTTCGAAAGAAAAAGCAATTGTTATATCAAATTATTTTGATGAGGCAATTTTTTGCATTACTATCTAGTACAAAGTCCGGAGAATTGCTGCTAAAAATCGAAAATTTGCTGTTTTTGTCCTGTTATGCTATTGACAAATCCATTCGACATGCATATGCTTGTTATAACAAATTCGAAATTCAAGGAGATGTCAATCATGCAAAAGCAGGACAACCCCCCGAAGAGACACCGCTTCGGGCAGACGCTGTCTCAGCACTGGCAGATGCTGCTCATGGCGATCCCCGCGATTGTGCTGCTGTTCCTGTTCGCCTACATGCCGATGTTCGGCACGGTCATTGCGTTTAAACGATACAAGGTCAAGCAGGGCATCTTTGGAAGCAAGTGGATGGATCCGATCTTCCGCAACTTCGAGATTCTCTTCCGCCCCGGCTCCCAGGCGCTGGTCGCCATCCGGAATACCCTGCTGCTCAACCTCATGTTCATCGTCGTCGGGA
The DNA here is from genome assembly GCA_017460395.1 of Clostridia bacterium. GTDB lineage: Bacteria > Bacillota > Clostridia > Christensenellales > Aristaeellaceae > UBA2943. The sequence continues at coordinate 22,310 of JAFUBA010000188.1, read as the reverse complement.
CAGTCTTTGCCGTCTTTCTGGCCCTGATGTTCAACGAGCTTCAGCGACAGCACTACAAACGGATCGTCCAGTCTCTCTCCTTTCTTCCCTACTTTATCTCCACTGTCGTGGTCGGCATCTTCGTGCAGGCCCTGCTGGGATATGAAAACGGCACAATCAACGCACTCATCTCCTCGGCAGGCGGGAACAAAATCAACTTCTACGCCAACCCCAACATGTGGCCGACCATTCTTCTCATGACCAACATCTGGAAGGGTGCCGGATACTCCTCTGTGGTCTACCTCGCTGCGATCACCGGCATCGATGCCACGTATTATGAGGCGGCGCGCATTGACGGCGCGACGCGATGGGGCGAAATCCGATACATCACCCTTCCGCTGCTGACCCCGACCGTCATCGTCATGACGCTTCTGGCCATCGGCAAGATCATGAATGCCGACTTCGGCTTCTTCTACAATGTGACGGGGGATAACCCCAATCTCTATCCGACCACCGATGTGCTGGACACCTTCATCTACCGTACGCTGCGCAAGACCGGCGACATGGGCATCTCCAGCGCGGTGGGTCTGTTCCAGTCCACCTGTTCCCTCATCCTCGTGCTCATCTCCAATTTTGCGGCACGCAGGATCGACGAAGGCTCCGCCCTGTTCTGAGAAAGGAGATAGAGAAACATGTCTTCACTTCCCACACAGGCACGCCGCCATCGGGTGCATGTAGATGGGTGGCGCATCTTCGCCGCCATTTTCACCGGTCTTTTCGGTCTCCTCTGTCTGTATCCTTTCCTTCTTGTGATTTCCGGATCCTTCACCCCCAAGGAGGAGGCCATCCGCAACGGCTTCCGGCTGATTCCGGGCTCGTGGACGACGGCGGCCTATCAGGCACTGTTCATCAATGGCCGCTCCATCGTCAACGGGTATAAGGTGACGGTCTTCGTGACGGTCGTGGGAACCGCGGTCTCCCTGCTCGTCAATTCCATGATGGGCTGGGTCGTCTCCCGCAAGGTCATGCCGGGCCGCAAGTTCTGGAATTTCTACATTCTCTTCACGATGCTCTTCTCCGGCGGCATGGTCCCCTGGTACATCGTGTGCGTCAACATTCTGCATCTGAAGAACACGATCTTTGCTCTGCTTCTGCCGAGCATGGTCAGCGCCTGGAACATTTTCCTCCTGCGCAACTACTTCTCCTCGGTGCCCGAGGAAATGTACGAGAGCGCGAGAATCGACGGTGCGCAGGACTTCCGCATTTTCATCTCCATCTATCTTCCTCTCTCCAAGCCGGTACTCGCCACGGTCACCCTCTTTACCGCGCTGGGCTACTGGAACGACTGGTGGCTGGGCCTCATGCTCATGGACAATGCGGACATGTATCCGCTCCAGCTCCTCTTGCGCAACATCATCTCCAACATCCAGTTTCTGCAGACCATGGAGAGCAATCCCCAGATTCAGCAGATGATGGCCACCATTCCCGGAGACGGTGTCAAGATGGCCCTGGTCATCCTGACCACCGGCCCGATTCTGCTGCTCTATCCCTTTCTGCAGCGCTATTTCGTCAAGGGCATCATGGTCGGCGCCGTGAAGGGCTGATCCCGCCTGATCCATACGACCGGAGCAGAATACAGAGGGCGCGGCCTGAGAAAGAGGGCAGCGCATGGCCTTTCCCCTACTATGCTTCGGAAAGTCTATGTGATTTAACGGACCCAAGGTCTGTAAAATCAAAATATGAAGGAGGTACACCTTATGAAACGCATCCTTTCCCTCGCACTGGCGCTCGCCATGATGATGAGCCTGCTGGCCGTCATCCCCGCCGCCTCTGCAGAAGACCTCGAGCACGTCACGCTGAAGATCATCTTCCCCGGTGACAAGAAGAGCGCAACCGACGAGGTATGGAACGCCATCGCCGAAAAGTACGCCGATCAGCTCAATGTGGACTTTGAAGTGCAGTTTATCCCGCTGGATGACTATGGTCAGAAGCTGCTGGTCATGGCAGGCGCCGGCGAAAGCTGGGACCTGAACTTTGACTCCAACTGGACCGGCTACTACACCATGAAGGCCCAGGAAGCTTACATGGATCTGTCCGAGCTCCTGCCCAAGTATGCTCCCCACCTCTATGAGACCTATCAGTCCTCCGGCGCTCTTTCTGCCGCCACCGACAACGAGGGCCGTGTGACCGCTCTCCCGTGGACCATGTCCATGAACAACCGCACCTTCTTCCAGTGGCGCGGCGACCTGATCACCAAGGCCGATCTTGGGATCAAGCCCGAAGACATCAACACCAACGAGGACGTGCTGGAGCTGTGCCGCAAGCTGAAGGCTGCCTATCCGGACAAGTACATCCTGGAGAATGTGGATCTGGGCGTGTTCCTCCTGAAGTATGACCTCTTTGCCATCGACAACGCTCTGGTCATCGACCTGAACGATCCCACCTGCCAGGTGCAGTTTGTGGAAGACACCGTCGCCTACAAAGAGCGCGCAGAACTCGCCAAGCTCATGCAGGACGAGGGCATCATCTGGGGCGACGTGCTCACCGACAAGCGTGACCACAATGACCTCATCAACGAAGGCATGCTCATCACCAAGTGGGGCACCCACGAGTACTCTCACCAGAACCGCGCATGGGTCGAAGAGGATGCCTACTGGGATTATCACGACCTGTATGTGGACAACAAGTATGCCAACCGTACACCCCTGGCCAACGCCATGTGCATTCCGGACACCTCCGAACACCCCGAGCGCGTCCTGATGTTCATGGACCTGCTGGAAACCGACAGTGAACTGTATGACCTGGTGCAGTATGGTATCCTCGGAAAGACCTATGAGCTCACCGAGGATGGCGAGGCCGTGTTCCCCGAAGGCATGAATGGCTCCAACTCCAACTACATGGAATGGATCGGCCGCTGGGGTCTGTGGAAGCCGCAGTTCATGCGCCCCGACTTCTCCTACGGTGCCGGTTTCTGGGCTGAGGAAGCTGCCTATGCCTCCTCCAACCCCAACAACGTCATCAACCCCCTGGATGGCTTCTCCCTGAACATGGACGCCATCAACATTGAGATCGCACAGCGCAACCAGATCCACGATGACGCCGAGAAGGTACTTGGCGTGGGCCTGGTGGACGATGTGGATGCCGTGATCGCAAAGCTCCAGGCGGACCAGAAGGCTGCCGGACGCGATAAGTTGCTCGCTGAAGTGCAGCGCCAGATCGACGAATACCTCGGCAACTGATACAAGGTTTATGAACGCGGTCAGGTTATCCTACACCTGAGCGAATGGCCGGCGGCGCGCTCTGCTCCGCCGGCATCTTTCTATATTCTGTCAATTTCTGTCTTTGAAGGAGGTATCCCATGAGTGCGCGTATCGAAAAGCTTCTGCGGCAGATGACCCTCGAGGAAAAGATCGCCCAGACCGACATGATCCGCGGTGTCACCCTCGCAACCCGGGCTCATCCCGCGCATTCCTGCTCTGTCGACCCGGAGAGTGATTTTGACTGGGACCGCGTCCGGGCGTCCTTCTCGGATCGCGGCATCGGCTTTGTCCACGACGTCTACTGTGTCCCGCGCGTACTCAACCGCCTTCAGCACTACTTTGTGGACGAGACAAGACTCGGCATCCCCTGCATCTATACGGGCGAGGCTCTGCACGGTCTGTCCTATCCCGGCGCGACCTCCTTTCCCATGCCCATCGCCCTGGGTGCTTCCTTTGACCCGGATCTGACACGAAAGGTGGGCCGCGCCATCGGCGCGGAGACCAGATCGCTTGGCATCCATGAGATCCTCGCGCCGAACCTGGACATCGCCCGGGACCCCAGATGGGGACGGATGGAGGAGACCTTCGGGGAGGACACCTTCCTCTCCCGGGAGCATGCGCGCGCGATCATTGGCGGCGAGCAGGGCGAGCGTGCAGACCGGGAGGATACCATCATCTGCGAGCCCAAGCACTACTTCGCCCACGGCTTCCCGGAATCGGGTCTCAACTGTGCCAGCGCGCGCTGCGGACAGCGCGAGGCGCGCAGCCAGTATCTGCCCGTCTTTGAGGCAGGCATCCGCGAGGCCGGCGCGTGGAACGCGATGGTCGCCTACAACAATATAGACGGCATCCCCCTCGTCTCCAGCCGCTACTGGATGACAGATGTGCTCAAGGGCGAGCTCGGACTGCGCGGCTTTATCCGCTCGGACTTCGGTGCCGTGAACCGTCTCATCTCTGCCCATCACGTCTGCCGCACACCAGGCGAGGCCATTGCCCTGGCCTTCAATGCAGGCCTGGACGTCACGGGCTTTGATTTCTCCAATGAAGTCTGGCAGGAGACCATGAAGGAGCTGGTCCTCTCAGGCGTAATTACCGAGGAGCGCCTGGACGATGCCGTGAGACGCATCCTGACGGTCAAGGAAGCGCTGGGCCTGTTCGATCATCCCTTCACGGACGAAAGCCGCTACACCTCTGTCGTGCGGTCCCCTGCGCATCTGGACGTATGCCTGGAGGCTGCGAGGGAGAGCATGACGCTGCTGAAAAACACGGGTGTCCTGCCCCTCAGAAAGATGAAAACGCTTGCGGTCATCGGGCCCAGCAGCAACCATCAGCGGCTGGGCAGCTACAGCTCCGTGCCCTACGGTTACACGGTCCGCTCCCTTGCCGACGAACTCCGGGAGGCCCTCCCGGATACTGAGATTCTCCAGGAGGACGGCTGCAGCATCTCCCCCATGGATGCCCGCATGGTGCCGGATGCCTGGATGCCCGGCGGCGTCCGCCTTGCCTTCTACCAGGATGGGCGCTTTTCCGGGGAGGCGGTGGGCGAGGATTGGGCCACCCACATTCAGTTCAACTGGGGGCTGGCCAAGCCGCACCCAGCCCTTCCCTTCAACGGCTACGGTGTGCGCATGACTTTCACCCTCTGCCCGGATGACACCTTCTCAGGTTCCCTCTCACTCCCCGCATGGGACACCTGCCGGCTGTATGCGGACGGTGAACTGCTCCTGGACGGGACGGGCGACAATACCCAACGTCCCCTGGTCGCCCCCTTCGATTTTGAGAAGGGGAAGAGAACAGAGATGGTCATCGACTTTGTCTGCGACAGGGGCGGACGCCAGGTGGCCTTCAATTACTCCCGCGCAGGCGGGGACAGCATGGAGAGGGCCCTGAGAGCAGCACAAAAAGCCGATGCCGTGATTCTCGTGTGCGGCGATGACACCGTCACAAGCGGCGAGGGCATGGACCGGAGGGACCTCATCCTCTATGGGGAGCAGCGCGAGCTCATCCGCCGCGCAGGGGAGCTTGACAAGCCGAAGATCCTGGTGCTGGAGGTCGGAAAGTCCGTCGATCTCACGCAGGAGGAGCCGCTCATGGATGCCATCCTCGTCGCGTTCTATGGCGGCGAGCGCGGCGCGAAAGCAATCTGCGAGGCCCTTCTGGGTGAAATCTCCCCCAGCGGCCATCTGCCCGTCACCTTCCCCCACACCGTGGGCGAGCTCCCCTTCTACTACAGTCAGCTGCCCGGAGGCAGTGCGGATTACCTGGAAGGGCACCGGGCGCCGCACTGGCCCTTCGGGTTTGGGCTGAGCTATACCACCTTTGCACTTACAGACTTTACGGCATCGCCTGTCGGCGACACGGCGTGCGAGATCGCATTCACCGTCATCAACACCGGCACCCGCCCGGGCACGGCCGTCCCGCAGGTCTACGTCGAGGATCCCGTATCCTCGGTCGTCACACCCGACCGCCGCCTGGTCTTTTTTACCCGCGTGCCCCTGGAGCCGGGTGCATCCAGGCGCGTGACACACACCCTTGGCGCCGAGGCGTTCCGCCTCATGGACGAGCGATGCCGCTGGCGGGTGGAGAAAGGAGAGTTTGTTCTCCACCTGGGACAGCACTGCCAGGACGACGCACATGCTGTCTCCGTCACGCTCCGGGGCGATACGATCACGGAAGGGGATTCCTGATGAGTACATTCCTTCACTATACCAGGCCCGCCAACACCTGGGGCGATGCGCTCCCCATGGGCAACGGCCGGCTCGGCTGCATGGTCTATGGCCATGCCGGCATCGACCGCATTCAGCTCAACGAGGACTCGCTTTTCTACGGCGGCTTCATTGACCGCAACAACCGCGCCACGCTGGAAAAGCTGCCGGAGATCCGCTCCCTGATTTTCTCCGGCCACATCCAGGAGGCAGAGGATCTCATGAACCAGTACATGATCGGGGCACCCATGACCATGCGCCATGTGGAGCAGCTGGGAGAGATGGATGTTGCGATCGGGCAGCACACACCCTTTACCATGGGCTGGCTTCCCAACTCAGAGGAAGCCGCGGACTATGACTGCACTCTCGATCTCATGACGGGCGTGCACACGCTCCGCTTTACCCAGAGGGGTGTAAGGTACGTGCGCGAGATGTTCGTCTCCCACCCGGACAATGTGCTCGTCATGCGCATCCGCGCAGACAGCCCCGGAAGTCTCGATATGGATGTACAGCTCGATCGCTGCCGCATCTGGGATGAGCGTGTGCCGGATCAGCGCCGACCGGGCCATGAGAGCCGCGGCGGCGGATGGGCCGGCATGATGCTGGATGAAAATCACACGCTGGATGCATGGACGCTCATGGCCAGGGGCAATGCCGCCGGCACGCACTTTGCCACCGTTGTGCGCATGCATTCCGACGGAAGTGCCGAGAATCCCTACACGCAGCTGCGCACCCGCGGGGCCACGGAGGTTACCCTCTACCTCGCAGCAGACACAGATAACCGCGAGCCGGATCCTGTTCATTCCGCCCTCAGGCGCGTACAGGCCGCAGAGGAAAAGGGCTTTGACGCCCTCCTTCAGGATCATGTGCGGGACTTTTCTGCCCTCATGGAGCGGTGCGTCCTCACCCTCGGGGAGCCCTCCCGGCTGCCTACCGACGAGCAGCTGGAAGCCGCACGGCGTGATCTTTCGTTTTCCACGCCGGACATGGCGGCAACGCTCTTCACCTTCGGGCGCTATCTCATGGTCAGTGGCGGGCGGGAGGACAGCCATGCCCTCAACCTGCAGGGCCTGTGGTGCAAGGAGTTCATTCCGCCATGGGACTGCAAATACACCATCAACATCAACACCGAGATGAACTACTGGCCCGCCGAGGTCACGAATCTGAGCCAGATCCACTTCTCCATGTTCTCCCTCATCCGGAAGATGTGGGAGAAGGGGCAGGATACGGCGCGCATCATGTACGGCTGTCGCGGCGCGGTATGCCATCACAACACCGACATCTACGGCGACTGTGCGCCACAGGACGTCTATCCCGCCGCCACGTGCTGGGTGATGGGCGGTGCCTGGATGGCCCTGCACCTGTTTGAGCACTATCGCTTTACCCTGGACCTGGATTTCCTGCGTGAGTGGTATCCGGTCATGCGTGACTTTGCGCTCTTTTTTGTGGACTTTCTGGTGGAAAACGAGGACGGCGAGCTCGTCGTCGTGCCCACCGTCTCCCCGGAGAACCGCTATATCCTGCCCGACGGACATGACACGCCGGTCTGTGCCGGCTGCGCCATGGATGCACAGATCCTGCGACAGCTCTTTGCGGATGTCCTCTCCGCAATGGAGCTTTTGCATCTCTCCGATCCCCTCCAGGCGGATTTCCTTCGCTGCAGGGACATGCTGCCCCGCGACCGCATCGGATCGAAGGGTCAGCTGCTGGAATGGCTCCGGGAGTATCCGGAGATGACCCCCGGCATGCCGCACATCTCCCACCTCTATGCCGTCTATCCAGGCTTTGACATTAACTGGAGGGATACCCCGGAGCTCCTCAGGGCTGCGCAGACCTCCCTGAGCATCCGCCGGGCACATCAGGACCGCTGCAGTGGCTGGCCGCTTGCCTGGTATATCTGCCAGCACGCGCGCATGCAGGATGCTGCGCAGGCCGGTGAGGACATCCGCCGCATGGTCTGCGCCGGAAAGACGCGCAACTATCTGGCCGGCTGGGATGATCTGTTTCAGATCGACGGGAACCTCGGTGCCGTCGCCGGTATGGCGGAGACCCTCCTGCAGAGCCACACGGACCTTCTGCAGCTTCTCCCGGCTCTCCCCGAGAACTGGGCATCCGGCCGCATCAGAGGACTTCGCGCCCGCGGCGCTCTGTCCGTAGATCTTACGTGGGCAGATCATGCGCTGACGGAGGCCAGGATCACGCCAGAGGCTGCCTGTACCATCCGCATTGCAGGGGACGCGCTCACCGTCACCATGGAAGGAGAGACGGTGCCCGTCTTCCCTGTAGATGGCGGCTTCGCCTTCTCAGCACAGGGCGGAAAAACCTATATGCTCAGATAACGCGTCTTAGAAAGGCTGTTGCCATGTCCCTGAATTTCTCCTTTGACGGATCCATGTCACGTGATGTGCTGGAGAGCTATCTTTCCCGCGCCGTCACGCACACGGGTCTTTGCTATGACAATTTCGCGCCATCTCGCACCTTTTCCGACGATATGCGCATGCTGTTGCGGGAAGGCGCCAAGTTCGTCGGCCGTGCCGGTCTCATCTGGCAGGCTACCGACGAGGAAAAGCACCGCAGGACCTGCCGCGAGCGCGCACGCATCATCCACGAGAGTGATCCGGACATCATATTGCAGGGCTGTATCTTCGAGTGCATATGGAAGCCCTACATTGATTCCCTGCCCATCCCCGAGTGGGTCTTCACGGAGTTCTCTCTTCCCGCAGAAAAGCGGTGCTTCTGCTATGACGACATGCTCTTTCCCGATGGCACCTATGTGGATCACTGGGGAAAGCAGGGCGGCTCTGTGGAGGATATCCGCCGGAGAGAGACGCAGATGTACTTCTATTACCGCGCGCGCTGCTACATTGACGACGGCTTTGAGGCGCTGCACTTCGGCCAGGTCCATCTCATCGGCGCAAAGGACCCGGGTTTCCGCTGCTGGCGGGAAACCCTGGACCGGATCCGGGCCTACGCGCGTCGCCATGCGAGGCGCCACTTCGTTTTGTGTGACGCGCATACCCACGGGATTGTGATAGACGGCGAAAGCCTCTTTGATTACAATGCCTGGCCTCTCCGCCTCCGGGAGGACCCCGGGCATCCCATGCGCTGCAGCGTCGAGGCCGGCTATCTGGACAGCATCTATCTCGACTCCAGGGGCGGAAGAACACCCTCGGGCTGGTCTGCAGACAGCCTTCCCTACTTTGTGGAGGTCGACAATTTCGGCCGTCTTCCGCAGGTGGGCACCCCGACCCTGGATACCTATTACGTCTGGGGCTATGACGAGATTGACTGGCTGATGCTGCAGACAAGGGAGGAGCGCAGCCGCATGCTGCGCGAGATCCATACGTTCCTCTCTCAGACCGACCCCGGCGGCCATCTGGAGATGCCCTCCCGCCGCTGCCTCACCGAAAGCTATGAGAGCATCTGGCTGCATCCGGACATTGGCTGGCTGGAGGCCTGCCGCGAGGATGAGTTCCTCTCCTACACCCTGCGTGAAGACGGTGCCGCCGTGATCCGCCGCCGCTATTACAGTGCCAACAATCCCTCCTCCGCCTGTCCCTTCGGTCTGGGTGATGAGGAGACGATTGTACGGCTCTTCCATTCGCAGACGCGCTGAAAGGAGGTCCGACGGATGAATTTTTCTGCTTTGGACCGCTATCTTGACACCTTCTATGCTGAAAAGAACGTTCCCGGCCTGGGCTGCCAGGTGAGCGTGGACGGCGAGATTGTGCATACCCATCTCGCAGGCTTTGCCAATGTCGAGGAGAGGAAGCCCTTTACCGCGGATACACTCATCAACCTTTACTCCGCCACCAAGGTATCGACCGTGACGGCGGGAATGTGCCTTGTGCAGAAGGGTCTTCTCGACCTGGATGCCCCCGCCGGCGATTATCTCCCCGCCCTTTCACGCGTCTTTGTGCGCGATCCGGATGGCACCGTGCACAGGGCGCGCAGCACCATGCTGGTGCGCCACCTCTTCTCCATGTCTGCAGGCTTCACCTACGACAGCGATGTGCCCTCCGTGCGCATGCTCCGGGAGCGCACCGGCAACACGGCGAGTACACGGGAGGTCGTCGAGGCCCTTGCCGAGGAGCCGCTCGCCTTTGAGCCCGGCACACGCTTTCGCTACAGCTTCTGCCACGATGTCCTGGCCGCCGTCATGGAAGCGGCCGCAGGCAAGTGCTTCCCGGAGATCCTCAGGGAGGAGCTGTTTACCCCCCTGGGCATGCATGACACGGTGTTTGCCGTCAGCGGGGAGCAGCGGTCCCGGCTTGCTCTGGAATACTACGGCTTTGACGGAAAGACCGGGAGCGCGCGGGAGGTCATCTTCAGGGAGGGCCTCGACATGGGGATGGGGCCCAACTACTTTTCCGGTGGCGGCGGGCTCATGTCCACGGTGAACGACTACGGTAAACTGGCTGCGATGCTCGGAAATGGTGGGAGGACCAGCGACGGCACCGTCATTCTGAGCGATGAGAGCATACGGGCCATGCAGGAAAATCAGCAGACCGCTCAGGGGCTTGAGGACTTTGCGGAGATGGGCGGGTGGAGCAAGGCCGGCTACGGCTACGGACTCGGTGTGCGCACCCTCATGGACCGGGAGCGCGCCGGCAGTCTCAGCCAGCAGGGCGAGTTCGGCTGGGATGGCATGCTCGGCTGTTATGTGCTGGCGGACCCCGCGAGCCATGTGGGGATCTTCTACGCCCAGCAGGAGAACGGCACGCCCTGGTTTCACTGGCACAGCATGATCCGTCAGTACGTCTATGCCGCCATCCTCGGCGCGGAAACGTGAGGAGAAAGATATACAGATTTTCACAAAGCCCCAAAGCGATATGCCTGCGGGCCATCTCTGCCCTTCCAGATGTTTCTGGGACCGGGCATACTTCGATCAGGTCCTGTCGGACGTTTCTGCGCTGCATGGGGATGGGACATACCCCATCCCTCAGGGCAAAAAAGGCCGGGCCAGCAGATGCTGGTCCGGCCTTTTTTGCATGTGAGAAGCCTTACTTCAGGGTCTCGGCAAAATACTCGCCGGTGGCCCGGATGGCGGTGTAGAGGTTCGTGAGGTCCCCGGAGAACACGCTGAAGGTGTGGTCCATGCCCTCGATAAAGAAGGTGCGGGATGCGTGGTTCTCACTGGATGCGACGATCCGGTTGCTCCACTCGGGGTCGACGGTGTCGTCCGCCGTGCCTGCGATGGCAAGGACGGGGCCATGGTAGCCGCGGGCAAATTCCGCGAGGACATCCGTGTTCTTCACGTCATTGCACCACTCAAGGCTCACGTTGAGGGGCGTGCGGAAGTCAAACTCCATGACGAAGAAGCCGTTCTCCTTCGCTTCCTCGTAGAGCTCATCGGGCATCATGTCGCTGAGATCGGGTGCGCCGGCCCAGGTGACGAGGGACTTGAAGGTCTCAGGCTCCCAGGCGCAGGCCAGCAGTGCATCGGTGCCGCCCTGGCTCCAGCCCATGACCCCGATCCTGTCTCCGTCAATTTTGTCGAGGCCTGCCATGTACTCTGCCGCCACCTTTGCATCCCGCACGGCGGACTGGAAGGTGTAGAGCATGTAGTCGGCGGTGCTGTCACCGTTTCCGGGGAAGTCGATGCGGATGGTGGCAAGGCCGTACTCCTCTGCGAGCACGGGCGCTGCGTAGGCATAGCCGTCGCCGGCCTCATCCCTCGTGGAGCCGGTGCCATGGAGCATGACGACGGCCGGGAAGGGACCGTCACCCGAGGGGAGACAGACGGTCGCTGGAATATCGTAGTTTTCGGCGTGGAGAGTCACCACTTCCTCGGTGAAAGCGGGCGTCTCCGCCACGGCGAGGGAGCACAGGCATGCGGCGATGAAGACCGCAACGAGACAGGAAACCAGTTTTTTCATGAACATGCATCCTTTCTGTATGACGTTGGATTTTGTGGATTCCATGTGAGACCGGGTTCCAGGGGACATATTTCGGGAGGGAAAAAGGGAAAACCTGCCGCCCAGCTGAAAAAAGGGGCGAGAAACGGGCAGATGTTCGTGAAAAATGCCCGTCAAATCCTCTCAAAACGGGCCTTCGGTGCTTTACGGAACAGTCGCTTTTTTGTACACTCACAGAAAAGGACCTGTCCAGGGAAGCATCTACCCAGAGGAAAGTACCTGTCGGAATCATCTGTCTAAACAGGACAGTCATGCTACTAAATACTTGGAAGGAGACTGTTTCATGAAACTTCGCCATGAGGAGATCATCCGGAAGATGACACTGAAAGAAAATTGCCAGATCCTGTCCGGCAAAACGACGTGGACGACCCACGAGGTAGCGGGTGCCGGCGTGCCCGCCATGTTCCTGTCCGACGGCCCCAGCGGCCTTCGCAGGCAGGCGGGTGCCGGCGACCATCTGGGCCTGAACGCGTCCACCAAGGCGACCTGCATTCCCTCGGCGGCCACGATCGCCAACAGCTGGGATCCGGAGGTGGCCAGGGCCATGGGCTCGGTGGTCGGCGCGGATGCCAGGGCCCAGAGCGTGCAGATCGTGCTGGGACCGGGCCTGAACACCAAGCGCTCGAGCCTGTGCGGCCGATCCTTTGAATACTATTCGGAGGATCCGTACCTTGCGGGCAAGCTGGCGGCCGGGTTCATCCAGGGCGTGCAGGAGAACGAGGTTTCGGCCTGTGCCAAGCACTTTGCGGTCAACAGCCAGGAGCTGCTGCGCATGCATTCGGATTCCGTGATGGACGAGCGCACGCTGAGGGAGCTGTATCTGACCAATTTTGAGATCGCCATCGACGAGGGCAAGCCGCACTGCGTGATGACCTCCTACAACAAGCTCAACGGCACCTATACCAACGAGAACACCCACCTCTATGAGATCCTTCGGGGCGAGTGGGGCTATGACGGCATGGTGGTGACCGACTGGGGCGGCAGCAACAGCTATGTGGAGGGCGTCCGGGCCGGCATGAACCTGGAGATGCCCGCGGCGGGCGATGACAGCGCGCTGCAGCTGATGCAGGCTGTGCGCCAGGGCACGATCTCCGAGGACGTGGTGAACGAGCGCGTGGACCAGCTGCTGGACGTGGTGCTCATGACCACGGCCGTGAAGCCATCTGAGCCCGTCGATTCCGAAGCACAGCACGAGAAGGCCCGGGCGGCCGCGGAAAAGTGCATCGTGCTCCTCAAAAACGAGGGCGCGCTTCTGCCCCTTGGGCGCGATGCGAAGGTGGCCATCATCGGTGACTTTGCGGGCAACCAGCGCTACCAGGGCGCCGGCAGCAGCATGGTGAATGCCTTCCGTGTGGATGAGCCCCTGCCGCTTCTCAGGGAGGCCTTCCCGAACATGGTCGGCTATGCCCAGGGCTTTGAGCGGCTGGACAGGGAGAACGAGAAGCTGGCCGCGGAGGCGGAGGCGCTGGCGAAGAAGGCGGATGTGGTGCTCCTCTACATCGGTCTTCCCGAGGGCTTTGAGACCGAGGGCCTGGACCGCACGCACATGCGCCTGCCCCAGAACCAGGTGGCGCTCATCGAGCGGCTTTCCAAGGTCAACGCGAACATCGTCGCCACCCTCAGCTGCGGAAGCGCGGTGGAGATGCCCTGGATTTCCCAGGTCAGAGCGCTTCTCTACGGCGGTCTCGGCGGCGAGGCGGCGGCGCAGGCCATGGTGCGCGTCCTCTCAGGAGATGTGTGCCCCGGCGGCAAGCTGGCCGAAACCTTCCCCGTAGAATATGAGAAGACACCTGTCAGCCAGTACTATCCGGGCGAGGAGGCCACAAGCGAGTACCGCGAGGGCATCTACGTGGGCTACCGCTACTTTGAAACGGCAAAGGAGCCCGTCCGCTTCCCCTTCGGGTTTGGCCTGAGCTACACTACCTTTGAGTACAACAATCTCTCGGTGTCCCAGGACGGCGTGACCTTTGAGGTCACCAACACCGGCGACAGGGCCGGCGATGAGATCGCGCAGCTCTATGTGGGACTGCCCGGTGCGAAAATTTTCCGTCCGGCTATCGAGCTCAAGGGCTTCCGGCGCGTGCACCTGGAAAAGGGCGAGACCAGGAAGGTGACCATCCCCTTTGACAGGTACACCTTCCGCTACTTCAATGTCCAGTCCGGCGCCTTTGAGGTGGAGGGCGGCCAGTACGATCTGTGGATCGGTGCCTCCTGCGAGGACATTCGCCTGCGGGCCACCTGGCAGGTGAAGGGCACGGGCAAGCAGAATCCGTATGCCTCCATGCCGGTGGACTGCTACAGGAACTGCCAGCTGATGGATGTGCCGGATACTGCTTTCCAGGCGATTTTGGGTCACAGGATCCCCAGGCACAACTGGGACAAGTCCAAGCCCCTTGACATGAACGACACCGTGCGGCAGCTGCAGTACGCCAAGAATCCCGTGGCCCGTCTGGCCTACAGGATCCTGACCGGCAGGGTGAACAAGGCCATCCAGAACGGAAAGCCGGACCTGAACCTTCTGTTCATCTACAACATCCCCTTCCGCGGCATGGCCAAGATGATGGGCGGCATGGTGACAAATGAGATGGCGGAGGACATTGTGTTCCTGTGCAACGGCCACTGGCACCGGGGCATCGGACGACTGATCAAGCACTACCTCCATCGGCCGAAGCTGGAGGATGCAAAGTAAACATGGTCTGATCCAGTACAGGAAGAGAGGGGCTGTGATCCCCTCTCTTCCTGATCAGTAAAGAAACAGATAAGCATCAGGGGGAGCGGCATGAACCAGTACAGATTTCATCAGATCGTGCAGGACATGAAGAAAAAGTACGGGAAGGCAGAGGAGGATCCCGAGATTGAGATCCTCTTCTGCATGGAGAGCAATGTGCTCCGCGCCAAAAGAAAGCATCCTGAGATTAAGGACTTCGACATGCAGGAGGCGCTGTGTGCCGCGCTGTATACCATCAAAGGGTATCTCACCGGGAAACAGGAAGATGTGAGCAAGTATGTGACCGAGCAGGTCAGGCTCCTGCAGGATGCGGTTCTCTATGCCGTGGATCCCTTCCGGCACCCGGAACAGCCCTTATGCATGGCGCTCATGGATTACCAGGAGGACGACAGGACACAGGTGCTGGAGGAAAACTATCGCACGGCAATCCGCTGCATGGTCCGCACTGCAGAGTCCGTGAATATCTGGCGGCAGGCAGGCGGCGGCTATTTTGCGCTGCTGGAGAGGGATTTTGGGGCAATGGTGAAGGAGGATGCAGAGGACGACTACACGATTGCCATGTCGGAGCGGGTGTATGAGATTACCAAGCGCTACTGCGATGCACACGGAATCGCGTGGGAACCAGAGGAAGCGTCGGAAGAATAAGTCAATCGATAGGCAGATAAACAGAGAGGCGGCAAGGGCATGACAAAGGAAGAACTGTTTGACATCATGCACGGGTCCATCATCGTCTCCTGCCAGGCAACCCCCGGGGAGCCGCTCTACGATCCGGAGCGCACGGTGATGCCCCTGATGGCGAGGGCGGCAAAGCTGGCAGGTGCAAAGATGATCCGAACAAGCTCCAAACGGGACATTGTGGCCATCAAGGAGGAGACGGGGCTGCCTGTGATCGGGCTGATCAAGCGTGAGTACCCGGGCTACACCGGCCGCATCACCATGACCATGCGGGAAGTGGACGAGTGCATGGAGGCACTGGCGGATATTGTATCCATCGACTGCACGGACACGGCGCGCGGGGACGGCCTGACAGCTCCGGAATTTCTGCAGGAGGTCCGGAAAAAGTACCCGAACATCATCATCATGGCGGACTGCGCCACCTTCGATGAGGCGATGAGCGCCTGGAAGGCCGGGGCGGACCTGGTGGGCACCACCATGAACGGATACACCCGGGCGACACAGGACCAGAAGGGCGATCCGAACTTTGAGCTGGTGGAGCAGCTGGTCAGGGCACTCCCCTGCCCCGTGATTGCTGAGGGCAGGGTGCACACGCCGGAGCAGGCCAGGAAGATGCTGGACATCGGTGCCTGGGCCGTGGTGGTGGGCGGCGCGATCACAAGGCCCCTGGAGATTGCGCAGCGCTTTTTTCAGGCGCTTGACTGACGGACCACATGCTCCTTTGGACGGAGGGAGGAGACAGAGGTGCTTCTTTCAATCGACATTGGCGGTACCAGCGCCAAGATGGGCTTTCTGACGCGGCATCATACCGAAATCTATGGGAAGCGGGAGGTGCCGGTCGACTTTGACGGGTACAGGACGCCGATCATGGAGACGGTGCTTCAGGCAGCCTGTGACATGCTGAAGGAATGCCCGGAGGAACCGGAGGGCATCGCCGTGTCTGCCACCGGGCAGATCGATGACAAAACGGGCACCGTGATTGGCACCAACGGAAAGATCCCGCACTATGAGGGCGTGTGCATCGGGGGCATGCTGGAGGAAAGGTTCCATCTCAGGTGCATGGTCATCAACGATGCCAACGCGGCGGCCCTCGGCGAGTGCGCGAAGGGCCGGGCGAAGGGACTGAAGGACGTGATCATGGTGACGCTCGGCACGGGTGTCGGCGGCGGCATCGTGATCGGCGGGCGGCTTTACCAGGGACGCCGGGGCATTGCGGGCGAGCTTGGGCATTTCACGCTGTACCAGGACGGCCCGAAATGCACCTGCGGCAAGCGGGGCTGCTATGAGAGCTATGCGTCCGCGACGGCCCTGGTGCGCGCGGCGGAAAGGGAGACGGGCGAGCATGGCCTGAGTGGCCGGGAAATCTTCCGGCGGGTACAGGCGGGCGATGGCGTGTTGCAGAAGGTCCTGAACTTGTATCTCGATGACGTTGCGGCCGGGATCACCGGGCTTGTGCACATCTTCAGTCCCGAGATGGTGGTCATAGGGGGCGGCATCAGCCAGCAGGAGAAGCTTCTGATGGCGCCGCTTCGAAGAAAGGTGCTGGACGGCTGCATGCCAAGGTTCCGGGAGGGGCTGCAGATCGAGCGGGCCGTGCTTGGCAATGATGCCGGTATGATCGGTGCCGGCGAGTACTTCTGGCAGACGCATTGAGATACAGGAGGCGTAAGGAACATGGTTTTGGACAGGCTGGACAACATCTCCCGGTACACGGGACTGAGCAGGAACTTCTGCACGGCGATCGAATTCCTGAAAAAGACGGATCTTTCCGCGCTGCCGCTTGGCCGGGTGGAGATTGACGGTGAAAATGTGTATGCCCTCATGCAGGAGAACATCCTGAAGGATTCTACGCAGGCGAAGTTCGAGGCGCACGACATCTACAGCGACATTCAGCTGGTGCTGTCAGACAGGGAGCTGATGATGCTGGGCACAAAGGGCAAAGTACTGGAGAAGACCGGCGAGGATTTCCGGGTATGCGAGGTCGAGGAGGTGTTGCGCCTTGAGATGGAAGCCGGGGACTTTGTCATCTTCTACCCGGGCGAGATGCACGCGCCGGGGCTCGGGGAGCCAAACTGGGAGAAGAAGTGCAGGAAGATTGTCGTGAAGGTGAAGATGTAAGCTGGCATCCCACGATGCGAGTAAAGCAGCACAAGCAACCCCTATCTGCAAAGAGCGGATAGGGGTTGCATTTCCTGGTGCGCGAGGCGAGCGCACGTTCTAATGGGTGAAAGTCCCTAGACCGCCCCGTTCAGTGGGAAGGTCACAGCCAAAGCCAAGGGTGGCCCTGTGAGGGGAGCCTGGAGGAAGGCGGAGGCAAAACCCTGACCTAATGCAGACAAGGCGAGAAGAGTCGGACGAGGTTGCCAGACAAACCTAAGCATCCAATTACTGAACCGTAGAGGCTCTTAGCGTAAATGCATGGTCATTCCGTGAATTGCAGGCGGAGATTGGTGGCCCCTGCACAATGGCGGGAAGGGTATAAGGGTGAAAGAATGTGTGAGTACCCTCGGAGATCTGGCGGACGACATGGGAAGGCGACTTGCCATGAAGTAGACAAACGAACTGCCAGAAGTCAGTTGGCGTCATAGTAACCCGTAACCAATCGGGAAAGGCACGCCACGGTTGGAGCTATCGCTGTTTCACACGAAGTCATAAGCGGGCCCAGAAATACCCAGATGCAATCAAAGTGGCTCCCTGCGACAATGCCTGGAGACGTACTTCGAAGGGAATGCAGGAGTGGGATTAGGTACCGTATCTGTGCAGTGAGGAACAGACGCTCACGGCGCCAATGCCGACCAAAGACCGAACCGCCGTGTGCGCGATCCGTACGCACGAGCGGTGTGGGAGGGCAACCCCGACTCCCTTTCGGGAGCCGGGGCCACCTACCCGATTGCACTCTGGGCATCCAGGTGTACCATCCGATGGACAGCTACACGCGGTGCATCGGGAACTTGGCCCTGGTCCGCCACATCACATCAAAGACTTCCGGTCATGCCTCAAAGACAAAATGCCTGACATTTTGCCAATGCGGGCAGGAACAGCTTAAAAATCACGGTCGCAGAGCCGGATCCTGAGATCTCCCTGAAAGATCTCCACAGGGATCTCCTCGTCAAAGGAATAGACACGAAAGAAGTCAGGATCGTCTGCCTCAAAAAAGTACACGTTGGTCCTCTGGCTTTCAGGGTCCACGATCCAGTATTCCCGGACACCGCGTGAGCTGTACTGGTGGAGCTTTACCAGGAAATCCATCTTTCGGGATGCAGGAGTGACGATCTCCACGATGAGGTCCGGCGCACCCTCGCATCCGCGTTCGGAGAGCTTCTCTCTGTCACAGATGACTGCAATGTCCGGCAGCAGGAAATTCAGATCATCGCCCGTCAGGTACACGCCGAAATTGGCATCGAAGACGGCACAATTCCGGACATGGGCGTAGCCGTAGAGCATGGAAAAGATGTAACCCTGGATCGCCTGGTGAATCAGCGGCGGATGGTCCATGTAGTAGATCCGGCCGTCGATCAGCTCGGCACGCACACCTTCCGGAGGGGCGAGAATATCATCCATGGTGTAGAGTTTCGTTTCCGTGTCCGACACGAGCTGACGCCTCCCCTCTTCCGCGTGCCGTGTCTTATGCCAAGTCCAGGGCTCTCACCTGAACCCCGCCGTCTTCCAGCGCCCGATGGATCTGCTCTACGAACCGGATCGCCTCCGGATTGTCCCCGTGGACACAGATGGAGTCTGCCTGAAGGGGCACGACGGTCCCGTCAATGCTCTCCACGCTGCCTTCTTTCACCATGCGGAGCGTCCGGGCAATGGCGGTCTCTGTGTCGTGAATGACGGCTCCCGGCCGGCTTCTGGGGACCAGGCTGCCGTCCGGCATGTAGGCGCGGTCGGCAAAGACTTCACTGGCAAAACGCAGCCCGGTTTCCCTGGCAGCGCGCACCATCTGGCTGCCTGCAAGTCCCAGAAAGATGACGGAGGGCAGGACGGCATGGATGCCGTCACAGATGGCAAGGGCCAGATCCAGGTCTCTGGCGGCTGCATTGTAGAGGGCACCGTGCAGCTTCACATGCTGCATGCGCATGCCCTCGGCCGTGAGAAACGCGTTCAGGGCACCGATCTGGTACATCACCATGACTCTGGCATCCTCAGGGGACACGGCCATGTTCCGGCGGCCAAACCCCTGAAGATCTGGATATCCCGGATGGGCACCCACGGCGGTGCCCTCTTTTTTTGCCATTCTGACCGTGCGCTCCATGACCATGGGATCCCCGGCATGGTAGCCGCAGGCCACATTCACGGAGGTGACATGGGGAAGCACCTGGGCATCCATCCCGATGGTGTATGCGCCGAAGCTTTCCCCGAGATCGGCGTTCAGATCGACTGACAGCATGTTGAAACCTCAAGATCAAGATTCTATTCGGTCATTCTTTTGCGATAAAGAGAATGCCCAGGGTGTTGGGCCCGCAGTGGCTGGAGACCACGCTCCCGGCATTGGTCTCGTGAATCTCACGGAAATAGTGGAGATTCTCCACATAGTCCAGGACCATCCGGACATCATCTGCGGGCATCGGTGAGTGAGTGATGAACACGTGGCTTGGGTCTGCCTTCAGCATGGCATCTGTCAGATCCCGTTCATACTCCCGCAGCACGTGGTTCATGTTGCCCCTGTACTTGTGGTTTGGCTTCATGGCACCGTCCTGCACCACGATCTCCGGGTGAATGCGCAGCGCGTTGCCGGCTAGGGCAACGATGCCGCTGCAGCGGCCACCCCTGTGCAGGTATGTCATGGTATCGATGACGAAGCTGCTGCGGACGAGGGGCCGTGTCGCCTCCAGCACCCGGATGATCTCAGGAATGTCCTTTCCCGCCTCCGCGGCCTCGGCCGCCTTCAGCACCAGCAGCCCGATGCCGGTGGACAGATTCTGGGAATCCACCACGTGCACCCGGTCTCCGGCACGCAGCTCCTCGGCCGCCATGCGCATGACCTGGCCGGATGCAGACATGGACTCTGAGATGGAAAGGCAGAGGAGTTCATCGCCCGCATCGAGATAGGGCCGGAACTTGTCCTTGGCCTGCTGGATGGAAAAGACGGCGGTTTTCGGGGTCTGTTTGGTGCGGTCGGACCAGGCGTACAGGTCCTTTGGCTCAATGTCCACGCCATCGGTGTAGACATCCTCTCCCAGTACGGTGCTGAGGGGCAAGATGTCCACGTGATAGCGCTCTTTCAGCTCCGGGGACAGGTCACAGGTGGAATCAGCGATCAGACGAATCATACAAACTCCTTCCAAGGACAGAAAACGTCTTCATTTACTGTGCGCTCAGTACGAGGGACACGGAGGCGGCATCGCCGGAGGGCAGCGCGATGCAAAGGCCTGAGGCCATCAGCTGATCACCGCCGTAGATCTCACCGGTCTCCTCGATGAGGTACCGGACATCCGGATCCAGGCCGGCCAGGCGCACGATGGGATGGTCCGTGTTGGCCTGCCTCAGGTCCCTTGTGAACATGAGGACGGCCTTTCGCTGGTCTTTGGAGACCGTGATCCACGAAGTGTCATGGCCCTCAAAGGGACTGAGCAGGCGGTGGAAGCGGCCGTAGAGGAGAAGCATACGAAGGTTTTTGATGCGCCGTATGGCCGCCCGAACCTCCTCGATCTCCTGATCGGTGAGTCTGTTCAGGTCCAGCTCGAAACCGAAGCAGGCGCTCATGGCCACGTTCACGCGGGTGGAGAGGGGCGTGATGCGTCCCGTCTGATGGTTCGGCACCGCGCTCACATGGCTGCCCATGGCAAAGGGCGGGAAGACCATGGAGGTGCCCCACTGAATCCTGCAGCGGCACAGGGCGTCGGTGTTGTCGGAGCACCAGGTCTGGGGCATGTAGTGGAGCATGCCGAGATCGAAGCGTCCGCCGCCGGAGGCACAGGACTCAAAGAGCACGTCCGGGAACTCTTCCTGCAGTCTCTCGAGAATGCCGTACAGACCCAGCATGTAGCGGTGCGGCAGCTCCTTCATGGCAGATGGCGAAAGACAGGCGGAACCGATGTTGCTGAAATTGCGGTTCATGTCCCACTTGACGTAGTCGATGCCGTTGTCCCGGAGAATGCAGGAAACCGAGCGGTAGATGTAGTCGCAGACATCCTGCCGGCTCAGATCCAGCGTCAGCTGGTTGCGGGACTCAATCGGTGTCCTCCCGTCAATGTGCAGGGCCCAGTCGGGGTGTGCCCGGTAGAGGTCGCTGTCCGGGGAGACCATCTCCGGCTCAAACCACAGGCCGAACCTGAGGCCCATTGCGTGGACCTCATCCACCAGGTGCCTCAGGCCGTGCGGCAGCTTATTTTGGTCGACAACCCAGTCGCCGAGGGAGGAATTGTCGGAATCCCGGTGGCCGAACCAGCCATCGTCCAGCACGAACAGCTCCACGCCCACATCGGCGGCCTTCCGGGCGATCTGCAGGAGCTTGTCCTCATTGAAGTCAAAGTAGGTGGCTTCCCAGTTGTTGAGCAGGATCGGCCGCGGGGCATGGGCATACTTGCCGCGCACCAGGTGATCCCGGCAGAGGGCATGGAACTGGGCACTCATGCCGCTGAGACCCTCCGCGGAATAGACGAGGACGGCCTCCGGCGTCTGGAACACTTCGCCCGGGTTCAGGTTCCAGGAAAACTGCCTTGCGTTCAGCCCCAGGCGCAGCCGTGTCATGCCGCGGCTGTCCACCTCGGCCCCGGCGCGGAAATTGCCGGAGTACACCAGGGCGGATGCTATGACTTCTCCGCGCTGCTCCGTGGTGCCGGGGCGAAGAAGGGCGGCAAAGGGGGATGCGGTCAGGCTGCTGGCGCCTCTGAGGCTCTCCACACCCTGAAAGCCCTCACAGAGGGGCCGGCGCACGACCGAGCGCTCTCTCGCCCAGTCGCCGGTGAGCGTCATGAGCTCCCAGTCGGCGTCCGGAAGATCGAGGCACAGGCTGTCTGCCTGCTCAAGGCGCAGCGCGTCCCCGGAGAGGTTTTCAAACCTTGCGCTCCTTGCGATGACATCGCAGTCATGAAAGACGGTG